>CAMWID010000091.1 GCA_947174235.1 uncultured Porphyromonadaceae bacterium | reverse complement strand
ACCATACCAGCTACTGGGGCGAGGGATATTGGGTCTATTCCTACAGCGAGGTCTCCATGGCTAATTCTTATCCCTGGAGCCATCCTGACCTTTTCGTGAAGCAGAGTCCCCTTTATAACGCCGACAAGATCCACACACCTCTCCTTTTCCTTCATGGAGATTCCGACAACAACGTGCCGGTAGGGGAGAGTATCCAGATGTTCACGGCTCTCAAGTTGCTCGGACGTCCCACGGCGTTTGTCGCGGTGGAGGGTCAGGACCATCATATCGTGGACTACGACAAACGTATCAAATGGCAGGATACCATCTTCGCATGGTTCTCTCGTTATCTCAAAGATGACTCCACATGGTGGGAAGCACTGTATCCGTCAACCCCGCTGTAATACGGCTTTCACAATCTGACTCTGAGAGTTATCTGTAAAAAAATAATGAGATTCTAAAAAATGGGTGGCAGAAAAATCTGCCACCCATTTTTTAGAATCTCAATTTACGTGCAGCCGGGATAAGCGACCCCAGACCGGTAATCGTCCACGTACTTTCCGCTAATGAACCAGATTCAGACAGGAAGGGCTTTCTCCATTGAGGAAAGTATCGAGAGCGCCTCGGTCACTGTGGTAACTTTGTCAATCAGGATTGACCGTTTCCCTTTCACATCCCTCAACTCGCAGCGGAGAGGATTTGACTGAAGGTAGGAAAGCACTTTCCCGAAAGCGGGACTCTGATAATATGCCTTGTTGTCGTCGCCTACAAAATATACCCTCAGCTTTCCACCTTTAAGCGCAAGACGTTCGATTCCGAGCCTTCTTGCCGACATGCGGAGAGGAACCACCTTGATGAGCTCTTCAGAAATAACCGGGATCGTCCCGAACCTGTCGCGGAGATGATTACGAAATTCCTCGATCTGGGCAGGTGTCTCCATATTGTCAAGTTGCTGATAAAGGCTTATACGCTCGCTCTCCTGCGGCACATAATCCGGAGGCAGACGAAGCTCAAGGTCGCTTTCGATGGTACAGTCGGCTACAAATTCCTCCTCTTTGCCTGCGTTAAGCTCATCAAACTCCTCGGCAAATTCTTCGGTCTTCAATTCGAACACCGATTCCTTCAGGATTTTTTGATAAGCCTCATAGCCGAGGTCGGCGATAAACCCGCTTTGCTCCGCACCGAGCAGATTGCCCGCCCCGCGTATGTCAAGGTCTTGCATGGCAATATGTATTCCGCTGCCGAGATCACTGAAATTCTCGATTGCCTGAAGGCGGCGGCGTGCCACGGGAGTCAAGGTATTTCCGGGAGGAACCAGAAGAAAACAGAAGGCTTTCTTGTTGTTTCTTCCCACCCTTCCACGCAGCTGATGGAGTTCGCTCAGTCCGAAATTCTGGGCATTGTTTATGAGAATAGTGTTCACGTTAGGCATATCTATGCCGTTTTCCACAATTGTCGTGGAAAGCAAGACGTCATAGTCATGCGCCGCGAAATCAATGATAGCCTTTTCCACCTTTTCGGGAGGCATCTGTCCGTGGGCTGTCACGATGCGGATGTCCGGCACAAGCCTGCGAAGGGTGTTTTCGATAGTGGTAAGGTTCTCGATACGGTTGGATATGAAAAATACCTGGCCGTTGCGGCTTAACTCAAAGGTGACAGCTTCCTTTATGACGTCATCATCGAAGGTAGAGACATTTGTCACGATCGGCTGACGGTTGGAGGGGGGAGTGTTGAGCGACGAAAGATCGCGTGCCCCCATAAGGGAAAACTGGAGTGTACGCGGGATGGGGGTGGCGCTCATTGTAAGCGTGTCGACATTCACCTTCATCTGCTTAAGCTTTTCTTTGACAGCGACACCGAATTTCTGTTCCTCGTCAACAATCAACAATCCTAAATCTTTGAATTTAACACCCTTGCCGATCAATTTATGCGTACCGATGATTATATCCACTTTCCCCGCTTCCAGATCGGCAAGAATCTGCTTCACCTCTTTGGGCTTTTTTGCCCGGGAGAGAAACTCCACGCGCACGGGAAGGTCTTTCAACCGCTCAGAGAAGGTGTGGTAGTGCTGCATTGCAAGCACCGTCGTAGGCACGAGCACGGCTGTCTGCTTGCTGTCGGCTGCAGCCTTGAACGCCGCGCGTATCGCGATCTCTGTCTTTCCGAACCCTACGTCACCGCAGATAAGACGGTCCATGGGGCGTGCGGATTCCATGTCGGCTTTCACGTCGCGTGTGGCTTTAAGCTGGTCAGGGGTGTCTTCATAGATGAAACTTGCCTCCAGCTCATGCTGCAGATAAGAGTCGGGAGCAAACGCGAACCCCTTCTCCTGCCGGCGCGCGGCATAAAGCCTGATAAGGTCGCGCGCTATATCCTTCATCTTGGTCTTCGTCTTCTCTTTAAGACGTTGCCATGCGCCTGACCCGAGTTTGCTTATCTTTGGAGGGATACCCTCCTTGCCACGATATTTTGACAATTTGTGAAGAGCATGGATCGACACGAGCACCAGATCGTCGTTCTGGAAAAGAAGTTTGATCATCTCCTGGGGATGCCCGTTGACATCGGTCTTCACAAGACCGCCGAATTTTGCGATGCCATGGTCTATATGCACGATATAATCTCCCGTCTCGATCTGCTGCAGCTCTTTGAGCGACAAGGCAAGCTTACCGCCGCGTGCGCGGTCGCTCTTAAGATTGTATTTGTGGAAACGGTCGAATATCTGATGGTCGGTGAAGAAACATATCTTTGATTCATGATCCACAAACCCTTCATGGATTGTATGGTCCACGGGGGTGAACGATATTCTGTCGCCACGATCTTCAAAGATGGCTTTCAGTCGTTCGTTCTGGAAAGAGGTATCACTGAGGATGAGAATCTTGTAGCCGTCGGCAATAAACTTGGAGAAAGAATCCGCTATGAGATTGAAATTCTTGTGATACAGGGTCTGGAGCGAACAATTGAAGTGAATTGCCGCGTCGCCGGCGGCTGTGTCGGGGAGAGGAATGCCGAATTCCACAAGTTTCATTTTGTGTAGCCGCGAAACGAACGCGTCCGGATCGACCACATTGTCAAGCGCGTCAGCCTCCCCTTCACCGGTGACCGCTACCGCGTCGGAAAGAGATTCGGACGCGATTTCCTTTATGCGGCTCTCCAGCCGGCTCACCGACTGGCATATCACCACAGCTGAATTTCCGGCAAACTCCAGCAGGCTTATGCCGTCGGAGGAATCTCCACCCATCCCTGCCGGAATCACCGACACGGAGTCGAGCTTTGTTTCCGAAAGCTGCGTCTCCACGTTGAAAGCGCGTATGGAATCTATCTCGTCGTCAAAGAAGTCGATACGGTAAGGAAGTTCACCGGAAAATGAATAGACGTCGAGAATGGAGCCTCTCACGGCAAACTGTCCCGGCTCGTATACATAATCCACCTCCCTGAACCCCAACTCGCGGAGCCTGATCTTTATCTTCCCCATGTCGGCTTTCTTTCCCGACACGAGTTCAAGAGTAAGGTCGGAAAGAGTCTTGGCGGGTGGCACCTTTTCGGCGAGAGCCTCCGGACAGGTCACCACCCACAACGGATGGTCTTTCCGGCTCCACGCGTCAAGGGTTTCCGTGCGCAATATGCGCGAGGGGGGATCAGGCTGCCCGTATTTTATGTCGCGTCGGTATCCGCTTGGAAAAATAGCCACACGTCCCTCCCCGGCGATCTGGCACAGGTCATGATAGATATAGCCGGCGGCATCGAAGTCGTCGGCTACTATGATATATGGAGATTTCCTTGGCCGGAGGGCGGCGAACAACATCGCCGGCGCGCTCCCTTTCAGTCCGGTGAGGGCTATCCGCCCCACTGTCTTGTCGTCTATCAGGGTCTCAAGCGCCGTTATCCTTGCCGGAGTCGCGAAGAGACTGTCTGCTTCGTTCAGTTTCACTTTTGCGTTTCAGTTTGTGTTTGCGGCGATAATGTTTTCGACAGCAATGCCTTGTCAGAAAGAATTTCCTCCGCCTTTTTTAGCGCGGGATCATTCTTTAGATCCTGGATAAGCTTCCCTTTGTCGAAATAATAACGGCTCGCTATCTCGGCTCCGAGATATTCTGAGATCTCCTTCCGTTTGGTGTCGAGATCCTTGTTGAGGTTATGGGTCAGGAGCGGGGTCAGCGCGTCGATGGCTGCTGTGGTCTCCTCATTCATGTATCCTTCCTGTTGCGCCACCTCGCGGAGTTTTTTCACGAGCTCCTCGCATACCTTGTCATATTCGAGGCGCGAAGGATCAATGCTTTTCTTGAAATCATCGTAGATTTCGTCGGTGACTTCAAAATCCCATGCCTGAGGAATCGAGGGATGGGTATTGGCATAACGGTTGGCGTAATCGAAGATCCAGAAATCTTTCATGAGATTGAAAGAGAGACGGCTTATGTCGCCCCATTCCACCTCCACATCCGGCTTCAGTCCGCCACCGTCGCGCACCTCCCGTCCGTGGAGAGTCTTGTAGACGTTGGTCAGGGAGTCCGGAGTGCGTGCCACCGATCCGTCGGGGTTGCGGTGAGAATAGTCAAGAGCCTGTATGAGCCTTCCGGAAGGGATATAATACTTTGCTATAGTGACTTTCAGAAGACCGTCATATGGCATTGGCAACGTGCTCTGCACAAGTCCTTTCCCGTAGCTGCGCGAACCGATCAGCACTGCCCGGTCAAGATCTTGAAGCGATCCGGCGGTAATCTCAGAGGCGGAAGCCGACCCTCCGTCGATGAGCACCGCAAGAGGAATGTCGGGGAATATGGGGGTGCGGGTGGTCTTGTAAATTTTTTCTGTGGAGGCGTCCTTGCCTCGGGTGCGGAGCACTTCCGTGCCTTTGGGAACAAAGTTCCCCACAATGTCCACCGCCGCCTCAAGCAGACCGCCGCCGTTCCCGCGCAGATCGAGCACGATCTTGTCGACAGCAGGATTTTTCTTAAATGCCTCAAGCGCCTCCCTCACGTCCTTACCGCTGTTGGCGATGAACTGGGTGAGACGTATATAGCCTGTGTTTCCATTGATCACATCCCAATAGGGCACCGACGGATCAACATATTTGCTGCGTATGATGTCGAAAGTAAGGATAGAGTCTGTGACGTAGGGACGTCTGACCGTAACCTTCACAGGTGTTCCCGCCACGCCCCTCAACAATTTTGAGACGGCTTCCGATCCCATTCTTGCGGTGTTTACCGAATCCACCCGGATAATCTGGTCTCCGCTTCTGATACCCGCCTTGGCGGAAGGAGTGCCTTCGATCGGCGCGGAGATATATGCCGCGCTGTCACGCTGCATAATGAAACTTCCTATCCCGGCATAGTCGAGTTCTCCCGTGGTCATCTGGGTCAGTTCCGAGCGGGATTCGGAGTCATAATATACGGTATACGGATCGACAGTAGACAGGAAAGCCTGTATGGCTGCGTCAAATGCCTCTTTGGGACGGATAGTGTCGACGTATGCCATCTCCACGTTCTTCACAATGGAATTGAACGTGTTGAGATTCCGGTTGACTGCCGCGTCATGGCTCGTACGGGGCTCTTGTGCCCATGCCGAGAACATTGTCGCTCCGGCGGCGATCAGACATGCGATCGGGAGGATATTCTTGTGGATTGTCATGAATGGAGAATTATCGGTTTTTAAAGATAAAGAAGCGGGATATGTCAGTCGCCTCAGAAATGTTAACGCCCGGCGAAGCCTCTCGGTTTTTATTGCCGCTGATGACAGGCTTTATTTTTCGTGAGGCGTGGGTGGATAGTCGATCGTGAAGTGAAGTCCCCGGCTTTCCTTGCGCTCGCGTGCCTGCCGCATTATAAGGTATGCCACGTTGATCATATTGCGAAGCTCACACAGATCCCGGCTCGGCTTGCTCACTTTGAACAGCTTTTCGGTCTCTTCATAAAGAATATCGAGCCTGTTCCAGGCGCGGTCGAGACGCAAGTCGCTGCGCACGATGCCGACATAATACCCCATAATCTGGTTCACCTCCTTTATGCTTTGCGTGATGAGCACCATCTCTTCCGGATGCGCGGTGCCTTCATCGTTCCATTCCGGCACATCGGAACGGAAATCATACCCTTTTGCCGCCTCGGTGGCATGGCGTGCCGCCGCGTCGGCATATACCACCGCCTCTATGAGTGAGTTGCTGGCAAGCCGGTTGCCTCCGTGAAGACCTGTGCAGCTGCACTCGCCGAGGGCGTAAAGACGTTTGATCGAAGACTCTCCGTTGAGATCCACCTTTATGCCTCCGCAAAGATAGTGGGCTGCGGGCGCCACAGGAATCATATCTTTCGTGATGTCGATTCCGAGCGACAGACATTTCTCGTAGATTGTCGGGAAGTGGCGACGTGTCTCTTCCGGATCTTTATGGGTCACGTCAAGATATACGTGGTCTGTGCCGTGGAGTTTCATTTCCGAATCTATGGCTCTCGCCACGATGTCGCGCGGGGCGAGCGACAGTCTCGGATCATATTTATGCATGAACTCCTCACCGTCGAGATTCCGGAGCACCGCCCCGTATCCGCGCATAGCCTCGGTTATAAGGAACGACGGGCGGTCGCCGGGATGATAAAGTGCGGTCGGATGAAACTGTATGAACTCCATGTCTTTTACCGTACCTTTAGCCCGGTAGACCATGGCGATGCCGTCGCCGGTCGCTATCAGAGGGTTTGTTGTAGTGGTATAGACAGCTCCCACGCCGCCGGTTGCCATGACCGTCACTTTCGCGAGAAATGTGTCGGTCTGCCCAGTAAGTTCGTCGAGGATGTATGCCCCGTAGCATGTGATGTCGGGTGTACGGCGGGTCACTATCTTCCCGAGATGGTGCTGGGTGATGATTTCGAGGGCGAAGTGATTTTCAAATATGTCGATGTTTGGATTGTTTTTCACTTCCTCCACCAGACTTGTCTGGATTTCGGCTCCGGTGTTGTCGGCATGATGGAGAATGCGGAATTCCGAATGCCCTCCCTCACGGTGCAGGTCGAATGAGCCGTCGTCCTTTTTATCGAAGTTTACACCCCAGCCGATAAGCTCCCTTATCTGGGAGGGTGCGTTTTTCACCACTTTCTCCACGGCGGCGGGATCAGACAGCCAGTCTCCCGCGATCATTGTGTCGTTGATGTGCTTGTCGAAATCGTCGACCTCCAGATTTGTAACGCTTGCCACGCCACCTTGGGCGAAATACGTGTTTGCCTCATCGAGGGTGGATTTGCAGATGATCGCCACCTTCCCTTTGGAAGCAGCTTTAAGGGCAAAGCTCATTCCGGCGATGCCCGAACCGATTACGAGATAATCGTACTTATAAACCATAATGAGATCAATTATAAGTTCAGTCAGATCAGTCACGGGGCAGGTTTGCGAAACCCTTTCTCCGTTACCGAGTCAGGACGGAAATGCGGTAAGCGCCGGAACATGGTAAGAAGCGTCATTACGCTCCAATTTCGACGTATGCCTATCAATCAGCAAAGTTAATAAAAAAAAGCAATAAAAAGCCGGACAAACCTTTGAAATCGTGGTTTGTCCGGTCCGGGAGCCGTTTATTTGTCAAAAAATTCAGTTGACGTTGGAGTATGGAGCGTCGGAATCCATCTTTTTGTCCTGTCTTTTCACCTCCACCTGACGTGCGACATCATGTTTGAGTTTGCCGAGATTATCGGCATCAAGCACCGGATAATCCTGGTCATGACGGGTGATATCTTCTACTTCAGGGGATATGACATCTTCATATTTTGCTTCGGGGAATTTGGTCTTTACATAATCGAATACTGAATCCTTTATATGTTTAAATTCTTCAGAATGCAGGAATTCCTCACGGGTGCCATTGAAGGGGACACTATATTTTTCTGAATCCCCGAAACTTACAATAAATGCTTTCATAGTAAATTTATTTTTATATCAGCGTTCCGCCATCGGCGGAATAAGACGGTTGTTATTTTATAACGGATTTGAAGAGTTTTCGGTTTACCCTTCCCTCACAAACCTGCCGGTAGCTGCCGTTTGATTATACATTGAGCATCTCGGAACTGTCAACCCATTTCAAAAGATCACCGTTTAGTAATTGCCCTACGTAAATGGAGAGATTGGTATCTCGTTCCCTCAACCCGAGTTTTTGTCTGATATCTGAACTGATATGATAATGGCGTTTTATATTTATATAGTCACCGGCTTCTTTTCCACGTAGTCCGATTGCCAAAAGGCATAGATAATCAATTTCTTGAGAAGTCATATGATACTTTTCAAGGGTAGATATGAATTGTGGATGGCTCCCTTTAAATGCCAATCGAGTGTTTTGAAGAAACTGTTCTTTATTTTTAATCATTCCGTCGATCAGTCCGGCATATTTTTTTGTATATTTAGCATCGTTCGATATTTTGGATGCCAGGATTCCATTAAGAGCGTCTAATCTATCTTTTATTATGTTTGTAATGGGGGTTGGTATTATGGTCCCAGATTTCATTATTTTATTGAGGTTTTCGCATTCTGATTCCAGTTGATAAATTTTCAGGTTGAGGTTCTCAGACACAAGGGTTTGTTTTTCCAATTCCAATTGGGTGTTCCTTTTTTCCAAACAGATATTATCATTTTCTGTTTTTAAGTTTATATTCATAAGTTTGAGATTCTCTATCTCAAGATTTTTCTCTTTCAATAGAAGTTCAGCATTTTTATTTTCCAATTCCAGGTTCTTCTTTTCTTTGAGAATATTGTCCTGTCTGAGTTTTTGCTCAGCTTCTTCCAACTCTTTTTGTTTCAGTTCTAATTGTATATTTTTTTTCTCTGTTTCAAGTTGTTTGCATTTTTCTTCTTTTAGATCGTTAAGAAGTTTAAGTTTGTCTCGTTCATTTTCTACCAGTTTCCTTTTTGCTTTCATCATTCTTACCATATTTATTATCCATAGAATAATGATACCGAGGATTGTTGCCAATGCAAAACATGTATGTTCAATCAATTTATTTTTTGATTCTTTTTCCATTAGTTGACGGTCAAGGTCATGTCTGGCTTGTGCAAAATAAAGGTCTTGATTGGAGAGATTAATAATGACTTCACTCTGCACGGCTGAGAAATGTCTGTAAGAATCAAGAGCTTCCTTATATTTTTTATTAGCCTCCAGAACATCGGTTTTGACAGCGAGATATTTCAACAGGGAGGTTGTATCAGTAGGAATGCTGATATCTGATAAATATTCATAAGCTTTTTCCGGATTCTCTACAGTCAGATATCCTCTCGTAATATCAAGACGTGTTTCTACAGAAAGATCCGGCAGGTTGACTGCGGTCTTGATCATTTCTGTTATATTATCTTTGTTTTTGAATGTTATAGCGAACGACAATAGGGCAGGGAGTATTGTCGTTGAATTATTTTCATCGCTTATCTCTTGACGAAGCATCCCCATGATGTTGTATGCAAGAGTTGAATCGTTGAGCAAACAGCTGCCGTTTAGAGCCCTTATAAGGCAGGTCTCCTTTTGCCGCGACTTTCCCAGATTGTTGTAAATGGCGGCAGCTGTCAGATTGTCTTTAACGAAATCATTTATTTTATAACAGGAGTATTCCAACGTTCCGCGTGCCACCAATGAACGTGCCAATGTAAGTGAGTCGGAAATACCTTCACATTCTATCGCTGAAATAAAAGATAACATAGCCACATCTTTTTTACCTTGATTCTGTAATATGCGTCCCTGATAATAATAAGTGCGTAGCCTTTCGTCAGGCGTGCCTTTTTTTAAGAAATAATCTATAGCAGGTTGAAGCACTTTGAAATCAGTTGTATCAATAAAGTTCTTGTCAAGAGCAGTCGACATAAGGAGGGCATATCGTGCTGATTCTTTCTTGCCGGGAAGGCTTGATGAAGAGATGCCGGACAGGATACAGAGCGCCGAATCCGGTTTTGTTTCCATTATATTTTCAGCCAGATCCATTTCATGCCTGATCATATCATTTTCTGAACATGACGAAAAAAATAGGGCAAGGCATCCCAACAGCATGGGAAATAGACAGAATAAGGCTTTGAAAATCATATCTATCATTTGGTGAAAAACGTTTTGTATATGATTGGTTAGTAAGTGGTCGTTAAAAATCAGTAAACTGATAATGTGAATTGTCACAGAAGAATTTTATATTTTAATTTTCAAGAAAATACAATTCATGTGTTTACTAATGAAGTTGATTAATCAACTTCATTAAAAAAAACTATATATGGGTGATATATATTGTGGGTCAAAATAGTAAAAAGGTGGACATTTGTGTCTTTCAGGTGGATTTTTTGATCTTCTTGTAGTGGAGGCTGTTCAATTAAAAATAAATAGTTTGTGGAGAGTGGTGAAAAACCTGCACTCCACAAAACCACTAAGAGCGCTTTCCTTAAAATTTCGAGGTCGTAGGGGCGGCGATTTTGGTGCAGATTTTGAAAGTTGAAGAGGGCGCGATGCGGGCATCGCAACCGATGAAATCTTTCAAAATATGCCCAAAAGCGCCGGACACGGGTAACTTTTATACCCGTAGGATTCCCGAAGTAAAAACAATGGCAGCATTATTCCTGAATTGACGTGACAATCCGGTGCTGTCGGAGGAGATAGCACTTCAGAAAAGGTAGAATATCGCCTCAAGAATACGGATGGGGTCATGCTTTCTTTTGCATTTCATCAAATCAGGAAAGAATCTGATCAGGATGGCCCTTTCTCTACGATGAATCTTCGGGATGTGAATGAAGGAATTATTATATTTCTTTA
>CAMWID010000090.1 GCA_947174235.1 uncultured Porphyromonadaceae bacterium | reverse complement strand
CTATCAGCCGTTGTTTTGTTTTCTGAGGCTATGGCTCCATTCAGAGCATTAAGTAAACAGTCAAATTCATTCCAACGAATAGATAAATTTTTATATATCTCAGCTGCTCTCAAATGACAGTTTGTATAACTTTTGAAATCAAAGAATTCGTCGTATAGTCCTCCTTGAGCCACAAGAGTCCTTGCTATGCACAATGAATCATTACTGTCAGGAGACACATCAATAGCTTTGATAAAAGAGTTCAGGGCATTGTCCATATCTTTTTGGTTCTGGAATATGCGACCTTGATAGTAATAAGTCCGAAGTTTTTCATTGGCATTCCCTTTTTTTAGGTAGTAGTCGATAGCCGGTTGCAACACGTCGAAATTAGTGGTGTCAATAAAGTTCTTATCGAGCGCCATAGACAAGAGTAGTGCATATCGTGCCTGATCTTTTTTTGAATGAAGCTCCGATTTCTCAATTTCTTTGAGGAGCATCAATGCCGAATCCGGATAAGTCTCCATAATAGATTCCGCACGGTTTAGTGTTTTATGCTGCCTTTGATTAAAGCATGATGATAGGCAGCAGGCAGACAATAGAAGCAATGCCAAAAAGATATAATATATGCGTCTCATTATGTCAGTGATGTAGTGATTTGATGAATTTAACTTATCGTTTGGGTTCTGCAAAGTTAGCAATAATTGTCTAATTCGTGAAATAAACTTATATTTTCTAAAAGGGATCTAAGAATAAGTCCTCGTCTTGATAGTGTCGGGACGCTTTTCGTGTCATTTTTTTTATTTGCAAAATTAGCACATCCCACATTCATTATGCAAAATAAAAAGAGCGGCATCCGGTGCCGCTCTTTTTATTTTGGATCAAAATCCTTGCTAAACTTATTTCACGGAAAACGCGAACCGTATCGTCTGGGAGTATTTCTCTCCGGGACGCAGTTCCTGCGACGGGAATCCCGGTTGGTTCGGGGCGTCGGGGAATCCCTGCATCTCTATCGCCACTCCGTCATAGTCTTCATAACTTCTGCCGGAATTGTTGAGGGGGGATCCTGCCAGCCAGTTGCCGGTATAGACCTGCACTCCGGGCTGCGTGGAGCCGACGCTGAGCACCCTTCCGGATCGCGGAGCCTTGAGCACAACCACTTCACCGAGCATCTTCCCTTTCTCCCAGCCGTCGTTGACCCAGCAGTTGTCGTATCCCTTGCCGAATTTCAGTGCATCGAAATCCGCCTTTATGTCTGCCCCGATCAGTTTCCCTTTGCGGAAATCCATAGGAGTTCCCTCCACGGGAGCGATCTCCCCCGTGGGGATGAGGGTGTCATCGGTCGGGAGCCATGCGGAAGCGTTGATCTTCATCGTATGGTCGAGCACACTTCCGGCGTCAGCCCCTTCGAGATTGAAATAGGCGTGGTTGGTAAGATTGACAACCGTAGTCTTGTCTGTAGTGGCAGACATGTTGAGAGTGAGAACATTGTCTTCACTCCACCTGTATTCCGCCACAGCCGTGAGGTTGCCCGGATAGTTCTCTTCCCCGTCGGCGGCGTTGTATGTGAAACGCACGCCGTTGGAAAGCTCTTCAGCGTCCCAGATACGGTTCATGAATCCTTCGGGACCACCGTGAAGGGCGTTCGGACCGTTGTTGATCGCAAGCCGGTGGGTGACGCCGTCTACCACGAGATGTCCTTTCGCTATGCGGTTGGCATAGCGTCCGGGGATTTTGCCGAGACAGGGACCGTCGGCGATATAATCGGCAGGATTGGCGTAAGACAACGCCACATTCTCAATCTTGCCGTCCCTGTCGGGAACACTCACACTGATTATCCCGGCGCCTAAAGAGGAAAGCTCCACTGAGGCTCCGGAGGCGTTTTCAATCTTGAAAACGGAGATCTCCCCGAGAGGGGAGGGGTATGTGCTTTTTGAAATTTTCACTTTTTGTCGGATTTGAGGGATATGGTGGCGCTTCACTCCATGATTTGACAGCTTCGCGCGTATGGGGATCAGGCTTCTTTCACGAGGCGTGCTCCATCGGAGATGACCACGTCATAGATCATCGGCTCATGACCGTATTTCTCGTTGAAGCGTGCGGTCACTTCCGCTACAAATTTGTCGTGAAGGTCGTTGGGGAGCAGGTTGATGGTGCAGCCGCCGAATCCGCCGCCCATTATGCGGGAGCCGGTGACGCCCATCTCTTTGGCGACATCGTTGAGGAAATCGAGCTCCACGCAGCTCACTTCATAATCTTTTGAAAGACCGGCGTGAGTCTCATACATTTTCTTGCCTACAGTCTCGTAGTCGCCTGCCACAAGCGCGTCGCAGACAGCGAGCACGCGGTCTTTCTCCTCGATCACGAATTTCGCGCGGAAGAAGTCTTCTGCGGTGATGTCGCTCTTGATCCCTTCAAGAGCTTCCATTGTGGCGTCGCGCAGGGTCTCGATGCCGAGGCGCTTTGCGACACGCTCGCATGATTCGCGGCGCTTGTTGTAGGGGGAGTCCTTGAGCTCATGTTTCACACGGGAGTCTACGAGCACGAGCTGATAGCCCTCGGGATTGAAGGGGAAGTATTCATGTTCGAGCGAACGGCAGTCGAGGCGCATGAGGTGCCCTTTCTTTCCGAATACTGAGGCGAACTGGTCCATGATGCCGCAGTTTACGCCACAATAGTTGTGTTCCGTCGACTGTCCGATCTTGGCGAGTTCAAACTTGTCGATGCTGTTGCCGTTGAAAAGATCGTTGAGGGCGAAAGCGAAGCAAGATTCAAGGGCGGCAGATGAGCTGAGACCCGCGCCCAGAGGCACGTTGCCTGCGAACACCGCGTCAAAGCCTTTTACGTTGCCTCCGCGCTTCTGGATCTCGCGGCAGATGCCGAAGATGTAGCGTGCCCAGGACTGTGAGGGTGCGTCTTCCTCTTTAAGACCGAATTCTGCATACTCGTCTATATCGATCGAGAAAACTCTCACCTTTTCCATATCGTTGGGACGTATTTCCGCCATGATCACCTTGTCGATGGCGCCGGGGAATACGAAGCCGCCGTTATAGTCGGTATGTTCGCCGATAAGGTTGATACGTCCTGCGGAAGCGTAGATGTTGCCCGCGCCTCCGAAACGTTCTGAGAATACTTTTTCGATTTTAGCCTGCATTTCTTCAGTTGTCATGATTGTCGATTTTATATGGTTTATGTTTTCAGTTTTTTATATTCCGGACCGGCGGCCCGGAGTATGCCGCGCTCCGAAATGTGGGGGGATACCCGGTTTTCGTTTGCGTCAGGCTGAGGTGAATTATCACACAAATGTAAGGATAAAAAGGATGAATTGCAACAGAAAAACCGGGAATTGATTTATTTTTATCTTAATTTAACCGAATTGTGTCCGTAAGCGGGTATGTTTGCGTATGTCTTCCGCTGTCGGTCATCCTTTCGGGGTGGGGCGGTAGTGCGGATGATGCTCCAGAAGTTCGCGGCGCAGACGTGAGCGGTCGAGATGCAGGTAAAGTTCAGTGGTGGCGATCGACTCATGTCCCAGCATCTCCTGTATCGCCCTCAGGTTTGCCCCTCCCTCGAGAAGGTGCGTGGCGAAGGAATGGCGCAAGGTGTGGGGACTGACGGTTTTCATTATTCCGGCGAGAGAGGCGAGGTCGCGGATTATATAGAACACCATCACCCGTGAAAGAGGGGCGCCCCTCCTGTTGAGAAAAAGGATATCCTGCCCTGACGGCTGTATTTTCATGAGCGACCGGGCATGAAGGTATTCCGAGATAAGCTCTACGGCGGCGGGCGATACGGGCACCATGCGCTGCTTGCTCCCTTTGCCTTCCACGATAAGCAACGCCTCTTTGAGATCGAGGCGTGAGATGCGGGCGGCGACCAGTTCCGACACCCGCAGTCCGGATCCGTAAAGTGTCTCTATTATGGCATGGTTGCGGAGGCTTTCATCCTTCCCCGCCGGGATGGCGGCTATCATGGCGTCGATCTCCTCTACCGAGAGCACGTCAGGCAGCTCGCGGCTCAGGCGAGGGGAGTCGATCAGTTCGGAAGGATCGTTGACAATATATCCCTCCAGACGTAGAAATTTGAAGAAACTTCTCATCCCCGCTATCATGCGTGCCTGAGAACGGGGGGATATGCCAAGGTCGCGCAGGGTGGAAAGAAGCTGATGTAGATGATCTTCCGTCACGTCGGTCAGACAGATGTGCTGTTCGCGGAGGAAATCGGTGAGGTGATTCACGTCTACGCGGTATGCGTCGGCAGTATTGGGGGAGAGGCTGCGTTCCAGCGTGAGATATGCGAGGAAATCCTGTCGGAGTTTGTCTGTAGCCTTAAGAGGCCGTTCGCCGGCATTTCCTATGGGGGGATTGTCCCAAGTGTCCATTGTCGCGTAATGTTCAGAATTGCATGGTATATTTCACGAGAGCCATCTCCTCGCGCGGTACGGCAAGCGATATGCGTGTTCCGGAGAATACTGTCCCCCGTTCGACAGCGTTCTCCACACATTCTTTAAGTCCTGCCGGAGAGTCGATTGTCATGACCGTGACCCCTTTCCTCAGAAGAGTCACCGTTTCCGCCCAGTCGGCAGTGTCTCCTTTTATCAGGAGGAAATCACCTTTGCGTGGATAGGGTGGAGTCTCGGAAGGGAGAAACAACGGGATTCCGGCGGCGATAGCGGCGGCGCGGAAGGCGTATAGATCGTCACCTCCGATATATAGGCGCTGAGGGGCGAGCGCCACAAGCAGCCGCAAGAGCAGGCAGGCGTCTTTATTGATACGGGGATACGATTCTTCCTGATTGAGAAGAATCACACTGTTGATGAGCTCATATCCGTAATATCCGTAGATCCCGGGGCGGACAGCGTCGTTGACCAGCGCGAATGCGAAAGGGGAGTGGACGCCAAACCCTTTGGAATGGCGCCACCTGAGATATGCGCTCCATATGATGGAGAACGGATTCATGCTGTCAGATTTTAGCTCCGGAGCGGGGCGGACGCGGTGCCATGGCGCCGAGTCCCCATATTACGAGTGCGGCGAGACACAGGAGATAAATCAGCGATACGGAGGCGATGCCGATGGTGTTGGTGACTTTCAAAGACTTCGGATCGAATGTGAAGACGATCTCATGTTCGCCTGCCGGCACGCGGAGGGCGCGCAGCACATAGTCCGCGCGTCCGATAGGCACGGTCTTTCCATCGACGGTGGCTTCCCATCCCCAGGGGAAGAATATTTCGCTGAATACGGCGATATTGTCTTTCGCGCTGCGGCTCTTGTAGGAGAGACGGTTGGGGGCGTAAGATGTCTCATAGATGGTGTCGCCCGGCGCTTTTTGAGCCGCCTTTCCGAGTATGGATTCAAATTTGGTGTCAGCCACAGCATAACGTCCGGTGTTGATGGTGTCGAGGGCAGACATTTCAAGGACCGGGGTGCCGACATAGGTGATTCCGTCAACAAACCATGCGTTGCCGAGGGCGTCCGGATTCAGCTCATATTGCTCCCCGTTGAGGATATATTTGGCGTTGAGCATATTGAGCACCTGCGGATTCCCTTTGGAGATCTGGTTGGTCAGCAGGTCGTTGTAGCGTGTCAGTTTTGCGGCGTGATACCCTCCGATTGTCTTGTGGAAATAAGAGGATCTGGCGTCGGAGAATCCTCCGATGTCCATCACCCTGTAGTTACTTTTGTCGGCGAGGATCGCCCTGTCGGCGTCGGTCATTCTGAACGCCACCTCGTTTGATGCCGGGGCGGTGAAGCTTTCAGAATTTACATAGCGTTTGTTTACCGGATACAGGTCGATGAGAGTCACGGCGGTGAGACAGCAGACAAACAGCGCTTTCCCTGTGAACGCTCTCTTGAACCACAGGAAAAGTATGCCGCATCCGAGCAAAATGAAGAGGAGTGAGCGGAGGCTGTCGGCGGAGACGAGGCTGTAGCGTGTCTCCCTGATGGCGTTCCATAGGTTGGCGTATTCCGGAGCGGTGAATATGCCCATTTGTGTGAGCTGGTCCACTTCCTGCGCGCTGAAAGGCGCTCCGAAAACGGATGGCGCGAGCCATCCCGTGAGACACACCAGTATGCCGCATCCCATCACGGTGTATATGGTCCATCGGTAGCGGTTGAAGAAGTCGGGGGTGTCAACGATCTTACGTACGCACATCGCGGCGAGAAACGGAATGGTGAATTCCACGATGACGAGAATGCTCGCCACCGCCCGGAATTTGTTGTATCCGGGGAAAGAATCGATGAAGAAATCTGTGAGGGGGCTGAAGTTATGTCCCCAGGAGAGGAATATCGCGAGGATAGATACGAGGAAAAGCGCCCATTTCACGGGACCGTCGACCACGAACAGGGCGAGTATGGCGAGCATAAGGATAAATGCGCCGACGTATACGGGTCCGTTGGTCATTGGCTGGTCGCCGAAATATTGGGGGAATTGCGACATGAACTGTCTTTCCTGTGGCGAGAGGGATAGCTCGTCGGCTTTATCGGTCATGTCGACACCGAGAATTTGGTTCTGTCCGGCTACAGGTTTTATGGTGGCTCCCCCTTTGACATTGGGTATTAGCAGGGAGAATGTCTCGTCGAGCCCGTAGCTCCATGCCGTTATCGCGTCATGATCCATTCCCGAGGCAGGGGTGGCGCCCGGTTCGGTGAGGTCGGTGGCTTTTCCTCTTACCGTTTCTTTCGCATATTCCCAGGAGTTGTAGAGGCTTGCGGAGTTGGCTCCTATGGCAAATATTCCCGCGATCACGGTGCATGCCGTGGCTATTCCCCACTGCCTGATCTTGTGTTTCTTGACTGCGTTCCATAGCCATGCCGCCATGAGGAATACTATCACGAATCCGAAATAGTATGACATCTGTGGATGGTTGCTTTGCAGCTGCAAAGCCCCGAAGAGGGCGGCGAGGGCTGTGCCCGGAAGATATTTTCCTCTGTAGCATAGCATTATGCCTCCGATTGTCGGGGGTATGTAGGCGAGGGTGGCGAATTTCCAGATATGTCCCGCCCCGATTATGATTATGAAATAAGAAGAAAATCCCCACGCCACGGCGGCAAAGAGGGATGTATACCATCTGCATCCGAAGCAAAGACACATGATGAAAAAGCCGAGCATCATAGAGGAGAGGAGATTGGCAGGCGCCGGGAGCCAGAGGGAGTAAGCCTTGCCGATCCATCCGAGGGCGGTGTTCGCCGGATAAGACGGGGCTATCTGGAAGTTGGGCATTCCGGAGAAAAGGGAATTTGTCCAGCGTGTGGTTTCGCCTGTTTCCTCAAAAAAAGCTTTTCCTTCCTGACCGTTCGCGATCCCTTGCATGGTGTCGTGTTGTCTGAGCACGTTTCCTTCGATATCGTCGGGGAAGAAAAACAAGAAAGCCACTACCGCCAAAAGCAGAGCAGCTATAATTGAATAGATGTATGTCTTTTTCATCATCTGTGGATGGTTGTGGGTTTCGGTTTCATCCTGCCGGAGCCGTCTTTAAGACACTCCGGCAGGGATGTCTGTTCAGTCAACCGGAATGTATATCTGCCGGTTCATGCTCTGTTCCAGCGATATGAGAGTTTCGGTCTTGACCACCCCGGGGATATGCTGTATTTTGTCGTTGAGCAGCTCCATAAGGTGGAGGTTGTCTTGGGCGTAAACTTTTATCAGCATGGAGTATGGTCCTGTGGTGAAATGGCATTCCACGACTTCAGGGATCTTCTCAAGCTGCTGCACCACTTCGCGGTACATGGGGCCTTTCTCAAGGCTCACTCCGACATAAGTGCAGGTATTGTACCCGAGAGATTTGGGATTTACGCTATATCCGGAGCCTGTGATCACCTTCATTTCTATGAGGCGCTGTATGCGCTGGTGGATTGCAGCCCTGGATACGCCGCATTCGATCGCTACGTCTTTCGATGCTATGCGGGCGTTCTTCATGATAATGTTAAGAATCTTTTTGTCTAATTTGTCGATACGATCCATGGTTAAAGATTAGAGTTGGTTGTGCAAATTTATCAAATTATTTAGAAATGTGCAAAAAAAAGGATATTTTTTTAGCAAAATGCTTTAAAAAAAGTGCCGCAACGATAGATATTATGCCTTATCTTCATGTATCTGTGTTTTTGAATGCAGTGCGGTCCTATTTAAACAGTTTCTTAGACCCTTTCCCACAACAAATGTTAGGCGGGAAAGGGTATGATAAAGTATTGTCGCAGGAAAAGGGAGTGGGACATGACTGACGTCTCGCTCCTTTTTGTGTCAGATTATGCCTCTGTCGCTGTTATTCTTGAGCGGGCGAAGGCGGCGGAGATGCAGGCGGTGATCATCCCGATTATGATGACCGGAATAAAGGCGATGATGAGGTCTGTCCATTCCACGATGACCGGGTAGGCATGCACCACAAGAAGGTCAGGGTCGCCCCCGAGTTTTATCAATCCGAATTTTTCCTGGGCAAGACAGAGCGTCACGCCGAGAATTATTCCGCTTACCCCTCCTGCAAGGCTGACAAAAATACTTTCCCACCAGAACGTGGCTCCGATCTGCCTGCGGCTCATGCCGAGTGCAGACATTGTCGCCATGGATGATTGCTTTTCGATTATAAGCATGCATAGGGTGCTTATGATATTGAAAGAGGCTATCATCAAAATGAAGATAAGCAGCAGGAATGTCATCCATTTTTCGATCGATACCATTCTGAAGTGGGTTTCCTGTTGCCTGAAGCGGTCTTTGACCACGGCGGAGTCCCCCAGGACGGAACTTATGGCTGCCGCCACCTCAGAAATGTCGGCTCCCTCTTGCGTCTCGACCTCAAATTCGGTTGCTTCCGTGGTGTATTGGAAAAGCTCGCGGGCTGTGGATATGTCGCAGATTACGGTCTTTTCATCGTATTCGCTCTGGAGGGACTGGAACACCCCTTCCACCGATACGGAGTCGGTAAGGAATGACGCCATGGGGTTGGCAAGGTTTACCCTCCCTTCGCGGCGCGGTGCGAAAAGGAAAAGATCCGAGGCTTGTGCGCCGATCCCGAGTTGCTGAGCCACCCCTACGGATATCGCCGCCATGTCGGGGGAATATCCGGCGACCCCGTGTCCTCCGACGAAAAGGGAATCGATGCTGGTTATGCGGGAATAAGTTTGAGGCACCACCCCTCGCAGGGTGACGGGCATCTCCCGGGAGTCGTAGATGGCGAGCGCGTTGTCAGTCACCGCCGGCATCACGGTGGCTACACCGTCGAGAGCGGATATCTCTGTGGCTATTGAATCGGCATTGCTGAATGTCTTTCCGGAGGAAGGTGTCACGAGAATGTCAGGGGCGAGGAGGTTAAGATTGTCGGAGAGCAGCCCCTTGAAACCGTTGAATACGGAGAGTACGCAAACAATGGCGGCGGTGGCTACCGCCACCCCCGCCACTGATATGACAGAGATCGCTCCCACTGCGGCGTGCGATTTCGGTGCACGCAGATACCGCCACGCAATCCCGGCGGGGAGTGAACATGCTTTCATTAATCTTCGGTTGTCTCTTCTCCGTTCTCCTTACGCGGGCCCAGAAGCCTGTCGATGTTTTCGATATAATCGAGAGAGTCGTCAAGATAGAACTGCAGGTCGGGGCATTTGCGGAGAGTCTGTTTCACCGCCTGCGCGAGTTCGTATCTCACGGTTTTCGACTGTTTCTTGATATTCTCAAGTATCGCGGCGCTTTTGTCGGCGGGGAATATGCTCAGATATGCTTTGGCGATGCTGAGGTCAGGGCTTACCCTGACAGCGCTTACCGATACGATCACGCCGCCGAGCGCGGCTGTCTGGCGGCGGAATATCTCGCTAAGCTCCTTCTGGAGGAGCCGGGCGATCTTTGCTTGGCGTTTTCCTTCCATATTGTTTCTAAATTTGGTTATTTAAATAACGCGGCATTGGCGGTTATCGTTTATCCGGATGCTTCCCCGGGCTGCCGTGGCTCAGTTTTATTTTATTTTGCGGAGTATTGTCAGTCCGTCGCGGAGGGGTAGGATTGCGGTCTCGACGCGGGGATGGTTTGCAACAAGATCGTTGAAATCCATTATCCCTTGCGTCTGTGCGGAATGGCGGCATGTCTCCACCACGTGCCCGTCCCAGAGTGTGTTGTCGGCGAGGATATATCCTCCGGGTCTGACGAGGTCTATGACGCGGTTGAAATATTCCACATAACGCCGTTTGTCGGCATCGATGAATACGAGGTCGAACTCATCCGCGCCCCATTGGTCCATGACGGTCATCGCGTCGCCTATGTGGAGCCTTACTTTCCCGCCATGGGGGGAGGATGAGAGGTTCTCCCGGATGAAGTCCTCCAGTTCGTCGTCGACTTCGATGGTGTCAATAATCGCGCCGTCCTGCATCCCTTCCGCCAGGCATAGCGCGGAATATCCGGAGAAAGTACCGAGTTCGAGGGCTCTTTTCGGGCGGATCATAGATGCGAGCATCTTCAGGATACGTCCTTGGATGTGTCCTGAGCACATCCTGCCGTTGACGAGTCTCAGGTTTGTGAGGCGGTCTATGCGGTATAGTTCTTCTGGTTCCGGGCTTATGTGGGCGTTGATATAGTCGTCGAGTTCCGGTGTCATCAGCGGGCGTTGAAATAGCGAAGGGCGAGTTCGTAGCCGCGCATTCCGAATCCGCAGAGCATTGCCTTGCATGAAGGGGCGGTTACGGATTTGTGGCGGAATTCGTCGCGTGCGTGGATGTTTGAGATATGCACCTCAATCACCGGAAGAGGTATCGAGGATATAGCGTCGGCGATGGCGTACGAATAATGGGCGTATGCTCCGGGATTGATCACGATTCCTTCGCAGCCGGGCGTTTCGTATCCGAGCGAGTGTAATTTGTCTATAATCTCCCCCTCGCAGTTGGACTGGAAGTATTCTATTTCCGTATGGGGGAAAGTGAACCGTAGTTCCGACAGAACATCCTCAAAAGATCGGGAGCCGTATATTTCAGGCTGCCGTTTGCCGAGAAGGTTCAGGTTGGGGCCGTTGATTATGTAGATCATGTTTTTGTATCGTTAAGGATTGGATACGAAAAAAGAGGAGCAGGAAACCTAAGTTTACGCTGCTCCTCTTCCTCTCTCCTCGGCGGTGCGGACGGGACTTGAACCCGCGACCCCATGCGTGACAGGCATGTATTCTAACCAGGCTGAACTACCGC
>CAMWID010000089.1 GCA_947174235.1 uncultured Porphyromonadaceae bacterium | reverse complement strand
GTATGCCACCCCGTTAATGATTCATTATCCTCTGCGAGTCCTCCGCGGCTTTGCGTGAGATTTTTGTTGCCTACGGATTGGTCCCGGGATTATTCAACCGGGGTAAAACTCACGCGGAGGCGCAGAGGGCTCGCGGAGGATTTTTTTGGAGGATTTTTTGGAGGGAGTCCTTATGGGCATGGTTTTCTACGGAAACGGGGTGGCATACCGTCTTTCGACGCGGTATGCCACCCCGTTAATGATTCATCATCCTCTGCGAGTCTCCGCGGCTTTGCGGGAGATTTTGTCGCTGTCGGATTGGTTACGGGATTATTCAGCCGGGGGTGAACCCCACACTGAATATTCAAGAGAATGAAAGTTGGAGGATTCCCAAGTCTTATACATTTCTTGACCCTGATTTTCGTCCGAAGAGACGGCTGAAAGTGCGCGGTTCACCGGAGTTTGGGTTGTTTTTCCGGAACTGTTTTTTCTCGATGATACTACGGTCATAATATATATGGTCGTTGTCTTCATCCAGATACTGCCGGTCGATGTCGGTGCTCTTTCCGTGTCGTGTCATTACGGCTATCGCCATCAGTATGCCGAGGAGGATAATTATAACAAGGAATATTATCAATACGTTGGTCATGATTATGTGGTATGTGTGGAGTTTTCCGTTTTCCGTTGTCAGTTTTCCGTTGTCAGTTTTCCGTTTTGGGTTTGTCGAGCGCCTCATATTTGGAATGCTGGCTCCTGAATTCCGGCACGATCCTCTTCATCCCCGCCACGATCTGCATGTCGTCGCTGACCGGGGCATCGCCGATGAGGGCTCCAATCGCCTCCGCCACCTCGTCAAACCCGTATTCGCGCACTTTCGCTATCTTGATCTTGGGATGGAATGTCGGCACCGTGATCTCCTCGTCGTTGAGCACCTCCTCATAAAGTTTCTCGCCGTCGCGCAGCCCCGTATATTTTATTTCGATATCCTTCGCCCCGCTGAGCCTGATCATCCTTTTCGCGAGGTCGGCTATCTTGACCGGTTTCCCCATGTCGAAGACATATATCTCGCCCCCTTTCCCCATTGTCCCCGCCTCGATGACGAGTTTGCATGCCTCGGGGATAAGCATGAAAAACCGGATGATATCGGGATGCGTCACCGTTATCGGACCGCCTTTGCGGATCTGTTCCTGGAAAATTGGGATCACCGAACCGTTTGATCCGAGCACGTTGCCGAACCGGGTGGTCACGAACTGTGTCTGCCCCTTTATCTTGCCGTCCTTGATCGCCTTGTCGAGGCTCTGTACATATATCTCGCAGATGCGTTTCGAACACCCCATCACGTTGGTGGGGTTCACTGCCTTGTCTGTCGATACCATTACAAACTTCCTGGTGCCGTATTTCACCGCGAGGTCGGCAATAATCCGGGTTCCGTCGATATTGTTGACCACCGCCTCGTAAGGGTTGTCCTCCATCATGGGGACATGCTTGTAGGCAGCCGCGTGGAACACGTACATGGGGCGGTATGTGTCAAAAATCCGTTCCATCATTTTCTTGTCGGCGATATCCGCCACGATTGTCTCCGCCGAGATCTCGGGCCACCGGTTTCGCATCATCAGCCGGATGTCGTGCATCGGCGTCTCCGCCTGGTCTATCAGCACGAGCCTCGAGGGCCCGTAAGTGGCGATCTGGCGCACCATCTCCGAACCGATGCTGCCGGCGGCTCCTGTGATCATCACGGCGTTTCCGTTCAGTAGTCTTGCCGCCGCCTCCATGTCCACCTCGATCTTCTCGCGGGGCAAGAGGTCTTCCACGTCGATAGGGTGGAGGTCAGAGACCCTGAGGTCAGACTTCCCGTCCCATTCCCTCGCCTGCGGCATCACCATAATCTTTATCCCCCCCTCGACGAGAGAATTGACCACCTCCTCACGTTCGCGGAGCACATTCATCATCAGTGGAGAAACAAGGAGGGTACGCACCTTTTCATCGTTCATCACATTTAAGAGCGAGCTGTTGAAGTCCCACACCTTTACCCCCATCAGCCTGCGTGGCTTCATATCGGAATCGGCGCTCACGAATCCGCCGAGCGTATAGGGCGAATCGGCTGACGACCGCATGTTTTTCGCGAGGGCGACCCCTCCCGATTTCACACCGAGGATGAAAGCCTTCGACGAGTCAGGGCGTTTTGACGTCTCCTCGAAAATTGTCTTGACCCAAACGCGGACCGTCCACATGAACGCGACGACAAATAGACCGAGCAAAATTACGTCGGCATAGCTGAACGCCACGACCCAGTCCGCGCTTCCGAATATCCACAGCAGGGCGCAACACATCACCACGGCGAGCAGCACGGCGGAACTGACCCGGAGCAGGTCAGTGAAAGAGGAATATCTCATCACCCCGTCATAAGTATGAAAAACGCGGAAAGCGACAATGAAACACACCAGGAAGGCGCACAAAGTGATCGACAGCGACCCGATAACCTCGAGCGTCTGTTCCGATCCGTGGTGTACGGTATAGGCGAGCAGCCCTGCGAACGCCACGAACAGACAGTCAAGAATAAGAATGCTCCAATAAGGCAACGCCGACTTGGAAAAATACCAGTTGGCTAAAGATTTAAAAGATTTCATGCTAATGAGTAAATAGGTATGGGATTAAGACGGGCGTAAATGCCACATGCAAGTCATGAAAATGTCAGATCACAGGGAAACCTGTTTCCCTGTGACCCCGTGACTTATGTCCTTTTTTAAAAATATACTAAAGAACGATCGGGATATTGAGGAGTCTGTTGTCAGACGATACTCTCCTTTATGGTATCGACTATGTATCTTACATCATCGTCAGTTACGTATGGTCCGGCGGGAAGACATATCCCGATAGCAAAGAGGCTTTCGCTGACTCCGTTTAAATATGCGGGACAGTTTTTGTATACAGGTTGCCTGTGCATAGGCTTCCAGAGTGGACGCGCCTCAATATTGGCAGCGTCGAGAGCTACCCTGAGAGCCTCGACGTTATCGTTGGGCTGACAGTCGGTTGTGGCGGTCGATGCGGCATGTGTCACCCCTGCCGCGCCGCCTACCGCTCCGGTTATCACCTTTCGGTAGGCGTTCTCCTGCCCCTTTATCTTCAGGTCAGGATCAATGGTGGCTGTGCAGAGCCAGAAATTTGAGTCGTAACGGTCAGACGGATTGCCATGCATCGTTATACCCGGGACATCCTTGAGAAGTTCGCAATAAAGTTCCTGCACGTGCCTGTGGTGGGCTATATGTTCGTCAATCACAGTCATCTGTCCCCTGCCGATGCCGGCGCATATGTTGCTCATGCGGTAATTGTATCCGATTGCCTCATGCTGGTAATATGGGTAACTTTCGCGTGCCTGTGTCGCATACCATAATATCTCCCGTGCCTTGTCGGGGTCGGGGCAGATGAGGGCGCCTCCGCCTGAGGTGGTGATCATCTTGTTGCCGTTGAACGACAATACGCCATACTCTCCGAAAGTGCCGAGGGACTGTCCGTCGAAATTTGAGCCGAAGCCTTCCGCTCCGTCCTCGATAACTGGAATATCATAACGGTCGGCTATCTCCATTATCCTGTCTATCTGATATGGCATGCCATAGAGAGCGACAGGGATGATTGCCTTTGGTTTCTTTCCGGTCTTTTCCATGCGGTCCTTTATCGCCTCTTCGAGCAGATCAGGATCCATATTCCAGGAATCTTTCTCGGAGTCTATGAACACGGGGACGGCACCGAGGTACGTGATCGGATGAGAAGAGGCGCAGAATGTGAAAGACTGCACAAGCACCTCGTCACCCGGTTCTACGCCACAGGCGATCAGTGCGAGGTGTACCGCTGCGGTTCCGGCGGACAGACCTACCACTTTCTTATTCAAGGGAGCTTTCCCCTCTCTCTTATTGACAAAATCTTCAAGATCTTTCTCGAAACCATTGACATTCGGTCCCATAGGAACCACCCAGTTCGTGTCGAAAGCTTCCTGTATGAAGTCCATCTCCTTGCCGCTCATGTGAGCGAGGCAAAGATAAATTCTTTCTTTACGCATGTACGTTATTTGAGATATGAGTTGTTATGTTAAGTCTCGTCCCGAGATGCGGGAAAAGTGAATGTCTGAGTGACCCGGATATATGTCGTATGATTCTGACATTATTTTTAATTTGTCATACCATATCTTTGCATCTGATTTATCACTGTTTGGGAATGAAGCTATTACTTTTGTTCCGGGTATATATGAATCGCCAGTGAAGAGCATATAATCCATCATATATGTAAGGCAGCTTTTATCATGTCCCGGTGTTGCCAGAACTTTGATTGTATGACCGTTTAGATCTTGGATTGAATTTTCGTTATTCAGAGCCTGAATCATTGGAGATTCGATAGCTATTGGATCCTCATGATACCGGGAGAAGTTCCAATTCGGTTTCATTAATGCCTCTTTACCGAAAACAGAAGTATAGACAGGAGTAAAAGGAAAAACTTTTATAAATTCCCTGATCCCATAGATATGATCGTAATGGGTATGTGTGAGTAGAAGTGCTTTTATTTTAAGATTATTATCCTGTATAAATTTTAATATCGGTTCAAAATCACCGATATCGATGATAACGGCGTTGTTTCCCTCATATATCAGATAGGAGTTTGAATTAAACACCCGGTTTACGAATCGGTTAATTTTCATTTTTTTGAATCCGATCCGAAAAATTCCGTAGTTGTTGCCTCCCCCTCGGCACTTATGTCTTCCCGGAAAAACACCTTTTTCAAAGTGGTCAATATAACTTTACAGTCAAGAGCAAAAGATAAATGATCAACGTAAAATACATCAAGTTCAAATTTCTTATCCCATGAAATATTGTTACGCCCATTTACCTGAGCCCATCCGGTTATACCGGGTCTTACCTCATGTCTTCGAGCCTGCTCCGGTGTATAACGTGAAAGATATTTCACAAGAAGAGGACGGGGACCGATAAGCGACATATCCCCTTTAAACACATTCCAAAGCTGAGGTAGTTCGTCGATAGATGTAGAACGCACAAATTTACCGACTTTGGTGAGACGATCCGCGTCAGGAAGAAGCTTTCCGTCAGCATCCCGCTCATCGGTCATTGTCTTATACTTTACTACCTTGAATATCTTTCCATCCTTACCCGGTCGTTCCTGAAAGAAGAAAGCCCCGGCTCCCTTGTTGGCAAAATGAAGCCAAAGGGTAGTAATGAATATGAGTGGACTTAAAATTATAAGACCACAACCAGATGCTGTTATATCAATTACCCGTTTAAAAAATAATTTATAAAGATTCACGTAATTATATCAACCTATTATTTTACCATTTTGTACATGAATGCCTTCTCTGATTATTCGTGCCGGATTTCCAGCAACGATACAATTAGACGGGAAACTTTTTGTAACCACACTGCCACCTCCGATAACGGTTTGATTACCAATAGTTATTCCAGGCATAATGATACTTCTAATACCTATTACACAATCATTCCCAATTACGACATCAGCCCTAACATCACGACAATGATCATGAGCCAAAATCATTGACTCTCTAAGAATCCACACGTTATCACCAATGTGAACACCCTTTGGATTAATAGACTTATCAAGATGAGCGCTCCAAGCAATTCTGCAGTTTTCTCCAATATTCATCCCAAATCGTTTTCGTAAGTAAGCGGGATAAATCTTGGTTATAATAGACCACAAAAACTTACGCATAATTTAAATAGTTTGGATTTCCGGAATTATCATCGGACCGAAAGTGGCACTCATTGTTGCCCAGGATAATCCGAGTCCGAATGAAGACATTATCAATCGCTGAGGAGACGATGTCAACTGATCCCGAAGTCTTGTAACCATCAATGACGGGA
Source organism: uncultured Porphyromonadaceae bacterium (assembly GCA_947174235.1). GTDB lineage: Bacteria > Bacteroidota > Bacteroidia > Bacteroidales > Muribaculaceae > Lepagella. The sequence goes on along the minus strand of CAMWID010000089.1, from coordinate 5,743 downwards.
TTGATGCGCCACCGAGATTGCCATATTCCTCAAGATTGTATGGTACCTTATCTGATGGTAGTTTGAGTTTCTTAACCACCCGGTCTACTATCATCTTATTTGCCTGATGTATGAGGAAGTAATCAACATCCTCATTCCTGTCTATTCCTTCTACTTCAAGGAACTGTTCCACAGATTTCGGAGGCTTGGATATGGCAAACGAGAACACATTCATTCCGTTGATGAGAGTATGTATCGGGGCGCGGACAATTCCGTTGCCAAAATCCTCTTCAACAAAAGATTCTGGAGTCGCGGGATGACGGAATCCTCCGTGAGGGGTCATCAAGGCCTCATAACCTTTGCCAAATGTATGGAAATCGACCACAATCTCCGGAGCTGATTCATCAAATTCGAGGGCGATCGCGGTACCGCAATCTCCGAAAAGAGGTACACGGCTTTTATCCTTTAACGACCCCATTCTCAGGGCAGTGTCTCCAATCAAAAGCAAAGCGCGTTTTACATTCCCGGAACTGATAAGATTGCCTCCGACTGTAATAGCGTATAGACAACCGCAGCAGCCCATGGGCATGTCAAGACAGAATGTTGTGTCAGGCAACCCCAGTCTATCCTGAAGGAGACAAGATGTGGGAGGGGTTTTATAATCCCCCGTAACAGACTCGAAAATCAGCACATCTATCGAGCCCTTGTCCCACCCCAATTCTTCAATCAGTTTTTCAGCCGCTTTCTGACACATGTCGGAAGCACACACGGTATCAGGAGCGATATGACGCTTTTTGATACCCACGGTATTGTTGAACACCTCAGCCTCTTCCGGCGACATAAGATCAATATCCTCGGTTTTTACAACATTCTCAGGCACGCATGCCGATACGCCCGCCATGCGGACGTTCTGTATTCTCCACTTTGCCACTTTGTTAGATTGAAAATTGTGATTGATAATCAGTTGGATATGCAAATGATTGCTGTTTAGGCTTCGAGATCAACACCCTGGGCAGCCACTATCTCCTTGCCTTTTCCATAGGAAGTGAACCCCATGATATCCTCTGGATCAAGCATTATGTCGAAAGATTCCTCGGCGAGGCTCACGAGATTGAGCTGATGTACGGAATCCCAGAGATCAACTGTATCTTTAGAGAAATCATCATTAAGAAGTGATGGATCAACACCAAATACTTCCACAAAAATATTGTTGTATTTTTCAATATTGCTCATAGTTTCAATCATTTTTAAGTTTTGAATATAATATTTTTCCAGCTTCGTTCTTGGGAAGAGAATCGATCACTCTCACTTCAATCACGTTTGCCGGAACCTTGATCGCATTTATGAGAGATGACGATGCAATCTCTTTTTCCGATTCTGATGTGAGGTATACAATGAGTCCGGAGTCGGTGCCTGTGCATGCGCATTCACATGAAATGTGGGATCTCAGTATTTGTTCGCATTCATCAAGACCTATGCGGTTGCCGAAAATTTTCAGGAACCGTCCCATGCGTCCCTTGATAAAATAAAAGCCGTCCTCATCACGGTACGCTATGTCGCCTGTAGGAAGAAATCCGTTTCGTTCATCTCCAAGAGCGAGATCCTTACGACATCGAGCGTAGCCCATGGTCACGTTTCGACCGGCGTAACACATTTCGCCGGTAGCAGGCGATTCGGTGATGAAATTTCCATCTGTATCTCGCAGACTGAGCTGTCCGTTGGGGACAGCGATGCCTATACTGCCCATCTTAGATATTGCAAATTCCGGTGGAAGCCATGCCATACGTGCTGTTCCCTCTGACTGACCATAAGTAGCAATCCAACGTTTACCGTTATCACGGCAGTATTCTGCGAATTTGAGGTTAAGCTCAGCCGGCATCTTGCCTCCTCCCTGGGTGAGAAGATTGAGGTCAGGGAGTTTCATGCGGGTGAAGCGCATCTTATCGAGAATCTCGTAGCTGAATGGTACGCCTGTAAAGCTTGTGGCTTCTTCTTCCTTGATAAACTTCCAGAAGCGGGGGTCAGTCATACTCAAATCAGTGATGAGTATTGTGGCACCAACTTTAAGATGGCTGAACACCATTGAGAGCCCCATCGTGTAATGGAGCGGGAGCACCATCAGCGGACGGTCTTTATCCGAAAGGCGGAAGAATGTGGAGATGTTAAGCCCGGCAGCTTCTATATTATCATACTTATGCCTGACAAGTTTCGGACTGCCGGTGGAACCTGATGTTGGCAACAAATGCGAAAGCTCAGAATACATCTCACATCTTTCTGCTCCTGTAGCGACCGTTTTATATCCAAAAGCCTGCATCAACGAGACGTTGTCATCCAAGAAATCATCAGGCATCGTAATAAACTGTGGCTTGTATGTCGCGATCAGGTTATCCAACAAATCCTGATCCGTATGTGAACTTAAAACCAATGGAACATTGCCGGACAAAATCGTAGACATCACCATGGCAATTCCTCCCACATCATTTTTTGTGAGGATAAAAAACAGAGACCGGGGAACCGTATTGTGCTCTATGATATTTGCAAGATCAATTATCTCTCCGTAAGAAAGAACATGTCCGCAACTGTCTTTTGCCGCAATAGTATCTGAACTTATTTTATCTAATCCGAGAAGCACTGTATATACTGATTAAGAATAATTAAATAGATGCGCATCCGTCAACTCCAAGAACCTGTCCTGAAATATAGGATGCATTGTCAGAGGCAAGGAAGCTGCATGCCTTGGCGATATCTTCGGGTTCGCCGAGGCGACCGAGGGCTATCCTTCCGATTCTGGTGTCAATCTTGTCGCCTGAAGCTTCATACAATTCCTCGAAACGTTCCGTCTTCACGATTCCGGGAGCTACAGCGTTCACGCGTATGCACTGAGGGGCAAGTTCCTTGGCTGAAGATTTTGTAAACGATATGATAGCTCCTTTCGTCGCCGAATATGCCGACTGCCCGGCGCTGCCCAACACTGCGGTGACAGATGCGATATTCACGATTGAACCACCGCCCGTGCGCGCCATTATGCGTGACACCAACTGTGTCAGTTCGATCACGGCTATGACATTGACGCGGAACATAAGTTCCGTCTCTTCTCTTACTATCATGCCGATTTTCTTGTTGAACACCACTCCGGCGTTGTTGACAAGGGCATCAATCCGCCCCTGTTCCTTCTTGACCTGCATCATCGCGGTCTTTGCCGCCTGTGCATCGGTGACATCAAAATACAGAGGGTGGAAACGTGCGTATTCTGATGCAATGGCAGCCATTGAGCCTTCCGCACGGTCGCAACCGTAGACAATCGCACCTTCCTCTATCATGTTCAATGCAATTGCTTTGCCGATCCCTTGTGCGGCACCGGTGACAATACATACTTTATCTTTTAATATCATAATAATCAGATTAAACTACGTCCTCCATCTATGACAAGATCAGAACCTGTAACGCAAGCCGACGCGTCGGAAAGGAGATATATGATGGAGTAGGCGATCTCTTCCGGTCTTGAATACCTGCCAAGTGGATATTTCAGCAGATCCTTTTTTATATCTTCCTCATCAGTGACTCCATTATGGATAAGCGGAGTCTCTACTCTACCCGGATGCACCGCGTTGCATCTGATTCCTTTGGACGCAAGTTCAAGGGCAGCATATTTCATGAATGCACTGAGCGCACTTTTGGATGCTCCATATACCCCATTCCCAACAGACACATTTGAATAACCGGAAATAGAAGCCGTAAACACCACAGAAGAAGGATTCGCAAGCTTCTTTTTCTTAACCAACTGTTTTATCAAAAGCATAGGGGAAAAACAGTTTACCATAAAAATGGCGTCTATATCCTTTTCATTATAGAACTGCAACGGTCTCATCTTGTTAATTCCGGCATTGCATACCACACCATCCACCACTGGAATATCAAGAATCAATCTGTCTATTTCTGAAGGATCTGAGAGTTCACAAGTCTTGATGACGCATTGGCAATCCTTATCCATCATATGTGCTGTCTCATGCAATGCGTTCAGATTACGTCCCACAAGTATACAACATGAGGCACCCATTTTCGAGCATTCAACGGCGGTGCTTCTTCCGATGCCGGAAGAAGCACCTGTGATAAGAATTGTCTTTCCGAAGAGGAAGAATGGGTTCTTATTCATTTTTTAGATTGAATCCTGTTATAAAGATCCTCGATTGTCTGGCATGCACGCATGTCGTCAGCATTAAATGTAACGCCATATTCTTCGTCAACCATGCCGATAACAGAGAGACCGGCAATAGAATCCCAGTCATCCAATTCTCTAAATTTGGTTGCTCCGTTGAGTGTGGATGCATCCACATCATCAAAAATTTCAGCAAATTTTTCAATAAATTCTTTCATCGGAATATTAAATATTTAATTGATTTTCTTGGCGGGGACTCCTAATACAGTGTCTCCCTCCTTGACTTTCCTGATCACAAAACTACAGGCTCCGACTTTAGCCTTGTTTCCAATCGTAACTTTATGATTGATAACAGCTCCTGTATGAATAGTAGTTTCGTCATTTATTTGTATGCCTCCGACACATGTGACATGTGTATCCAATCGGTTGTAATCCCCAATCATCGCATCGTGTCCAACCACAGTGTATGATTGAATCATGTTGAAATTACCGATATTACAGTCTGCTCCGAGAGAAGTAAATGCCGCTATAATATTTCCAGTTCCAAGCTTGACATTAGAGCCAATCCGTGCAGTATTATGAATAATATTTATGAAATTCGCACCTTTTTCAACAAGATTCTCTATACATTTTCGTCTGGCATCCCCACCAATTGAAAATGTAAAGACATCGTTTTCTTCAGGTTCATACTCAGAGATTCTATTTAAGACAGGAGGATAGTTTCTAAACTCGTCAAGAGCCTGCATATTATCGTCAATAAAACCTTTGATTACAAACTCAGTCCCATATCCCAAACTCTCCTTTACAATATCGTATATTGTACGACCCATCCCGCCGGCACCAATAATAATTAGATTTTTCATTCTTCTAAAAAAAAATTTGGCATAAAATCATCATAATAGACCAAATTAGACAGATAACACTTTCTATTGTGCTCCTTCTCATCCAAAGTGAGCGATTTTAGAGAATTTAGATCGATCAAATCATCTTCGAAAGAAAAGATAATATATCCTTTTTGTCTGTAATATTCTAATAGATTATTGTCATTCCTAAGAAAAACCTTTACCCCGTTTTTTAATAGTTGAATGATATTTCCCGATGCTTCTTGCCGACGTTGTCCAAATATTGCGATATCTATACTTTTCAGCATATTGAAATATTCGTCTCTTTGCATATAGTTTAAAATCGGCTTAAATTTATGACCAAATAATTTGTTGCCCAATTTAAACACGTTGCTTCTTATTATCGTACTTCCATACGATAAAGGCACAAGTTTGATAAAGTGATTTTTTTGATCGATCTCTTTGAGTTTAGAAAAAATGGTATCATGGTTTCCAAAAAGGGAAGCCTGATGATTTATCATAATTGTATCGGTCAATTTATTTTTTAATGGAAAAAGATTCGTCGGATTCTCGCCGGGACAATTGGCACTATAAGCAAAATATTTATATTTTATTGGATATTTGTAAAAATAGGTCAGTAGGTCATAATCTTTTTTATTCCAGAAACAGAAATAATCAATGTAAGGAAATAATCCTTTAACTGTATCAGGTAGGTATCTACGTCGTATTTTACGGATAATTTTACTTATTTTATTAGGTAGGTAAT
>CAMWID010000088.1 GCA_947174235.1 uncultured Porphyromonadaceae bacterium | reverse complement strand
CTGTGTCAAGGGGTTGTAGTAGATTCCCGGAATCTTCCCCAGAAGGTCGCCGGCGTTGTGCGCGTTGCGGCGCATTTCTTTTGTGACAAGATATGAGTCGGTCATAGCATCATGCGACACCTTCGACACGCTTATAGTCAGGTCGGGGAGTGTGTCGGTGCGTACAGTGTCCGGAGACTGCACAGTCCGGCTCAAGGTATCGGTGACTGATGTGGAACGCACGCCGCCTGCGGCAATCGCCGGCAGCAGACTCGGCTCCACCACGCGCGTCGATGAGTATGCTGTTGATCGCCATTCTGCGCATGATGCCTCAGATATTGGAAACAGGAAAGACATCAGAGGCAGTATGAGCAATATCGTATTTCTGTAAGGTAGCTGCATAATGGAAATCTAATTAATTTAAGTTTATACTTGAATCCTTGAAGATCCTACGCAAATTTATGAAAAGAGTGGTATAAAAGTGTGCGGAGAGTGTGCGGTTTTTAAGCCCCCGCACTAAAAACCGCACACTCTAAATTCATAATCAACTCATAGCATGCGGATTATATTATCCATTTTTTCATTACCGATATTCTCCCCGAATATATTTTTTGACCATTTTAAGCGATAATAGGACACTGTGCCCTTCTCTTTTCCTATGACAGCAGCAATTTTCATTGGAGTAAAACCGCACTTTATAAGCAAAGCGATGTTCAGTTCCATCCTGCTCACTTTCCTTCCTACAAGCAGGGAAAGATTGTTCTTAAAATTAGGTGATTGATTAAGGACATCTTGCTCCAGGTCTTCCCAGATTATTGAATCCACATTGATAATCCGATTGTCATCCAACATCTCCAATACTTTTTTATATGACGCCGAATTCAAAATGGAAGCCGGTATTTCCATATTATTTGTTCCTGCCTCCCGAAGTTGTTGAATTTTTGATTTCAAACTTGACCTTAATTCCTCATTATTTTGAGACATGGGAGAACCGGACAAAATTTTTGAAGCAGACTTTTCTGTTTGTAAATTCCGCAACAAGGCATCCATATCGGCATTCGCCTTCTGAAGCCGGATTATTTCTTTTTGGTTTATATTACTTTTCCACAAAAAAACAATTCCGATGACAAACGCCACGAATCCGAAGAAATAACAATATCCTTTCCAACGTTCCGTTGCACTTTCTGCATTTTCCCTCTCCCTCTTATGGACATTATAATTATAATTAGCCTGTTGCTCAACAGCCATCTCGGCGGAATTAGACTCATAAAAATCTTCCAACACATCTCGATATGCGTAGAGATATGACAGGAGTGAGTCAGAAGGTATCTGCCCTTGCATACGGTCTGACAACAGAATCTCATATCCGGACCGTTTATGTGCAGGCGAATCACTATGCACAAGTTTATCCGCATACATATAGGCAGAATCCAACAATCCACATTCCGCATAGATCCTTCCTGCCCAGGATAAAGCGAAATTAGGGTCAGGGATGGTATCTTTTTGCAAAACTGAACGAATTATACCTAATGCCTCCCGGTTATTACCTTTTACATGTTGTATAGCAGAGAGCGAAACATCCGCCATTGATACCTGTCCCTCGTCTCTCCCCATGGCGTAAACTTTTGCCATCCGGAAATTTTTTTCTGCAAGTTCAAGATTTTCCTCATTCATATATATGCACCCCAGCATTAACAAATCATTAGAAAGTCCGACGGAATCTTTTTCTTTATTTTCAAGAGAAATAATTTCTTCCAGATATGGTATAGCTTCATCATAAAGGCGGATTCTGCTTAGTCGCCATGCCGCCTGACTGAGGATCAGGATTCTTAATGGTGTATTTGAATCACTTCTGCGGACCAAATCTATGGCAGGATGTAAGTATTTTAAAGCTGTACGGCTATCCCCTATATCGCTGTATACTCTTCCGGCATAGTATAGGGCTTCAACATAACGGGGGGAGTTTTGGTGTGCAGAATAATAATCCAACACGTCAAGAATAAGTGAATCTGATGTATGCTGGATAAAACTCTTATCTTTGATCTTGATGTCGAGAAGGTCATAGAGATGCCGTGCCGGAGCCGAAAGCGACTTCGGGTCAATGCTGTCAATGGCGGCGCGGGCGAGGCACGGATCTTTCTCTGAAAGTCTGTCAATGCGCTCAAGGCGCGGATCGCTGTCGGATGTGCACCCGAGAAGCAACAAAAAAGTCAAGAATACAACTGAAAATATTTTATTTATAGAAAAGGGTTTCATTAATGTCAGGGTTTTATTGACCACAAAATTAACAAAACCGCCTGAAAAGACAAAAGCTTTTTATAGTGAGAACAGCGTCTTTGTGAAGGAGAGGAGAAAGGACGCAAGAATGCATAATTCACAATTCACAATTCATAATTCACATTGACCAAAGGCAGCTGGTAATCCACAACGTCAAGCAGGCGATTGAATTTATTGCCGACTTTACGGAAAGACGAAACTTTCTCAAATCCAAGCCTCTCATGAAACCTGCAGGACTCTTCGTTTTCAGAAGTGACACACGCGATCATCGACACAAATCCCCGCGCCGCGCATTCCTCTGTCAATCTTTCCATAAGCATCCTGCCAATCCCCCTCCCCTTGACTTCGGGACTGACATAAACAGTGCTTTCCACTGTAACGGCATACGCCGGGAAGCTCTTCCAAGCGTGCGCATAGCAATACCCCGTGACCCTGCCGCATTCATCCCATACGTAATAAGGATAAGCAGAGGCTATGCTCCTTATCCTTTCAAGCATCTCCTCCGTAGTCAACGGCTCAAATTCAAATGTTACGGTAGTGTTGCGGACATACCATCCGTAAATACGGGCAATATCCTCCACATCTCTTTCCGGATCAACATATCTCACCATAACCAATCATACAAACATATATATCATAAGCATAAGCCGTCGGTCCCTCCGGGAAACCCTCACACCTGCTGCATCTCCACAAGACGCCGGTAATGTCCGTCAACCGCCATAAGCTCATCATGCGTGCCACGCTCCACTATCCTACCTTCGTGCATCACACAAATCATATCGGCATTCGCTATCGTGGAAAGACGATGGGCGATCACCACTGTGGTGCGGTCAGCCATCAATCTTTCCAACGCCTCCTGCACAAGACGTTCGCTTTCCGTGTCAAGAGCGGATGTAGCCTCATCAAGTATCAGGACCGGAGGATTCTTAAGCACCGCCCTCGCTATGCTGACCCTCTGCCGCTGACCTCCGGAGAGACGGCATCCTCTGTCGCCCACCATTGTGTCAAACCCGTCAGGGGTAGCCATTATAAAATCATATGCGTTGGCGATCTTCGCAGCCGCCACCACCTCTTCAAGCGTGGCGTCAGGCGCCCCGAACGCGATATTGTTGAAAAAGGTATCGTTAAACAATATCGCCTCCTGATTGACATTCCCCATCAGCGACCTGAGATCGCTCACCCGGTAGTCCCGCACATTCGCTCCGTCTACCATCACTTCCCCCCTGTCGACATCCCAGAAACGGGGGATGAGATCCACCAATGTGGATTTCCCGGATCCCGACTGACCGACCAAAGCCACTGTCATGCCCGGCGACACCTCAAGATCTATATCCTTAAGCACATCACGCTCCCCGTCATAACTGAACGACACGTTCCTGAAACTGATCGAGCCTGCCGATGACGTACCCTTTCCGGGAACGACGGGATTCACGGCATCCTTTATCGGATTGTCGGCATCAAGGATCTTGTCTACCCGCTTCAATGACGCCATACCCTTCTGAATGGAATATGACACCTTGGAAAGCTCCTTCGCAGGATTGATGATGCTATAGAAAATCACCATGTAATATATAAAACCGGGAGCGTCGATCGAAGTGTCGCCTCCCAAGATCAACACGCCGCCGAACCATAACACTATGGCGATGGCTGTCGTTCCCAAAAACTCGCTCATGGGATGCGCGAGGGCATATCTGCGCTGTATCGACGTGCTTATCCGACGATACTCCTCCGTCTCTCCCTCGAACATCTTCTCCATCTGACTCTCGGCGTTGAACGCTTTCACTACACGGAGCCCCCCGATGGTCTCTTCCGTGGTGGAGAGGATCGTGCCGAGCAATTCCTGTGCCTTATATGAGGAGGATTTCAGTTTCTTGCCTACAGTGCCCATCACCCATCCCGCCATCGGAAGCAGGAGAAAGACAAAGATTGTGAGCTTCCAGCTGAGCATGAACATCACGAAAAGATAGCCGATGATAAGGATCGGGTTCTTCACAAGGGCGGAAAGACTCGACGCCACCGACGCCTCTATCTCAGAGACATCGCCCGACAGACGCGACATTATATCCCCTTTCCTTTCATTTGTATAAAACCCGATGGGGAGGGAGACTATCTTGGCATACAGCCGATTGCGGATATCCCTGACAACCCCGTTGCGAAGCGGGATGGTGAAATAGTCGCTGAAATAAGCCATGATGACCTTTATGAAGGTAGCCACCACGAGGATCCCCGCCATAAGAGCCAGCGTGTTGTCTTCCCCGAACATACCTATGAGACGGGTGACATACCAATAGAAATTATTGATCGCCACATCCTGGATGTTTCCGTCGCCGATATGCATATAGGCGTATTCCGTGGTGTCGAGCTTGAACAGGATCTTCAGGATAGGCATGATGAATGCGAACGAGAAGATGGTGGAAAACATGGTCAGGAAATTGAAGACCACACTCCAGACGATATTCCATTTGTAAGGGCGTGCGAAACGCCTGATAAACATAAACAGATCTTTCATTCCGATAGGTTGTCGCCGCCTGATCAACCTCAGGGCGGCTTGATTCAGCATGCAAAATTAATGAAAATAAGCCATTGACCAAATTTGTTTGTCAAATCCCCTCCTTTTATACCGTTTTATCGGTATTTTTAACTTTTTTTATTTCCATATTATCTCCTGACGCCGATCCGTCTTGTCCGGCTGAAGTTTTTTAGTTAATTTTGTCTGCATGGAAGCGATTTTCAATCCTTTTGTATTTGATACGGTCGTGGCGGCGATGGCGGCGATGGCTGTGATCGTGTTTCTGGCGCTCCACAGGGTGGAGGCGGCATATGGCATGACCTATTCTTCAAAATGGGGTCCGGCGGTCAACAACCGCACGGGATGGGTGGTGATGGAAGCCCCGGCGTTCGCATGCATGCTCTTGCTGTGGGCCGCAAGTCCGCGTGCCACGGAAGTCCCGCAAGCCGTGATGGGAGGGCTGTTCCTCGCCCATTATTTCCAGCGCACGTTCATATTCCCTTTCCTCATGCGGGGCAAAAGCCGGATGCCTCTCGCCATAGTGGCGATGGGGATGCTCTTCAATTCCGTAAACGCATATATGATCGGAGGATGGCTTTTCCACATTTCACCACAGGGATACTATCCACCCTCATGGATCATATCCCCGCAGTTTATCTTCGGGACCGCCCTGTTTCTCACGGGAATGGCTGTCAACATACACTCCGACCATGTGATCCGAAATCTCCGGAAACCGGGCGACTCACGCCATTACATACCGAAAAAAGGGATGTACAGATTTGTGACAGCCGGAAATTATTTCGGAGAATTTATGGAATGGACCGGATTCGCCATCCTTACGTGGTCGCTCCCGGGAGCGGTGTTCGCCCTGTGGACTTTCGCAAATCTCGCCCCGAGGGCACGATCGCTCCACAAAAGATATTCGGATGAATTCGGAGAGGAATTTACCGCCCTTCACCGCAAATATATAATTCCGTTCATTTATTGAACTCTACAGAAACATTCACCCATCATTACAACATATCACCGCTATGGATCTATTTTTTCCGGGAAATATCGGACCTGTAACCCTCCGCAACCGCACGATACGTTCCGCAGCTTTCGAAGGGATGGGGAAAGACAACAACCCTACCCCGATGCTCCGCGACTATCATGTCAGCGTGGCGAAAGGGGGCGTGGGGATGACCACTCTCGCGTATGCGGGCATCTGCAGGTCCGCGCTCTCTTTCAAGACCCAGCTATGGCTGCGGCAAGAGATCGTACCCTCTCTGAGGGAAATCACCGACGGGATTCACAAATATGGCGCAAAGGCTTCAATACAGATCGGACACTGCGGCAATATGACCCACATGTCTACTGCCGGATCAATTCCCGTAGGGGCGTCTTCCGGCTTCAACCTGTATTCCCCCACTGTGGTGCGCGGGCTTCGTAAAGACGAGATCCGCAATATGGCGCGATGTTTCGGCGACGCCGTCAGGACAGCCCGTGACGCCGGGTTTGACTGCGTGGAGGTACACGCCGGACACGGATACCTCATCTCTCAGTTTCTGTCGCCATACACCAACCACCGACGGGATGAATATGGCGGCAGTCTGAAAAACCGCATGCGTTTCATGAAGGAATGTATGGAAGAGGTGATGACCGCCGCCGGTTCAGACATGGGGGTGCTCGTAAAGACCAATATGCGCGACGGCTTCAAGGGGGGACTTGAGACTGACGGCTGCCTCGAGGTGGCGAAGGAACTGGAAAACTCCGGAGCTCACGCGCTCGTGCTGTCGGGAGGGTTCGTCAGCAAAGCCCCCATGTATGTCATGCGGGGGGAAATGCCTATATATTCAATGACCCACTACATGCCGCAGCTGTGGCTCAAATATGGTGTGAGATGGTTCGGCAGATTCATGATTCCCAAGGCTCCGTTCAAAGAGCTTTATTTCCTTGACGACGCGCGCCTGTTCAGAAAAGAGCTGAAAATCCCTCTTGTGTATGTCGGGGGGGTGGTGAGCCGAGAGAACGCCGACAAAGTCATGGACGAGGGTTTCGACTTTATCCAGATGGGACGCGCACTACTCAACGAACCGGATTTTGTCAATAAAATGAAGGAAAACGGATCGCACCGCTGCGGATGCGACCACGTGAACTACTGTATAGCAAGAATGTATTCCCGCGAAATGGCATGCCACAAACATCTCAATGACCTGCCTCCGGCTATCCTTAAGGAAATCGACGACATAAAGAAAAGAGATGGGAAAATTTGACGATCTTTCAGGACATTGCGCCATTGTCACCGGGGCGTCAGGCGGCATAGGATCGGAATTTGCCATGCAATTGGCGAAACGGGGATGCGGACTGATACTTATCGACATTAATCAGGAACGCATCGACTCCACATCACGGAAGATTGCAGAATCCACCTCTGTGGTCCCCGCCACTCTAATCCTCGACCTTTCTCGCGATGGGGCTGACAGGAGTATCGAGGATTTCTGCTCCCGGTCGGGGCTTGATCCCGACATTCTGATAAACAACGCCGGCATCTTCTCGTTCCGCCCTGTAACGGAGACTGTCGGCACGCGGATCGACACATTCATCGGGCTCCACATAAACGCAGTCACGGTTCTTTCCCGCTGGTTTGCGGCGAGAAGGGCGGAGACAGGATCCGGCTGGATACTCAACATGTCGTCGATGTCATGCTGGATGCCTATGCCCGGGCTTGCCATGTATGCCTCGACAAAAGCATATATACGAGTGTTCTCCAGGGCACTCCACTATGAGATGAAAGATTGCGGCGTCGGTGTCTGCGTGGCGTGTCCCGGAGGGATCGCCACCGATCTTTTCGGACTCCCCGGAAATCTCAAGAAGTTTGCCGTGGCGATCGGTGTGCTCGACACCCCGGAAAGATTTGTACGCAAGGCGATAGACAGGATGTTGAAAAAGAAAAAACAGTATATAAACGGTTGGCTAAACCGGTTCTCGATCGTTTTTGTCGGCGCGCTCCCAACACGCGCAAGAATGATGGTGAAGCACCGGCTGCTCGACAAAGGGATCACACGATGAGGATATTGCTCACAGGCGCCACAGGCGCGATCGGTAAAGAGATAGCGGGAATCATGGCGGAAAAGCGCCATGAGCTCATTCTCGGATGCAGGTCGGCGAAAAAAGGGGACTCCCTCGCCGATGAGATAGCAGGAAGGTATGGCATACGTCCGCAGGTGGCGGTGATAGACCTCTCCGACTCCTCTTCCGTGAGCCGAGCAGCCAATCATCTCGCCGGCACAAAGATCGATGCCGTGATACACAACGCGGGAGTGATGAACGGGAAATATATCCTTGACGACGACGGACATGAAGACACCCTCAACGTGAACTACCACAACACCCGTCTTCTCACGGAAATGCTGCTTGACAATATCAGTGACAACGGATCTGTGATCTTCACCACATCCGCCACACGAAGATGGTATCCCATGCAACATCTCCGGGAAGATATCCCGGAATCCGCGTTCGGAAGACTGAAGACATATTCCCTGTCAAAGAAACTCATAACGCGCTATGCCGCCTCACTTGCCGACGACAACAAAATCAAGACAAGAGGGATCCGTGTAAACTGTGTGGATCCGGGGGTGGTCAACACCCCGATGCTCGCCATGGGAAAATGGTTTGACCGCCTCACCGATATATTTTTCAGACCCTTCTGCCTCAGACCCTCCACAGCCGCCGCGACTTCTTTACGAGCCATCGAATCTCCGCTGTCAGGCTATATCTTCAAATCTCCATACGGAAAATGCCGCAACAGAAAAAAACTTGATGATGACATTAAATACTAAAATATTAAATTCTCTGGCAGAACATTTTTTATGCGCCATGGTCTTTGTCCTCCTTGTTTCGATGTATTACATTGACGTTGACCATTCCGCATCATTTTGGGATTGTCCGGAATATATCACGTGCGCCTCCTTGCTTGAAATCGGTCATCCGCCGGGCAATCCCGTGTGGATGCTTGCGATGAGATTCATCACCATCCCTTTCCCGCCCGAACAGCATGCATATGTCATAGGATTGGCAAGCTGTGTTTTCATGGCGCTCGCGGCTTATTTCATAGCCAGGATAACGTGTGCCATGGCTTTGTATATCTCCAAAAGGTTCTGCAACAGATACAATCTCTCCCTTTTGTTGATGCCGGTCATCGCTCCGATAGCGGGGGCTGCCGCAGGGGTTTGTTTCGGCGCATGCTTTTCGGCATGGTTTTCAGCCACTGAAGCGGAGGTCTATGCCATGTCGGCATTCCTTATGGCGCTCACTCTTTGGCTGATGACCCTGTGGGCGCGAACTTACAACCCCGCGAAACAGAAAAGGCTGCTCATCCTGGTGGCTTACATCACAGGACTCTCTCTCGGTGTCCATCAGTTGAATCTGCTATGCATCCCTGTGATCGCATTGATGTATGTGTTCAGGAAACATCCTTACGGCAATTGCACCATGCGGGGATGGGTTGCAATAGCGGTATCTTTCATCGTGGTGGCACTGATCCTGACCGGACTCATGGGGGGCACAATCGACTGGGCACAACAGTTTGAACTGACTGCCGTCAATTCATTCGGACTTCCATATTTTTCCGGGGTATACCTATACCTCGCGGCTCTTCTCGCGGCAATTGTCGCGGCAGTCATCGCCGTGACAAAAGGATCCCGCATTATGATCGCCATCTCTCTCTTCTTTTTCATTTGGCTTTCGGGAATTTTCGTTTTCAACGGCAATATTCTTGTGGCGGCGGCGATTTCGGCTGCCACTGCCGCAATCACCGCATTCCGGACAAAATGGAAACGGGACAGAATCCTTACGTGTGTAATGTCGCTGGCTTTCGTTCTGCTGGGATATTCCTCATTTGCACTGATCCTTATCAGAGGATACGCGGCGCCTCCCATGAACGAAGGCGCACCCTCGGATATCTTCGCGCTCGGCTCTTACATAGACCGCGACCAATATGGCAAAACCCCGCTTTTATATGGAGCCACGCCATACAGCAAACCTATGGTGGAGGAATGTGTGACCGGGGAAAGCGACATACCCGACTATTCCAAATTTGTGTTGAAGAAAGGGAAAGCCCGTTATGCTCCCCTCCTTCCGGGCGCGAGACTCTACCCACGCAGCAGGGCGGTGTCTCATGCGGATTCATCCGCCAACGCCACTCTTATAAAAAAGGATCAGGACGGATACCTCCTGTCTGATTACGCATTCACAAGGGTGACCTCTCCGGAACTTGACATGGTGTTGCCGCGTATCACGCAATCCTCCCCTTCCGACCTCAAAAGCTACGAATCCTGGGCAGGCATGACCAGGGAATCAATGAAGGAAGTCGAGATCTCGGAGACTTTTGATCAGGACGGAAATCCTGCCGGAAAGATCAACGCGTCAGGAGAACGTGTGAAAAACGTGTCCTACAGACCGACGTATATGCAGAACCTCAAGTTTTTCCTCTCTTATCAGGCGGGATATATGTATTTCCGATATCTGCTCTGGAATTTCATGGGCAGACAGAACGACATATCCTCCACCGGGGAGATCGACCACGGAAACTTCATAACAGGTTTTTCCTTTATCGACAACGCCATGCTCGGGGATCAGTCGCTCATGCCGCAATATGCCACGACCCGCAATCCCGGACACAACGTGCTTTATGGTATCCCTTTTCTGTTCGGTCTGTTGGGAATAATATTCCTTTTCACACAGAAATCACATGGGCGACGCGACCTTGCCGTGATCGCGATGTTTTTCTTTATGACCGGTCTCGCAATAACTCTTTATCTCAATCAATCGCCCGGCGAACCGAGAGAACGAGACTATTCTTTCCTCGGATCGTATATGGCTTTCTCCATGTGGATAGGATTCGGAGTCCTGGCGACCGGGCTTATATCATACAAAATAATAGGCAATGAAATCATTGCCGCCGCCATAACCTGCGCAGCGGCATTTTTACCGTCAACATTGATATTCTACGAAACATCCCGATCCTATACCCGCTATGGCAGATCGGAACCCTATGATTTCGCATCCGGATTGTTGCTGACCAAATCTCCTGCCATAATTTTCTCGCAAGGAGACAATTTCACGTTCCCCATGTGGTATGCCCAGGAAGTGATGAACACCGGCAGGGAACATACTGTCATTGACGTTTCTTATTTCGCCACACCCGAATATGTGATAAACCTCATGAAGCAGGGCGACAGGGGCATAAAGCTTACAGCCTCTCCTGCCGATATCGCATACGGGGCGTATGCCTATACCCGCATCGCGCCTGACGCGGATACCACGGCAATACCGGCAATCGATGCCCTGAGAGAGCTATACTCCCAAAGGGACGGAGCGCCTACATTCAATCACAGGCGCCTGTCCTTCCCGGGGAAGAGTGTCTCCGACACTCTTATTGTCGATCTTAAAGATTTCGCCAACGGATCGTCGATGCTCCCTTTCAGAAAGCTTATGCTGCTTGATCTCCTCGCCACAAACGCTACATCGCAATCTCGCAGACCGGTGTATTTCCACTCCGCCATCTCCACTGATTTCTATCGCCCGTTTGCCAAAGCCACAAGGAAAATGCCGTTTGTCAATTCTTATGACCCCGACATGCCGGACTCCATATATATAACCGCCATGGCACAAGCGCTTGAACCGACATTGGAGGTAAGTCTACGCGATACAATCCCAACGATCAAATACGACGACGTCATAATGGAACAGGTAAGACGGCAGCGTGGAGAAATCATCATAACCGCAAACAAGCTATTAGACAACGGGATGTTGGGAGACGCGGCTTTCCTGGAATCTATAGTTGACAAGATGCATCCTTACAGGTATGTTCCCGCCGGTTCGTTCACCATAGCCGACTCCACTTACCATGAGGGTATAGAGCTCGCCACGCTGAAGTTGAAGATTGCGATCATAAAATGGGACTACAGCAACGCCGCTTCAGCGTCTTTCCTGATAAAAACGATGCTGGATCAGTCGAGACAATGGAACAACTATTATCGTTCGCTTCCTGAATCAAGACGCAACACGGTATCCAATTCCACCAGAAGACTGATCTCAATAATTCCGGTCCTGGAAAATCTGCAGAAAGATTGCGACACTATAAAAACGTTGTTACCAAGACCGATGAAAAGATAAATCCTTA
>CAMWID010000087.1 GCA_947174235.1 uncultured Porphyromonadaceae bacterium | reverse complement strand
TATGGAACCCCATAACTCTTTCACAAAATCTAAAAAATTGACTCGAAAATATTCTCTAAATCTTAACATAAGTCAAAAGTAAACATACTCTAAATCCTAATATAAAAATGGCTTAAACTTTTTGCGCAACCGAACTTATAAGGCTTTTCTTATTCAGGGAAAAGTTCTTAAAAGAAAAAGATTAAACAGAGATATAATCCTTGACAAGCAACAATTAATAAATTGAGTTATGATGAAAGATGGTTTTCATACCGTTGCCTTACGGTATTGCCGGCATGGCGTAATGCAGACTTTAGGCAACGTCCGGACATCCGGTGTAGAATATCTTCGCTCGTGTATTAGAAATCGGCGGAGTATAAGCGTTGTAACATGTAGCTGTATCTTCGGTCAATATCATCAAATATTAAACACAAGATAAATCATGGATGGGAGATCACCGGAAATTTCCATCATAATACCGGTATATAAGGTCGAGAAGTATCTGCGGGAGTGCCTTGATTCCATATCTTCCCAGACTTTTGGAGATTGGGAGTGTATTCTTGTAGATGACGGTTCTCCTGACAGATCCGGAGAGATATGTGCTGAATACGCGGCGCGGGATCCGCGTTTTCATGTGATACACCGTGAAAACGGAGGAGTATCGGTTGCACGTAATGATGGGTTGGAGGTTAGCCGCGGGAGGTTTATAAGCTTTATTGATCCTGATGATATCGCGCATCCGGAAATGATGGCGAGATTGCGAGAGTTGCTCATAAGTCATGACGCGGATGTCGCTCAGGTGAGCTATGAGCTGCTTTTCAAATCGTTTAAAAAAGAAAAGCCGCTTGTGGATTCAGTCATTGATCTTGACAGGGGGAAGGTGGCGCAGGAATTGCTTTACGGTAGAAAGTTGCCTTGCTATGTATGGAACAAGATGTTCAGACGGGAAGTGATCGATACTCATTTTCCGGACGGTATGGTTTTCGAGGATATGTATGTAATGTCGCAATGGGTAGGCAATATACGCAAAATGGTGATTTCTCCGGAAATCCTGTATACGTATCGCCAGCGGTGCGGTAGTATTGTAAATTCCAATTATGCGGAAAACAGGCTTGAATATCTGAAATCCGTATTCAGACTGGCGTATTCATTGCGTGCGCTTGAACCGTTGAATGTCAGCGACAAGGTTGTCTATAAGTGTGTCTGGAAGGGAGTGATATGCGCGGGAAAAAATATATCAAGATATGTTGACGACGCAACGACGCGTGTAGGCGCGGTGTCCAAAATCGGCATCCTTTGCCGTGATATCCATATTCCGTCTGTAAGATCCTTAGGGATAAAGACATGGTTTCGCATACATCTTCTGCGCGCTAACCCAAAAGCTTTTTCCCGAATGATGCGTTTCGTGTATATATTCAGCTCGCACAAATACAAGAGAATCAACAATCAATTTGATTGATTGTTGCAAGATGATGAATATCAGCAGTCCGTGTAGTGCGTTTTGTCATGGAAATTTTTGAGGGAATGGATTTCGGTATTTAACATTCTTCGATATCATTGAGGTCATATCGGTTGAAATACTCCATGTCAATAGTTCTTTTTTTACCGCTTGCCCTTCCCCTCCCGCATTTTTCTTGGAATTCTTCCAGAGATCTTACCGCGTAATGGTTTATGCGGATTATGTCTTGCTGCGGTTCCCGGTCGCGGAAATTCTTAGTTATCGGGTGTCCGTGCGAGTCAGCCGCGGATCCCGATATTCTTGCAGCTTCATGACATCCGGTCATTGTGAATACGCGCCTTGGATCCACGATGCTTTTCACGTGGCGGTTGAGGAGGTGATCCGGTTGAGAATGACGTTTGAAACGGGTCATCATCCCTCCGGCTGTCCTCTTTTTCGCGCCTCCGCTTCCGTATATAAGCCAGTTGATTTCAACAGCAGGGAAATTTTCGAAACGTTTCAGGAAAGCCGTTACCGTATCGTCAGCCACGGGCACAATAAATTCATCAAGATCAATGAACGCGATCCATCTTGTGTCAAAACGGTGGCGGTCTATGCAGTCGTCGTATGCGGCGATCTGCATCCGGTATCCGGGGAAATACCGGTATTCCACTATACCTGACTCGATGTAGGGTTCAAGTATTTTTTTTGTCAGGTCTGTGCTGCCGTTGTCATAGATATAGAATTTCTCCACCCCCATTTTCAAGTGCCATTCGATCCATTCGCTGAAATAGGGTCCTTCGTCTTTCGCTATGGCGCATATGGCAAGATATGATGTCGGGGATGATCTCTCTCTCTTTAACCGATATTTGAGTTTCAATGCATTGCGGACTCCGTAGCGCAATATCCCGCGCCATCTGTTCCTTTCCATCTTGAAAGGTATGAGTCCGGCTATGATTTCTGCGGCAGTCTTGTTCATGGAACATTGAATTTTGATGTTTTCAGAGTTCAAAGCCTGACGGTGAGGGGAGAATGCTCTCAAACGCGTCTTTGATTTCCTCCATCACCTTGGCATAGTTGCGTATGTGGATGTTGTCATTCAGACATATAAGTGTGTAAGACTGTTCTCTGATAGCATTGATTGCCTGCTTTGACCTGATCATCAGAGGAAACATCTTGGTGTCGGAATATGTGTTGTAGGGATGGAAATTGCCCCGGCATATCTGCCATGTGCGGAACAATTCGGGAGTATAGTCTGTCACAGCTCTGAACCGGTTGGACGAAGTCTCTGTAAGTTCCTTCCCGGCGGCTTCCCATACTTCTTCAAATGTGCTTTTCAGATATGGCTGGGCGTTGTGGGGAGTTCTCAGGGTTATGAATTTGCCATATGGGATAAGAAGATAATTCCATCTCGCCCTTGAACCATAACTTTTGTCAAACCATTTGTCGTGGTCGCGGCGCATCACTTCTTTCTTGTCGAAATGCCTGTTGATGATCCTTATGTTGTTTTTGATTCGTTTGTACCATTGAGACCAAGACGGATTGTAGAGGAAAGCCGCTATGTCGCATGGCAGACCGTTTTTGAAGAATCGTTCAGGGGAGACTTTCTTCGTGATATAGAAATCATCGTTGAAATAGACGAAATGATCGGCAATCCCCGGAATCTTATGCATATACCGTTCGATCACCACAGAATTATATGTGGGGAGAAACCGTTGAGGAATGAAGTCACTGTGATTCACGAGATTGATCTTGGGATTGGATGTATCGAGCCATTCCGGTTTCTGTCCGGAAGTGACGAAATGGATTTTTCTTACCCATGGCGCGAATTTTTCAACGCCTCTGAACCAATACTTCAGGAAGCCGTAATCTCTGAATCGGGCATCCGAAACCCCGTTTTTCTCGTTGTCTTTTTTTGAGGAGTATATGGCAAATTCTTTTTGCCATTCCGGATCGTTCATGTCGACCCATGTCACAACAAAATCGATGTCCATATCAGGAATTTGAGGTGTTTTTGGCATATCTGAATCGTTTGTGAGTCCATAGATAGAGTTCCGGGTGAAGTCGAATTGTCTCTTCCAGCATTTTATAATATATGTCGGTAAGCTCGAAGTCCGGGAGAGACGCGGGATTGTCATGCATGCGTATGAATGTCGCCTCATATTCCCCTCTTCTTAATCTTCTGGGCTGCACGAACCATGCCTCGAAATCATAGTGTTTGGCAATTTTCTCCGGCCCTGTGATCACCGGGACTTCGTGGTTGAGGAATTTCAGATAATATTTCGCATCTTTTTTTCTTGGAGACTGGTCAGCTATAAAGCCAACTATACAGGTCTTGTCTTCCGTCACCATTTTATTTATGAACCGGGCTGTCTGGCGCATCTCGACATTCACCGCTCCTTGCTTAGCGCGGCTCTTCAGCATGATTTTGTCGAGTTGCGGATTGCTAAGCTTATGGTAGATCTGTGCGCAGACAGTCTTTTTATTCAGATGTATGGGCATGGACGACACCCATTCCCAGTTTGCGCAATGTCCGAGGAAAAGGGCGATGGAGCGTCCGCTGCGCAAGACGTCATCAAGTTCGTCTATGTTGGAATATCCCATATGGTTGACCATACATTCGGTCGACATAGATCCCATTTTACATGTCTCGAGAATAATGTCGGAAAACGAATGATAGAAATCCTTCTCAATTTTCAATATCTCTTTCTCGCTTTTCTCCGGAAAGGACTCGGTTAGATTCTTACGCACCACATCTTTCCGGTATCCGATCACCTTGTATAGCAGGAAATAGAGAACATCAGATAAATAATAGATCATCCTGAACGGAAGGCATCCTATAAGCACAAGTAAAAAACGATAAAGATGGTAGGTCATATCTTTTTGACAATATAATGATTGCAAAGTTATCCTTTTTTTTCAATAAATCAAAACTATAATTCGGCTGAAGGCGCCATTTTCTTTGAATGGGAGCGCGATATAAAAAAAGCTCCCCTCGCGGGGAGCCGGTAATTGTCTTATGAAATTTGGTATTGTATGCAGTTTTCCGTACGTCGTTACCCATTGCAGGTCGATGGCATATTGAGGAGCGATGGTTGCGGTGTGCG
The DNA here is from genome assembly GCA_947174235.1 of uncultured Porphyromonadaceae bacterium. Lineage (GTDB taxonomy): Bacteria > Bacteroidota > Bacteroidia > Bacteroidales > Muribaculaceae > Lepagella. Next base: position 7,457 of record CAMWID010000087.1, on the reverse strand, counting down.
GTAACGTTGCCGTGATATCGTAAGATATCCTCCTGTTAATTATCAGGTGTTGTTTTATCTATAATCCTTTAGGAGAGACTGGAGACGCCTGCGTGCGAAAAATATACGGCTTTTCACTGTGCCGAGTGGAAGCCCCATCTTATCGGCGATCTCGCTGTATTTGTATCCGGCGATATACATTGAGAACGGGATCCGGTATTCATCGGAAAATTCTTTGATTGCCTGTGAAATCTCTTTTGCTGCAAAGCTGCCTTCGGGAGTGGAGAACCCGGATTCCTGGGAAAGATTCAAGTGATATAGATCTTCAGTAGTGTCTACCACTGTCGCACTTCTTACCTGGCGGCGGTAATTGTTGATGAAGATATTCCTCATTATTGTAAACACCCAGCCTTTGAAGTTGACGTTGTCGACATATTTTGATTCATTGTCAAGCACTTTGAGGGTAGTGTCCTGCACGAGATCCTGGGCGGTCTCACGGCTTGTGGTCAACTGATAAGCGAAATTAAGAAGGTTACCTTGTAACCCAAGAAGTCTTTCTTTAAATGTTGCTGAGTTTGCCATCGTTGTATAGTTTTTAGTGGCGGTCATGTCCTGAGGGGACACTTCCGTTTTAGATTTATGAATATATAACATGGCAGGAAGAAAAAAGGATAAGGCTTAAGTGTTAAAAAAAAAGAAACCATGATTAACTAATTTAAGGAATTATGGGTAACTGTGGAAAAATGTTCGGTTATTTGTTCTCTAATAAGGAAATATGTTGTATATGCGTTTGACAAATGCTGTCGGAAATTATGAAAATAAAAAAATATAAGGTTGAAAATTTAACATTTTTCAGCAACTTTTTCAGTAAATTTTGAGAAAAATGTACTTCTCACCGAAACTTCAGCCGCATATCTTCTTAATTGAGGAGAATATCGCGATGAGAAAGATCATGAGAAGATCGGTGCAGGTTATATGGAGGCGGAAACAGGTGCGGAATAAGATAAAAAGACGTTAAAATTATAAAAATCACAGTTTCTTTTGTGATTGAATGCCATATTATCACTAATTTTGCGGAGTTTGGTAAAAAATATAGTCATAAACACAATCTTCTGAAAGTGGCGACAAGCATTAAAAGAGCGAATTTCTGGATCCGCAGACGGTCACATCTGCCTCTTATCGCGATATGTACGTTGGTGGTTACAGTGCTTCTGGTAAATGAAGATACCTCTATCACTCTGAATATAGAGTATGACAGGGAGATCAGCGAGCTTACGCAGGCTATTGAGCAATGCAGGGATTCCGCGGCGTATTACCGGGGACAGCGTGAGGCGTTGATTCACGGGGAGGAAAATCTTGAGCGTATAGCCAGGGAGAAATTCCATATGCAGCGACCCACGGAAGACGTGTATATACTGAAATGACATGTTTTTTATAATTGTATACGTAAATGGGAATGTCATTTAAGAAAACAAACGGGAATGGCAGTCCGGAAAAACGCAGGAAGCTCGTGGAGTCGACGGCTACATTCGGATTGATATTGATATGTGTGGCTCTCGTGGCTCCGTTCGCGAGTCCCGGAGACAATGCTTTTGTCTCAGGATTCAAATGGGTATATGCCGCAGGGGCGCTGATTTTCACTGTCGCCCGCGTGGTTAACGCAAATGATCCGGAAGATTCGTTGAAGATGCGTCGTCTGCGCAGAATGGAGTTCTGGGCGGGTGTCGCATTTGTGGCTGGGGCAGCTTTCTGGTTTTATCAGGAGGGGCACCTTTCAGAGTATGCCGGAATTCTCGCTGTGATGCGTGATACGATAATGTTTACCCTTGCCGGCGCACTTATCCAGATCATAGCGTCATGGATGATAGTGTCGTGTGGCAAGAAAGAATCCCGTAAATAAATGGCGGGATATACTGATATGAAACGGATTCTGACCATTGATCAGGGCAACACATCCGCGAAAGCGGTGGTGTGGGAAAACGGAGTCCCTGTGAAGACATTGCGTGTGGAGACTCTTTCTATAGAGGATCTTCTCCCTGTGTTTGAGCTGGAAGGAATAGCGGGTTGTGCATATTGCAGTGTGTGTCATACCGATGCGAAGTTCCTTGAGACATTACGCCGTATGTTGGACGGCAGATTGCTCGTGCTCACTCCGTCCGTGCCTCTTCCGGTCAAAGTGAATTACGGATCCCGCCCCACGCTCGGTAATGACCGTGTGGCGGCGGCGGTAGGAGCGCGGGCGCTGGTTCCGGGGGAGGCGGCGCTGGTGGTCGATGCCGGCACTGCGGTCACTATCGACGTTATCGACAGGGATGGCAATTTTATGGGAGGCAACATCGCTCCGGGTATGCATCTCAGATTCCGGAGCCTGAAGGTCTCCACCCAGCAGCTGCCGCTTGTCGAGGAGTATGGCGAGCTTCCCCCTTTCGGCACCGACACGGAGTCCGCTATCAGATGTGGCGTGGTCGGAGGCATGGTCAGCGAGATAGCCGACGCATTCTTGCGTGCGGAAAAGATATATGGATGTTCCCGCATAGTGCTTGCCGGAAGCGATGGCGCCGTGCTGGATCCGCTTCTCAAGGAGAGGGGGATGGAGGTGCTGACAGATCCGAATCTCGTAGGTCGAGGACTTACGGAAATATATGAATACAACACGTCAGGCGGCGATTCCTACTGAGCGTGTATCAAAAAATGGAACAATACAAAACACACAGGACTAAACTGACAGTGATGAACAAGATAAAGATTTTGATATTGACTGCGTTGGCAACCGTCTTCGGCGCGTATGCGCAAAATGTCACCACCCCTTACTCAATGTATGGCTACGGGATACTCGGAGACCGCGCCACTTCAATGCAACGACAGATGGGATCTGTGGGATATGCCATGAATTCCGGACGCCAGATCAATGTTATGAACCCTGCCTCGTATGCGTCGATCGACTCTTTGACGTTCCTGTTTGACATAGGGGCAGACGTTTCTCTGCTGTGGCAGAAAGAAGGGGACGCGCGGGAACATTCCACCGGCGGCGGACTTGACTACGTGACTATGCAATTCCCGATATGTAAGTTTATCGGCGCATCGATAGGTCTGCTGCCATATTCTTCTGTAGGTTATGCGTTTGGTAAGGATGTAAGCCACGGAGCGATGGAAAACCAGGGATCCGGAGGTATCAATCAGGCATATGTCGGTGTCGCAGGAAAGTATGCCGGCTTTTCGTTGGGATTTAATTTCGCCTATAGCTTCGGAAATATAATAAATGACGTCTATTCGATTCCGAGCACAACCGGACAGACGCTTTTCGAGCATGTGATGCAGATACGCGACTGGGATCTGAATTTCGGATTGCAATATACCGCGAAGCTTTCGCGTACCGACCGCATGACGATAGGCGTGACATATGCTCCCAAGAAATCGCTTCATGGCGACACGTGGGCTACTATTCAGGAGACCACAAAGGAGAGCGAGCCGGATACTGTGGCAAGCATGAAAATGGGCGGCAATTATTATACCCCTATGTCAGTGGGCGCCGGTATATCCTATCGTCATGAACGTTCTTCCCGCTGGATGGTGGAGGCGGATGTGACATTCCAGCAATGGTCAAAGGCGAAGTATTCTCCGCTATATGAGATCGGTAAACCGGAAAATATGGTTTTTGAGGGGATGCAATTCAACAACCGTACCCGTTTTGCGCTCGGAGGGGAGATCGTGCCCAAGATAAGGGGAAATTATGTGCAGCGGATGTCGTATCGCGCGGGCGCATATTTCAACAATGACTATCTTAATATAAGGGGCAACCGTGTGCGGGAGTACGGAGTGACCGCCGGATTCGGATTCAATACCCCTGAGGGGAAGACAATGATCAACCTCGGTCTTGAATGGAAACGCCGTCAGGCACATCCGACTCCGTTGCTTACTGAGAATTATTTTAATATCACCCTCGGTGTCAACGTGAATGAACTCTGGTTCTTCCAGCGCCGCATAAAATAAAACCGGAATTATCAGGAAGAGAATATGAGAAAGACGGGACTATCGATGGCATTCGCTGTAGCTCTCGCGATAGCGGCGGGCAGCTGCACGCAGGAGAGCAAGGTCGACATATCGGAAAACCTTCATCCGGAGCAGATGCCGTCGATGGTGACCCATAATATATCAACACTGATTTCCGACTCGGGAGTCACGCAATATAAGATAGTCGCTCCTGTATGGTATGTGTATGACGAAGCGGATACTCCATACTGGCTGTTTCCGGAAGGGCTGTATCTTCAGAAATTTGATCCGCAGTTTAATGTGGTGGCTACAGTGGCCGCTGATTCCGCACGGTTTTTCAAGGTGCAGAAATTGTGGAAGCTGGAAGGTAATGTCGAAATGACGAAGGCTCCGCGCGACCTGTTTCTTTCCGAGCGGGTCTTCTGGGATCAGAGAAAAGCGCGTCTGTATTCCGATACCTTTATACACATAGAAAACGAGACCCATATTCTGGAAGGCACCGGATTTGAGTCGAATGAACGGCTTACCCAGTACCGGATCCTACATCCGTCGGGTATATTCCCGGTAGAACGTGACAATCTCCGACCGGATTCAAAATAAAAAAGACATGACACTCGCCACCGCAATAATAGTCACAGTCATCGCACTTCTGCTCTCCGCATTGTTCTCAGGATCGGAAATCGCGTTTGTGCAGTCGAGCAAGGTAAGAATGGAGATAGATGCCGCCAGAGGCGGCATTGTCGACAGGATCATACAAGGGTTTTCCCGGCATGAGGACATGTTTATATCGACACTTCTTGTCGGGAACAATATCGTGCTCGTGATCTATGGCATCACATTTTCGATAATTATCAATCCCATACTTGAGAGATGGCTTGAAAATGAGGCTCTTGTGCTTATCTCGAATACGGTATTGTCGACCGGTGTGGTGCTTTTTGCCGGAGAGTTCATGCCAAAGACGGCATTCCGGATCAATCCGAATTTCATGATGAGGCTTTTCGCCCTCCCGTTGTATCTCATATATTGGGTGCTTTATCCGGTGTCGCTTTTTGTATCCGGAATATCCAAAGGTTTGATGAAGCTTTTTGGAGTAAGTCTTGAAGAGGAGGGTTCCGACCGTCTTACTATTGATGAGCTTGACGAATATCTTCAGAAGCAGATAGCGGTCTCGGCGGATCAGAAAGAAGTGGAGAACGAAGTCAAGATTTTCCGTAATGCCATAGACTTCAAGGATACGCAGATTGTGGAATGTATGATTCCGCGCAACGAGATTGTCGCGGTAGAACTTGAAACAGTCACAAGGGAGGAGCTTATCCGAAAATTCATCGCCACCGGATTGTCAAAAATAGTGGTGTATAAAGAAGACATAGACGACGTGGTGGGATATATCCATATATCCGAGCTTTTCAATGTGAAAGAAGATTGGAAGAAGCATCTCAAGCCTGTCATTTTCACGCCGGAGACTATGCTTGCCAATAAAATGATGCGCCGCATGCTTGCCGAGAAGAAATCGATGGCGATAATAGTAGACGAGTTTGGCGGCACAGCCGGTCTTGCCACATTGGAAGATCTTGTGGAGGAAATATTCGGAGAGATTGAAGACGAACATGACAGGAAACGGCTGCTCTCGCGGGAGGTGTCGCCCGGAGTATATGAATTCAGCGGCAGAGCAGAGATAGAGAATATTAATGAGGAATTTGGACTTGACCTGAAAGAATCCGAGACATATCACACCCTCGGTGGATTCATACTTGAGAACCTCGGAGTCCTCCCTCAGCAGGGGGAGTCATTTGAAGTGGAAGGACTCAGATTCACTATAATAAAAATGTCTGCCACCCGCATAGAGCTTGTGAAAGTGGAAGAAATCCAATAAAATCATATTTTTTTGAGATTCATGTAAAAAAATATGTAAAAACCGATAAAATGGTTAAGAATTATTTTGAGATGACAAATTCTTTGTCTACCTTTGCGACGAGATAATGAATACATAAACTTAATTACCTAATTGTTCCATCAATGAGCAGCAAGCCCACTTTTATTTCATCGGTACTTGGGATGCAGGCTAATCTACGTTCTTTCGCCATGAAGCTGACCCTTGATAAGGATGAGGCTCATGACCTTGTGCAGGACACCACTTTAAAGGCATTGTCGAATGAAGATAAATTTGTAGACAATGCAAACTTCAAGGGGTGGATGCTCACCATCATGCGAAACATTTTTATCAATAACTATCGCAAGAATGTGCGTGAGAACACAATGGTTGACACTTCGGAAGATCTTTATCATCTGAATCTTAAACAGGATTCAGGTATAGAGACACCTGATGGAGCCTACGCAGTGAACGAGATCTCCGGTATTCTTGCAGGTTTTCCTGCAGATTACAGAGAGCCGTTTTCACTCCATGTAGCCGGTTACAAGTATGAAGAGATCTCAGAGCGTCTCTCCATGCCGTTGGGTACAGTGAAGAGCAGAATCTTCTTTACCCGTCAGAGGCTTCGTGAAATTCTGAAAGACTACCGTTAAAAAGACGGGATTCATTCAGAAAAGTATCCGTAATCTCACAGGGAACCGATCGTAACGATCCGGTTCCTTTTTTTATGGATAGTAAAAATATCTTTTTTTTATTGACGTAATATATTGATGAATAGGAATATCGGATTTATAGTGTATGAAAAATATTAATGTGTGGCAAAAAAAGTGGCGGGTTGTCAGAACTTTTTTTAACACAAATTCATTATATTTATACCGATGAATGGAGATGTGGCCCGCATCTTTTATAAATATTAATGGTGCCGTCGGGCAAACGGCAGAACAATAACACACATACATAAGTATATGAAAAAGGTTTTACTCTTGATGGCAGTGATAATATTGGGTGCTTCATCTGCATTTGCTCAGAGAATGGGTCTTGGAGTGAATATTGGCGCGGCTCCGGTAATTGAGGATCATTCGTCAGTGACCAATTTTATCCTCGGTGCAAAGTTCCAGTACAAGGCAACCAGCCTTATCCGTCTTGAAGCTGATGCTGACTTCGGTTTCCGCGACAAGGGGTTCAGTACTTTCAACCTCATGGGCAATGTCCACTTCATGATTCCATGTGCAAGGAATTTTTACCTATACCCCCTGGCAGGTATCGGTTACGGCAATGTAAAATTCAGATGGGATGATGATGATTCTGAGAGCTGGGATAAATTTGCACTCAACGTCGGTATCGGCGCTGAATATGAGGTGTCATCCAACTTCGCGGCTAATTTTGAGTTCAAGTATCAATATATGCAGGACTATTCTCGGTTGCCGATTCTTGTAGGTCTAACATATAAGTTCTAAAGCTACTGTTGTGCATATTGAATATTTTTAGAGACCTCGGTCATTTTTTTAAGTCTCTTTGATAAAAAATTCCAGTGATACGGGAAATTTCCGGTATCACTGGAATTTTTTTGTATTGAAACGCGGTCGGATTTCTGAAAAAAAGATCTCTTATAAATAAA
>CAMWID010000086.1 GCA_947174235.1 uncultured Porphyromonadaceae bacterium | reverse complement strand
ACTTCAAGTTCTCAATTAGTTCTTGTAACAAAAAAAAACTGACAACGGAAAACGGAAAACGGAAAACGGAAAACGGAAAACCTCCCCGACCTTAACTAAATAAAATCTTCATGAAAATTTTTTACACTTTGGCGGCGGTATCTTTTGCAACCGCTGCCATTTTCATAGGCTCTTGCACCAGCCATGAAGGAATCAGAGAGATCAATGGTGCTTATGAAGTAGATACCGACAAAGGGACTGTTACAGTCCAGCCTCTTACCGATGACATTTTCAGGGTCACGGCTCGCCCCGCCGGGACAAACCCTGAATATACGCCGTCGCAGTCGGCAATACTCGAACCACAGGAAACCGGAATCAAGACGAAAGTGTCGTCTGACGCTTTCTCCATCAGCTCCCCCACCACTACCGTGCGCGTGGACCGCAAGACCGGACAGGTGTCGTTTCTTGACAACAAGGGAAATGTCATTCTTTCCGAAACCGGGGGTGTGGACAACTCAGGAGGTATCAAAAGCGTGACATTCAATGGCAAAGACCCGGGTGAACTGTATGGTGCCGGTGAGCGTGGGCATTCCCTCAGCCTTAACGGCGACTCCCTGGTGATGTACAACCGTCAGAACTACGGCTACACTTCCGGAGACCCGCGCATATCACAGATGGGCATCACAGCTCCCTATTTCGCGTCAGACAAAGGGTATGGCGTGCTTTTCGACGACTATAACGAAGCCTTGCTCGTACTCGGAGACACAATAAAATATACCTCCGAAACACCGAAGCCCCTTTCCTATTATTTCATCAACGGCGGCAGCGATCTTGCCGGGACAACCGAAGGCTATACCCTTCTCACCGGCCGTCAGGATCTTCCCCCCTTCTGGAGTCTCGGATACATCACCTCAAAATACGGTTACCATAACCAGAAAGAGGCTCTCGGCGCGATCGATTCGCTGAAAACCCGCGGCTATCCTGTAGACGGCATGGTGCTCGACCTTTACTGGTATGGAGTCGAGACAGATATGGGGAAACTCGAATGGGACAAGGCGCAATGGCCCGACCATAAGAAGATGATCGACTCGCTGAAGAGCCAGGGTGTGAACCTCGTGCTTATCTCCCAGCCGTATATCAACAAGAAAGGAGCCATCGGCAACTATACCGTCCTCGCCGACAGGAAGATGCTTACCCTCGATTCGGCTGGCAACAACCACGACGTGACAACATGGGTGGGCGACGCCGGAATGTTTGACGTCAGCAATCCCGCCACACGTGAATGGCTATGGAACCGTCTGAAAGGTCTCACCTCGGATGGTATCGCCGGATGGTGGGGCGATCTCGGGGAGCCTGAGGTACATCCCCGCACGATCATGCACTCCAACGGCGAGACCGCCTCTCAATACCACAACGTCTACTGCAACGAATGGTCAAGGCTCATCTACGAAGGCCTCCGCAAAGATTTCCCGGAAATGCGTCCGCTCCTGATGATGCGCGGAGGCACCGCCGGACTGCAGCGCTACAGCGTCTTTCCATGGACCACCGACGTATCCCGCTCATGGGGAGGGCTTCAGCCACAGGTAAACCTTATGCTCAATTCCGGACTTTCAGGGCTCGGCTATATGAGCAGCGACCTCGGCGGATTCGCCGTCGACAGGAAACATCCCATTGACGAGGAACTTTACGTGCGCTGGGTACAGATGGGGGCATTCACTCCGGTGATGCGCACTCACGCGACGCAAAAGCCTGAGCCTTACCATTATCCCGGCAGCGAAGAGATCCTGAAGAATTATGTGAAGATGCGCTATCAGTGGCTCCCCTACAACTATACCCTCGCCTATGAGAACTCAGCCTACGGCAAACCGCTTGCCCGTCCGTTGAATTTCAACGGTGAAAACCCGGGCGAACGCTACTCTTCCCTCACCGACGAATATCTCTGGGGCGACGAGGTGCTGATAGCTCCCGTAATGGAGCAGGGCGCGAGGGAAAGAAAGGTGCTGTTCCCCGCCGGGGAATGGATCAGCTATCATCATCCCTCTGAAACCTACAAGGGTGGCACGGAAGCCACTGTCAAGGCTCCTCTCGAGGAACTGCCGATGTTCGTGCGCGCCGGTTCGTTCATTCCCCTATATGAAGGTGAGCTTGAAAACGTATCCGGCTACGACCCCCGTTCCGTGGTCATAAGGTATTACCCCTCGGAAAACAAGACCGGCTACACGATGTTTGATGACAACCGCCTCTCCCCGACCTCACTGGCTGACGGAGCCTATCAGCTGACATATCTCACCGGAGAAAGCTCCGGAGATGCGGTCACCGTCTCGCTGAAGAGCAACGGAGGGAAATATGAAGGGATGCCCGAAGTAAGGATGATGACTTTCGAGATCATCAATGCCGACAAACCGGGAAGCGTGAAGATGGCAGACGGCACAGTCATCGACGAGGAAATGTCGGTAAAGGCTATCAGACAATACGGCTGGGCATACGACGAGGCTACCCGCAGTCTTTTCGTACGTTTCCCCTGGAATTACGAAGCTACCGGCTTTACCGTTTCAAGATAACACCCTCCAATGCGGACAACCCTGTAGCTTTGCCCTAAAAAAGCATGCACAGGACAGACAATACAAGAAACGCCGCCCCCCGCGGTTCCCTCCTGCTCAGAGAGGGAACCGCGCAGTGGCAGGCGCTGTCGGCGTTCCGCGCCGAACGTTGCCGCAACAAGAACTACACATTCGGGCGGCAATGGAGCGACATGATCACGGTAGACGGATGCCGCATGTCGGAATATGACTACATAGTCTCCGAAGGGAATATCCCCCTCAAGAACAACCTTATCAGAAGGATAGTAAGAAATGTGCTCGGAGTGTTCCGTAGCCGGCTGTCAGAAAAGATGGCTTCGTGGGACGCCGGACTGCGTGAAAGCGCAGCCGAAAACTCACTCTACGAACTATATGCCCGCACGATGGAGGAATTTCTGATCTCCGGTATAGCGGTACACCGCATCGGGTCGGTCAGAAAAAACGGCAAGGTCTCCCCGGTATGCCGGCAGGTCTCTCCCGACACATTCTTCTTTGACACCTCCTCACGCGACATACGCGGGGAGGATCTCTCTTTCATCGGACAGTTTCACGAAATAAACTTCACGGAATATTGCAACGCGTTTGTCTCCACCCGCCATGACTATGAAGAGGCGGCGGGAATCTTCCGCGACAGGGGGAAGATCAGAATTATGGAGCTGTGGCGTCGCGAACGGGTGCCCCGCCGCCTGATACACGACATGGACAACGGCAGGGTGCTGAAAACCGACGAGCACGTGTGGCGACACAACCGACAGCTGCAGAAGATGCCGTCAAGATGGATACTCGACGATGTATGGCGCTATTACTTTATCGACACTGACGGGAATATTCTCAGAGAGGGAGATTCCCCTTATCCCCACAAATGTCATCCCTATGAATTTAAATGCTACCCTTTTCTCGACGGGGAGATCCATAGTTTCGTGGCAGACATAATCGACCAGCAACGATACACCAACCGGCTCATAACAATGTATGACTGGATAATGAGGGCGTCGGCAAAAGGTGTGCTGCTGATGCCCGAAGGGGCGGTTGACCCGGAAAACATGCAGGATGTGGCAGACCAGTGGAGCCGTTTCAACGGAGTGATCGTCTATCGCCCCAAAGCCGGGCAGCCCGATCCGCGCCAGGTCAGCGGCAACGCCACCAACATAGGTATCAGCGAGCTGCTCGACATACAGCTTAAAATGCTTGAAGACATATCTGGAGTCAACGGCGCCCTCCAGGGTAACGTCACCGGCAACTCCATCAGCGGAACACTCTATAACCAGCAGACGCAGAACGCGCTGACATCACTGAGCGACATCCTTGACACATTCGCATCCTTCATCGCCGCCACAACCCTCAAGATACAGACCCTCCTCCCCGCCCGGCACAACAACAAATAAGATAAGAGATCAGAAAACGGCTGCCGACGCCGGACGGTTTCTCCTGTAGCCGCTGCCGCGCAATACCCTCCGCGGCAGCGGCATCTCACGGAAACAGATGTGCAGACCGATCGCGCGGGTCATAAGCATATCGTCATGATGTCCGGGCAAAGCGCCATAGCTTCCGTTCTGCCGCTGCTCATAGGCAAGGAACTCCGTCAGGCAGTTCTCGTCATGTTCCACATACAGACCTTCGCGTATAGCCTGCACGAGCATCGAGATAACCATCGGCTTGGTAGCCACATTGGTATGAAACCCGTACCTTACAGGCGCACCCTGGCGTATCTCCTCCTCGCTTTGTTTCCGCGCATACAGGTTGGGATACGCGTCGCGCAGACGGTTCAGCAGAAACGACGACTGTTCGCTCTCTCCGCTCCGCAACGGGTCATGGGTCTCAAGCGTGTTGCTCTCTATCACCAGCAACGCGTTGTCATAATATCGGGCGATACGGGCGGCATTCCAGGCAAGGAGGTCGAAGTCCACATGTCCGCGCCATTGCGCCACGATCTCCGGCTTGCCGCCTCCCGCCATACCTATCCTGTCGAACACGGCTATCACTGTCCAGTCAGCCGTTTGCGAACGGCCTCCTATATCCACCACCACAAGATAACGGTCGGCTACATATTCATCGCGAAAGACCTCACGGTCAGCCCACACCGCCAACGCGCCGTTGGCATCCTCGTTAAACCGCACGTTCTCGAGAGATTTCTCTCCATATGCGGTATCCCCATCCACTTCCCCCCGCATCATCGGGGCACGGCATTCCCTGCGCAGCTCCTCCACCTTATATCTGTCGAAGACCCTTGCCCCGGAATGCACGAAAGCCTCCACGTCGTCCGACGGATATTCCGCCGCCATCAGTCCGTGGTCGGAATATTTCGCACGTTCCGACACATACCATCTGATCGCTTCCAGAGTCGCCCCTTTCCCCCACAGCCACCACAGATAGGCGCCAGGCTGACGACGGTCGGACAAGGGGTGCGCCGCCTCCCTCCCCTCATACAGCTGTCTCGCGAAATTCTCCCTCTCCGCGTCATCCTTGAACGGAAGCACATACTGTTCGATCTCGTACCATGCCACAAACAACGCCCTGAACTGGCTCTCCCCGTTTTTCGCCGCCTCATATTCCTTGTGGAAGAAATTGCCGGTGCCGTTGGCTGTCGATTCATACACTATCATTGTCATCGGGCGCAGGAGCACCCCTGACGTGGCGGCGCGCACGATATCCTCCGGTGTTTTTTTCTGTGTAGATTTCCACAACCCCACTTCCGAACAATGCACGAGGTTATAATCCCCGCCACGGCATGCGTTGGGAGTCTCCGCAGTGCCCACCTTTATCTTGCAATTGCGATGTATCACACGGAAAGCCGCCCCGGCTCCACCCACATTCTCCGTCTTCTTTCCGCCGCCCCTCCCGGCTTTCCCTTTCCTTTCGTCCCCGTCATCACATTCATTCCCGAACTCCTCTTCGGGATAATTCTTCAGCATCCTGTCAAACATATCCTTTATCTCGTCGGTAGCGGCGCGCTGGTGTGCTATTATCAATGAATTGAGTCCCTTTTCATGCACAAGCTGAAGCCACGCCATGTAAAGCTGCACACAGGTGCTTCCGCCCCATTGCCTCGCTTTCAACAGGATAAGTCTCACAGGATCTCCGGCACGACGCATATCCTCAAGAGCCGCCACAAGTTTCCGTTGGGCACGGTTGAGCACGAAAAGCACGTCGTCGCCCCCACCTTTCCGCTTGATATAGGCGAAGGTAGCCGCCCAGAATGGGAAATCATGACGGCACCGCGTCACTGTCCATTTCCTGAGCACCCATTCCCGGGTAGCCGTAGCCTCGGACCCTTTCAGGACGGAGAGGTAGCCGTCAAGGCTACCGCACTTCATCAGATCTCTTACAAACTGCTCCCGGGTCATCTCCACAGGTATATGGCATTCAAGACCTTTCACCGGAAACCATATCCTCCCCGCCTCATCCGGATCTCCCGCCACCGGATCATACAGCCGCGACGCCGACATATTCCGCCGGCGGTTCTCTTCCAGAATCTCCTTAATCTCAACGTCCATTCCTCCCCCTTTCCCCGCGCAGGCGGCTTTTCTCTTTATATATGAGCACACGGGCGCGATGCCACGACATATAACTCCTCGGAGCCTCCCCGTTGACCACCCTGAAACACAGTTCAGATATCGGTTCACCGGGATTTTCCTCCCGCAACGCAAGAAACCGTGAAAACATTTCCCGGTACATCTCCCGTTTCTCCGGATGCATCCCCTCCGTAGGGTCTTCCCCGGAGAGCATTTTCCCGATCACCGCCGCCGCCCTTGCCTCACTTACCCAGAAACGAGGCGCCGGCGCCTCGGCGGCTATCTTGAACGCCTTGTTGAGACTGATCCTCGACTGTGCCGCTATCGACTCCCTGAATGCCCGGAGAAGAAACGTATTCCTCTCCCGCTCAAATTCCAATGTGGATTTTATTCTTTTCTTCATGGTCATTTTTTATTTATGGCAATGAAACTGATTTATGATTATAGTCAACGCATAAAATATTGTGCAATCTGCCCGCAAATTTAAGCAAAAGTTTTAAGATAACAATAACATCGCTTAATATAATTATAACTTTGCAATGTAAAAATTAAACATTATTAAATCAAAAAGCTATGACACAGCAGAAAAGCGATCAAGAAAAAATCCCGTCGTCGAAAGGGATCATGGGATGGGTAAGGGAGATTCTTCATCTCAACGCCCGCGACATGGAGGATATACCTCCCGAACCTTCCCCGGAAGTCATAACATCGCTTATAGCGAAAGCCTCGGGTGACCCCGGAGATGAAGACGGTAATCCCTCCGAAACCGGCGGAAAGGGACCGGCTGACGGCGGTGAAAAAGCAGAAGACAAGGATGACGGAGACACAGGGAAGGAGAAGGAAAGCTGTCCCTACGCGCTGAGACGGAATATCGTGGAGTCTCTTCGCGAAATAAGGAAATTTGCCGAAGAGCACGATCTTGCCGCCGCAATGGTCAGGGCGCTCCTCTCGCTTCTCGCGGAAATGGCGCTCGGCGCATTGAAAGGGAAGGTAAGCGCCTCGGTACTTGACGCTCTGTGGAAAGTTTTCAACTACGAACGCCAGAAAGAGGAGGCATACCGTCAAGGGGAACTTGCCGGACGCAACGCCCGAATCATAGAGGAACATTTCCCATCTTCTCCGGAAGAGGCACCCAACCTCAGCGGGGTTCCCTCTTCAGATTCCCCCTCCTCTCCCGACATATTTTCCATGGCGAGGCAGGCGTGACAAAAAAAACTATAACGAAATTACAAACCATAAAACACAAAAACCGACATGACAACAACGACACAAATAAAAGGGGAGACAATAGACATAGTCACAGGCACGCCATCCACAGCGTCCGGCACTTCCGGAGCCGACACCCGCGTTCCCGGGCAACCCGCATCCGTCAGCGCGGCGGCGGCAGCGTCCGGAGGAATCGACGCCGGAGGGTTTGTCGGCGCGGCAGTAGACGAGGAGCTTTTCCGGTTCAACAGCGAAGACACCCCTCTGATGAACCTTATGCTCCGCGCGAAAAGGGTGAATGTCAACAGTCCCGAAGTAGACCATTATATGATTGACGAGGCGAAATCCACCATCGTCACCACCGGACTTACAAAAAGCGCGGGACGCGCCATGGCGGCGCTCCACGTCTCCGACTCCGACGCGGTGTCGCTCCGTCCCTATACCACGCTGCTTGTGAAGGGGATCAACGGATATGACGCCGAAGGGAGAAACGAGACCCCCGGGAAAGATCTCATGCTTATCGTGACCGGGGAAGAGGGCACAAGCGCGTTCCCCCTCGTAAGGGCGGTCAACGGGTTCAAAAGCAGTCCCGAGGACGAGTTCAGCCAGATACCGGAGATCCCTGAAGGAACCCATGTGGTGATCCTCGCCAACTCCCTGTATGAAACCCAGAAAGAGGTTGATCCCGACCTGATCCTCCCCCAGCCTACGCGGGTGTATCTCCAGAAGCGGGGCATGAACCAGGTGGTGAGCGACTATTTTGAAAGCCAGAAGAAACGTCTCCCCTTCTCGAAAGCCGTCATAGCCGAGCAGGCGATAGCCAATTTCAAGGTGCGCGGCAACCGTACACTCTGGGCGGGAAGGGCTGGAAAATTCAAGGTGAACGTGCCAAAAATGGGTATGCAGTACATCTATACCACAGAAGGGCTCAGATGGCAGTTCAAGCGCGTGCTGCAGAAGCCCGGGAAATGGACTGTAGACAACATCATAGCCCTCGCCAAGATGTTTTTCACCGGGGAGGACGTGCCCAAAAGCGCCATATTGCTCGCCGGCAAGAATCTTCTGGAATCCATTCAGAAGATCGACTACAAGGGGCATCCGGAGATACTGATAACCACAAAGGTGAACAGCGTGGGATGGACAGTGACCAATTTCCATACCGTCTTCGGCGACATAGAGATAAAACGCGAGCCGACCCTCGACAGGCTCGGATGGAGCAATTCGGGAGCGCTTATCGGTGAGAACAGGCTCGTGCACTACGTCTATTCGGCGGAACACTCTTTTGAAGACCGCGTGGAAGGGGAGGAAGCCACAAGAAACGGACTTCTGATCTGGGACGCGGTGGCATTGAAAGGGACATGCCACGTATGGATCGACGGAGAAAACAGGGAACTCACCGACGGCGCCTCCAACATTATCCTCTGGGAATCGGAAGAGGCGCCCGAAGCACCGCAGGAAGGCGCCGTCTACCTCCTCACCTCCGACTGTCCCGGAATCACGGCGTCTGCCCGCGCCGGACAGATGTGGAGGGTGTCGCTGAAAGGTGACGATCCCGTATGGTCGCAGCTCTCAAATGAAGAGATCTCGGTGGTATGACGGCATACCCCGCATCCGCCTGATCCCTGCATACATCACAACATTCACATAAACATCATAACGACATGGCAAAGAAGAAAACCTATGGCGTGAGAGGATTGCTCGAATGCCATCTATCCATCCCCTCGGGAGGGGCGGCGGTCAAGATCCATTTTTCCGGCGGAAGCATGGGATCGAACGGTATACTCCCCGCCAGGTATACCACCGCCAATCCCGCCGTGCAGTATCTCATTGAAAACTCCGGCGAGTATAGATCCGGAATGATCGTCAGACTGTCACCATGAACATTTCCCGTATAACCGACGATGTCGCCCTCCTGCTCGGAGTGTGTCCCTCCCATTTTCCGGATTCATCCGGCTGTCCTACCCTTGCCGACCGCATACTCGCCGATGTCGTGGAACTTGCCGCCGGGGCGATACTTTCCACACCGCGCGACCGGCTTTCCGGATGGAGGCTTCTCCCCGATGAGGGTCTCACAATTTCCGGCGACGGTTCGGCGATTCTCACCCTCCCGGAAGATTTCCTTATGCTCCACAGCATCCGCATGAGCGGCTGGGAACGAGAAGTGACGGAGGCGCTTCCGTCAGACCATTGGCTGGCGAAGCTGCAGGGGAGCGCGTGGCACGGTCTGCGGGGTACGCCGTCGCGTCCGCTGGCGTTTTCCGCCGTCTCCCCTGACGGCGGGAAAGCCCTCCGGCTCTATTCCGTATCCCCGGGAGCCACGGTGGCATCCGGATGGTATATGCCCGCGCCCAGAATAGACGAAACGGGCGAGATCGAAATCCCGCCCGCCGCATATCCGGTGCTTGTGGAAAGTCTCACGGACCGTATCCGGAGCTCCCTTTCCACGTGAATCTACATGACCCCGCTCGTGCTCACCGTGGCGAGCACACGGTAAAGACCAAGGATACTGTTCTGAGGTATCTTTATCGGAGGATATTTCTCATTGTAGCTGTGCGCCTCGATAAACCCGTCGCCATCGTCGGAAGGCTGCACCACCTTCACCAGCACGCCGTTGCGGGTGTCGATCACCATAGGGTTGCCCCAGGGGATGAACGAACGGTCGACTATCTTCTTGATAAAGATGGTCGCGCCGTTGGGGATGTTGGGCTCCATGCTGTCGCCGGTGACGTGAATCGCCATGTCGGCGCCTTTGAAAGGGGCGATCACCCTGCGGCAATCCTCTTCCGCCACACCCTCCGACCATTCCTGGAGCGTGCCGGCGAAAGCGTCCACAGGCAGGAGCGGCACGGCATATCCTCTCAGATCGTTGACAGCGCCCGTATTTCCGTCACCGCGCTGAGCGGCGCGATACATTTCCCCCTCCCCATAAAGGAGCCAGTCGCGGTTGAGCTGCGGATATACCTCCATCATCTTTGCCACCTTCACCTCAGGCATCGATTTTCGCATAGCCCCGAGATAGGCGACAGACACCCCCATGTCGCGGGAAAACTGGCTGTTGCTTATGCCCTCGGCACGAAGAAAGCGCAGAAGGCGGTCTTTTACTGTCTCCATGAGTAATTTAATTAAAATTTAAAGCAAAATTAGTATTTAATATTCAAATACACAAGCAATGATATGAAATACATACAGCTGACTATCAGAAATGCTGATATTTTTCAAGAATTGAACAAAATAACGGCTTATTCGGGAGCTAAAAATGAAAGCAACGCTTCATCCGATACCATCGACCGGGTGACGGCGGTGCAGGAAGATCTCGTGCTGATCGACAGATACCGCGAGATGGCTTGTTCGAGTCTCGTTGACTCCCTGAAAGAATTTGTGTCGTCAGCCGATTTCTCCGGCGACGCGCTGCAGCTGACTCTTGAGGCGAGCGGGGCATACGACGACGCCCTGACACCCGCTCTGCGTTCCGACATATTTTCTTTCATCACGGCTGACATCGCCGCCCGCTGGTTCGCCATGACATGGAAAGAGAAATGCGAGGAATATAAGAATGAGGCATCGAAATTCCTTGCCGACGCCGGGCGCAAGCTCCATCATCGCCTTCCTCCGCGCCGCAAATCCAAATCACCGGTTTAACCACACGCAATCTCCCGCAGAGTCGTGGGTAACAAAAATCTCCCGCAGAGGCGCAGAGGACTCGCAGAGGAATTTTTTAAAGGCTCCCGAAATCGCATAATGAAGACTCTTCGAATCTCCGCCTTCATGAACCTACATCAAAATCCCTCCCTTCAAAAAATCCCTCAATATCCTTCAATATCCCTCAATATCCTTCAATATCCCTCTCTTAATAAAAATTCCTCTGCGAGCCCTCTGCGCCTTTGCGGGAGATTCACCCACACACGACTCTGCGGGAGATCCCCCAACACAAGACTCTGCGGGAAATCTAATAACTCATCTAATATTAAATGATATGCAAACAATACACATCACTCTCGATCTCGCAGAAATAATCTACGACATCCAGAACAAAACGTACCTCACCGGGAAAAGCCGTCATGACGGCACCAACCACGAACAGGTAGCAAACATGCAGGCAAATGATGACGACGAATGCGCCAACCAGATATTGAGAAGCATCTCCTCCGCTTTCAATAATCTGAAAACCAAACTCGCCGAGTATCTCGTGACAATGACCGTCAACGGCGACAACTCTCCTCTGACTGCCGACGGCACATTGGCGTTCACCCTCAGCATGCCTTCAAACTACAACAATGCCACGGTGGACACCATAGCTTCGGCGGCACACCAATACATCGTCAGTTCGGCGGTCGCCGAATGGTTTGCCATAACATGCAAGAGCGACACCACCCAATACACCGATCTCGCCAATGTCTGCCTCAAGATAATATCCGAGGCAATCAACCGCCGGAAGCGACCCGTCCGCAAGACCAAGCCCGACTGACCCTCCCGCAAAGACGTGTGCAGCGAAAATCTCCCGCAGAGTCTTGTGTAACAAAATCTCCCGCAGAGGCGCAGAGGACTCGCAGAGGTATTTTTTTAAAGGTTTCAGAATTCGCATGATGAAACCTCATCGAAATTCTCCATTCAAAAAATCCCTCAAAATCCTTCAATATCCCTCAATATCCCTCAATATCCCTCAATATCCCTCAATATCCCTCTCTTAAAAAAATTCCTCTGCGAGCCCTCTGCGCCTTTGCGGGAGGCTCCAACACACAAGACTTTGCGGGAGGCTCCAACACACAAGAC
>CAMWID010000085.1 GCA_947174235.1 uncultured Porphyromonadaceae bacterium | reverse complement strand
AATAAACTATTATTCATCATCTCGGGGTGATTGATCCCTCTCTTGATAAGAGAGGAACAGTAGATACTCGTTAAATAATTGTTTATTAAAATATTAGATGATCCCTACACATCATCGGATATTTATGATTGTTTGATCGATTGCCTTATTTGAAAATTTTAACTGCTTGTCGAACTGATCTTAAATCTGAGAATGCCGTATTAGCTAACCTTAATAAAACGGCAGGAAATATTCTCCAATAAGACTTCAAGTAGCTTCATAATACTGAAAGATAATTGTTTTATATGATACGTACTATTTTTATATGGATCTTGCTCGTGGTTTCCTCCGGAATTTTATCCGACGCCAGGGCTCAGAAGGTGGCTCTCAAAACCAATCTTCTTTCCGATGCCGCGCTATCTCCTGACATAGGCATCGAGATTGGTCTCGCGCCAAAATGGACGCTCGACTTTTCGGGACATGGCAATTTCTGGACCATCAACGACCACAAATGGAAACACTGGCTCATTCAGCCGGAAGCAAGATATTGGTTTTGCCGGAGTTTCGCCGGACATTTCTTAGGTCTTCATGTTTTAGGCGGACAATACAATTTGGGAAATATCAATATTCCAATCAACTTTCTTGGCACCGACTTCCGCAACCTAAAAGACAAAAGATACCAGGGATGGGGTGCCGGTGCCGGAATTGCATACGGATACGCCTTCCCTGTGCATCCGCATTGGAACATCGAGGCGGAAATCGGTATAGGTTGGATTTACACCCGATACGATTCATACCCATGCGCCGAATGCGGTTCCAAAATCGACAGCAACCGCGCTCACAATTATGTCGGTCCCACAAAGGCTGCCCTTAACATCGTATATATATTCTAAATCCGGATTTCATCATGAAAAAATACATATTATGCCTAATAGCTACGGTTGCCATTCCGGCATATGCCGGTGTAAACACCGGGCGACTGAACATATCCGGGCTCTCCGTCTTGAGATCCGACAATTCCCTGACTGTCAACATGGAGGTCAATACCGAAGACTGGAAGGTGAAATCTGACTCTAAAGTGATACTGACTCCTGCCGTCATTGCCGGCTCAGACACTGTCAGGCTCGACCCGATAACTATTGCCGGGAAACGGGCATGGTTTTACGAGATAAGAAACGGCAACACCTCTACCCTTCTTGAAAAAGCGGGGAAACCGGCTGCCTCTAAATATTCCCGCACAATTGATTTCGAACCGTGGATGGAAACTTCGTCTCTTCAAATACTTGTCGACACAGTGAGCGAATGCAACTGTAGTGACCGGTTCGCGTCGGAAGGTTCGGAAGCCATCGGGATAGCGTCTCTTGACTACAACAGGAAATTGACAGCACCAAAATTCAATTATGTCGTCCCCGGTGACACTCTCGAAAAAAACTTTTCGCTTTCCGGAAGAGCCAACATCCGGTTTATGGTCAACAAGACAGACATCGACTGGAGCTACGCCGGCAATTATGCAGAGCTCGACTCTATCCTGCTATCTCTCAACAGTGTGAAAGACAATCCGGATGCCACTGTAAAGGACATTTTTCTCTGCGGATACGCATCGCCCGAGGGTCCGTATGCCAACAACGTGCGGCTCGCGAAAGACAGAACCGAAATCGTGAAGGAATATGTCAGGAAACACTCTTCCCTCCCGGCATCCCTCTACAGAACATCTTTCGTGGCGGAAGATTGGGACGGTCTTAAGAAATGGCTTGAGACAAACCGGATACCCGGGGCAGACGAAATGATCGCCTTCATCAACGACCCGAAGGTAACTCCCGAAACCAAAAACGACGTCTTCAGGGAAAAATTTCCAAAAGCATATCCGGGATTGCTAAAAGAGGTGTATCCTCTTCTGCGGCACACAGACTACAGAATCTCATACAACATACGTAAGTATTATGATGTAAACGAGATCCGGGAAGTAATGCAGACAAATCCGCGGAACCTGAGTCAGAACGAGCTTTATATCCTGGCAAACAGCTGTCCGCAGGGAAGCAGGGAGTATTTTGAAGTGTTCTCTCTCGCCGCCCGTCTGTTTCCTGACGACGCCACCGCAAACCTGAATGCCGGTCTCGCATCAATCAGTGTCGGAGACCTTGCCGGCGCCGCTTCCTACCTCGACCGCGCGGGGGAGAATCCCCAAGCCGACTATGCCAGGGGGATACTGGCGGCGATGACCGGCGACTATGCGGCAGCCAGACAATGGCTGACAAAATCGGAAAATGCCGGCAACAAAGATGCAGCAGCAGCGCTCCTCGAAATCGGAAAAATGGAAGCCGCCGCAATATCCGGCGGCGTGACAATCCTGTGATATCCGGTTAAGAATTATCTGCTCAGGATAGTGTAAGCAAGTTTTAGATTATACCGTCAAATATTTCTTAAACGCCTCGTATCCGACTATAATCAGCAAACGTATAATCGACAATGAAAATATGTTTGCACAGGGGGTATTCTACCATAACCCGGATTTTCAGCTGATAAATATTGTCATTAACAATGCCATAATATAAGACGCCATACTCTGATATCTACAAATATCAGGAATCTGAATACACCTTAACAAAAACTAAATAATAACTTAACAACCAACAGTATGAAAACAAAGTTTTTCTACGGCATGGCAGTCATGACAGCTTTAGGGCTTGCTTCATGCTCCAGCGACAACCTCGTCAACGACGGGCCTCAGATAGTCGACAAAGACACCCAGCTTTTCATCAAGGTCTCGATAGCAGACCCGGGAGAGAATTCCACAAGAGCCGATGATTACGTTAACGGCTCCCCTGATGAAATGAAGATCAACAAGGTATTGTTTGTCTTCTATGATGGACTCGGCAACTACATCAATTCTCAAACATTGACAAACTTCGAGGGTACGCCGGGAAATGGATCCGGATCAATTGAAACGACATTACAAATAATTGTCCCCGTAGAGCTGAAAGAGGGACAGGGAATGCCTGAATATGTAATGGCATACGTCAACCCTACAGAGAAAGCTTCTTCCGATGTAAATCAGGCACTAAACCGCGTACTGTGTCTGACACGCACACACGACCAGATTATTTCCACAGATGATCACGCAGGATATACCATGAGCAATTCTGTGTATTATGAAGGCAATGACCAAGACCTCCCTGTGATAGCGACGAAACTTCCGGAGGGCGCACTTTTCGAGTCTGAGGAAGCTGCTAAAAATAATGAGGATACTGATAAAGAGACCTTGATTTATGTGGAACGCGTCGTGGCAAAAGTTGTTGTCACCAATGATAAGGATGCCTTTGATCCGTCTCCCTCCAACAATCAGGAGACTGTCGGTGAGTATACACTCTCTTTCCAACCTCTTGCCTGGGGTGTGAACAATGTAGAGAGAAACACTTTCCTTATCAAGAATTTCCGTTCTCAGGAAACCAATGGATCCAAAGTGACAGAAATCACAAACCTCACTTATGGGACAGCAAACAATAGCACCCATATGGGGAATCTTACCAACCCGTCCTGGAATTACACCGAAGGACACAGGACATTCTGGGCTTATTCCCCAACATATTTCAATGGCGGCAAATACCCTGAAACCGCCGACATATATGGTGACGGGACAAATTTCTCATTGGATTATCGCTCATACAACGATATCTATAATGAGAATAAGCCGGGAGAATGGGGAAGCGAACTTGGTGAGGACAATTGTCTCTACACTCTTGAAAACACAATGCGTCCGAGTGTAATTGCCGATGAAATGGGGCGCGCCGTGACTTCTGTCACTATCGTGGGAAAATATAATCTTAAAAAAGGAACCGAATCAATTGAAGACGGCACTTCTTTCTATCTCTCTCGCGGAACAGGCGACATCACTAATTACCATATTTGGGTAGGCAATGACATGAAAAATACTTTCATGGAAAAAAACTCTGTCGTTTATATTAAGAATGTCACAGACCAGACTCCTGAGTACGTACCGGTTCCATATGCAGAACAAATTGACGGCGAGAAGAATCCTTACTTGGCTGCCTTTGAGGTGACACATCCTAAGCCGGAAATTTACGGCAAGGTTCCATTGGCAAGCCGTCATGTGACTCTCCAGATGACCGGAAAGGACCTCAATGAGGAAAACGGTGATCCCATATATTATTACAGAAATGCCAACGGTGTCATGATTCCCGTGAAAGAAAGCGACATCACAACAGTCAACATCGCTCTCTACTCCTCGTTCAGCCCGGAGTTTGGCGCTATCGAAAGTTTCAAAAGCGGCATGGCATATTTCAATGTCCCCATCAAACATTTGTGGGCTTCGGCAACCTCCGGTATCGGAGACAAGGACTATAACCCGTTGCTCGGACATTACGGAGTGGTGCGCAACCATATCTACAACATCAATATCCAGGGTATATCCGGCATCGGAACCGGCATCAATGATCCCGAAGACCCGATCATCCCCAATGTCACTGAAATGCAGTATTACGTCAAGACAAAACTTCTCGTTCAGCGCTGGCGTCTTGTTCCAAAGCAAAACGTAACTCTAAAGCCGTAAGGCGATATAGGTAGTATTCTACCCACGGATGCGCTGACATGCGCATCCGGTCTGGGGGAAGAGGGGTGAAACCCTCTTCCTTCACTAATCATAAACAAAGTGATATGAATAATATTTTTCCTACACTTATACGCAGATCTGCGGCAGCCTGTATTCTGGCTCTCTCGCTCTCTTCTTGCGAATCCGTGTTTGACGACGGTCTTCCTGAATGCCGGACACAGCACCGGTTGACTTTCATATATGACTACAACATGAAGTTTGCCAACGCTTTCAATTCGGAAGTAAATTCCGTAAATGTATGGGCATTCGACCGGCAAGGCACGCCGGTATGGAAATCACAGGCTAGCGGAGAAGCCCTGCGAAACAAAGATTTTTTTATCGATATTCCGCTCGATCCGGGATATTATGACTTTGTGGCGTGGTGCGGACTCGAAGACAATCCCGGATTCTCTCTCCTTTCCGACTCTCCGTCGTCTCCTTCAGCTCTCGGGATAGAGTTGCTCCTGCAGGGCGCGACAAAAGCCGGCAATCAGTCCACCCTTTTTTCCGACACAAAATTATCCGGACTTTATCACGCACTCGCTGAAAACGTGGAGATCACATACAATCCGGATGCCAACGAAACAAGGACAGTGGAACTGTCGCTCGTAAAAGACACAAAATATATAAAGGTACTCCTTCAGAATCTTGACGGGAAAGAGATGGGGAAAGACGATTTTTCCATATTCATTACCGCCGACAACTCTCAGCTCGCTTTCGACAATGATGTCATCAGCGGAACGCCGGTTTTCAGATATGACCCCTGGATGATCTCCAGCGGACAGGCTTCAACTCCCGGATCAGACGGTGGCACCACCACTTCTGTAAGTTCGGTGCTTGCCGAGATGTCAACATCCCGGCTAATGGAAGATGCGGAAAGTTTCCTTACCGTGATACGAAATTCCGACGGGAAAGAGATAATCAGGATACCCTTCATCCAATACCTGCTCCTCGTGAAAGGGAACTACCGTCCGATGGGGAATCAGGAATATCTCGACCGGCAGGATGAATACAGCATGACTTTCTTTATCGACAAAGGGATGAACTGGTACAGCAATATCGGCATATACATCAACTCATGGCATGTAGTGCCTCAACAGGACACCCCGTTACACTAAACCCTAAAGGAATGAAAACGATTTTCAATACCGTCCACACGGCACTCCATAATCTTTCCCGCTATGCGGCGGTCGTCCTGACTGCGGCATCACTGACTGCATGCGTTATGGAAGGCGGGGAATGTCCTGCGGTCTCTACAGACAAAGGGTTCGGGGTATGCCTTGAGATTGCGGGAGGGTTGCCTGCCGCATCCACCAGGGCTGAAGAAGAAGGCTCGCTTGCCGAATCATATATCGATATAAATGATCTGTATGTTTTCTCTTTCGATTTTGCCGAAGGTGAAACCGTAGCTTCCGACAACGCTGTATTGAAAGACATAATCTGGTCACCCGATCAATCAGTCAGGCTTGAAGAGTCGGTGATCACATCTAACGGCACCGACGTAATCATCACAACGTTTCTGGACAGCGAAAAATATTCTGAAAAGGACCTTGACTTCTGTATTGTCACTGTTGCCAACGCATCTAAATGGACAGGAGGGACAAAACTTTATTCCGATTTAAAAACGGGCGAGACCAAGTTGAGCGATCTTCAAAAAGCATTGAATTACACCAATGTGATCACTTCCGGCAGCAGCTGGGCTCCTGACAATGAAACCGGTTCCGGCATCCCCCTCTTCGGCATCCGCAAAGTGAACCTGAGCAATTACGACACACGGGTATACAATGCAGCCAACCCCTACCCTCTCGGCACTGTATGGCTATTGAGATCGCTGGCAAAAATCGAAATATCTACCGATGCTGATTCAGGACTTGAGATTGAGCATGCACAAATAGAATCCGGGAAATGGAACTCCGGACTCCAGCTTATACCGTCGCCTTTGTCACGGATGGAAAATTATGACAGTACCGGCAAGACAGCTCAGGTAACTACAGCTCCCAATTTCGATGCACATGAATTTAACCCGCGTCCGGCAGAAAGCGAATTGATTTTCATTAAGGATGAAGCAACCGGTTCCCATGTTGTCTACTTACCGGAATACAACCTGAACGGCAACCCACAGATCATAAAAATGAAGATCAAAGGTTTTACCCGCACATTCCCTTTATCCGTATCGCCATATATCGGAGGAGTGCCCGGCGAAGGGACAGAACCTTACTGGAAATGCATCCTCAGGAACCACCTCTACCGGTTTGAAATCACCGGAATAGAGGAAGATGCCTCCCTCTCGATCAACTGGACCGTCTGCCCGATGGTGGAATATACCGCAGATATTCCCGATTTCCAATAATTCATATAGTTAATTTTCTCAAAATCAAATCATGTCGACAAAATTTCTAACCATAACCGCCAATATCATAACGGGAACAGCCAAAGTCTTATGCGCCGGTTGGTTGGTACTGGTATCAGTCCTTGTCTCCTGTACAGACCAGATTAACTATAACAGTCTTGAATACGGTCCGGAAGGAGAACATGCCACTATATCACTCAATTTCGGCATTGCCGGAATGACACAACTCACCCGTGCAGATGAAGATAATGATTATTCTCGTGTAAAAACATTATGGGTCGGAATATACAATGCAACCACAGGTGAACGCACATTCGGAGGAATGATGTCCAAGAACACCAATGGATTTGCCGAAGGAAACGATCATACTCTCCATTTTCTAAAAAACATTGAAACAAAATCAGGGAAAAGCTATATTGTGGCTGTGGCAAACCCCGATAATTACACAGGGTTCACACTCTCAGCAAGCGGAGGCAACCCGGAATATACCTCTCTTGACGAACTTCTCGATAAAGCATTGAAATGGGACGACTATAAATCAATAATCATTACAGGATCTATAATTCAAGACAGTCATATCGACATCCAGACACCTGTTACAGCTTCCGGGGCGGGACTTATCATGAGCGGTATATACGATCAAAATCCGGATCCGGGGAGTGCAGCCCATCCTGTCATTGAGGAATCTCCTGTATATATTTCCGCAGGGGATAACTCCTTGAACGGCGCTATACATTTGAGGCTACTGCAAAGTCATATAAAATTCTCCATTAAAGCTTCAGGTGAAATAGTTGAACTTACACCTCAAAGCTATCAGGTACATAATGTGCCGTTTGCAAGCTGGCTGCACGAACATACATCCGCGTCTGACATTCAGAATGCAGGAGACGCCATGGAACCTGATTTTTCAAAAAACGACAACTATCTGTCATCCCTTGTATTCACATCAACATCTTTTACAAAAGATGAAACCAATGTCAACGGAATCACATCCACAACATATTCTTTCGATTTCTGGCAAATGGAAAACAAGCGAACAGGACTTGACAGCTGCAAAGAGTATTCTGACAGAGAAAAAGAATATGGAACAGACGGGACGTATGAGCCTTCCGGATCATCAAATTACAGGAACTCGGGACTGTTTATGTCTTTAACTCCTTTTGACAATCCCTCTCTCAACAATATGGCTACATACATCGATATTCCGTGCATAGTAAAATATCGTGAAAGCACATCTGACGAGACAGCAAAACCCGACGGTGTCAAAGAGGATACGGACGGGCTGCTACAACCCGGTGCTGTCCGATCAGCCAATATAACATATCGCGTGCATTTGGGATATGTTACTCCTCAAAAAGATCCTAAAGACTTCAACTGCTTTCGTAATTCGGAATATACCTACCGTATGACCGTATCAAACCTCCACAACGTAATTGTAGAGGCATTCCGTGAAGGAGATAAACAACCCGGGGCTTTTGGAGATGTGACCGATGTCTCTGATACATTTTTCCAACTTGACGCACATTATGGAGTCTTCAATATATTCCTTTCCGAAGACGACCTGAATGCTTTTTCTTTCAGGATGCTGGCATATGAAAAAAATTCTCCTTTCGAAATAACAGGAGAAAGAGACTCGGAAGCACAAATCACTTCTGACAATTGGAAATACTATAATTGGATCAGCCTTCTCTACACAAACAATACTGATCCGTATTCAGAAACTCAAAAAAAGGAATTAAAACCATATCCCGGATCCGACTCATATCAGGATTACGTCAATAAATCTGCAAAGTTGTTGTACTTAAACGATTTCATACCAAATAGGGACGGCTCGGCAAAACAGCAAGCCGGCTGGTATACCGTATTTATAAATGAGTACACATACGAAAACAGCCCTAATGAGAAAGCATCCAATTGGCACGACTATGTAAACCAGCCTGACCGGATGTTCTGGATTAATGTGGCACAAAAAATATCCGCCGACGGATCAAGTGTATTTTTTAAAGCGAAATATGCCGGATCCCAACATTCTATCCAGACATACTATACAACTACCGACGACACAGAAACTGCTATCGGAGTGGAATATGAAAATGAAAATTTAGGTATGAATCTCAGATGGACAGCAGCTGTAGGATCTCAAAATCTGAATCGGGACAATGGCCGTGCAAACATATTGAACCTTGTCTCGGGAAAAGAATGGGACAACTTTATCACACGGTCAGAATGGCAAAAAGTCAACCCTATAACCAATAGGACTGTAACCGAAGCACTTCCGTCACGTTTCACGACAGAGCAAATTAACGGAGGTTATCGCAACGTTCCAATGGTGAATCTTCTTTCAATAAATAATAACATCGATATGGGTGGCGTATACGGACCTTATAATAATGCATCCATTTGCTCCGCAACACAATATGATCCGCAAACCAATCATGCCACCGCCCAATTTGTACAAACCATGTATTCGTGCATGAACAGAAACCGGGATGAGAATGGCGACGGCAAAATAGACGCCTCTGAATTAAAGTGGTATCTTCCGGCTTCCGGTAAATACTTGAGAATAATCCTTGGCAGAAATTCTCTTCCGTCCCCTGTCATGACTTATATAAACAATGAAGAGTTACCTTACCCGGACAAAGCACAAAATGGAATGTTTCTATATCTCTCAAGCGACAACAAAGTCATATGGACTGTAGAAGGTTTATCTTCCAGCAATTTCTACAATAACAACCCTTATTGTTCCCCACCATGGCAAATCCGTTGCATCAGAGATCTCGGCACAGACCTTAACGATACATCCAACGACAATGTGACACCTGCCTATGAAGGGATCAAAACCGGCACAAGTGCCGTGGTTAAAGTTGTACACTATTATGGCTCCTCCCTCAGGAATCCAAGGACAGAACCACTGCCTGTACATAAAACTAACAGTGAATACAACTCCCTTGCAAGATATGGTTTTGAAGTGGCTTATATCGGCAACAATCTATCTGAGCCCTCAACCCAAAACCAGATTGAAACAGAAATTCCCGATATCGCCACAAGAAGTCCGGAGAATTTCGAAAATTTTCTTGAAGCGAACTTTTCAGGCGATGATCAGAAATATAATCCGTGTGAAGCTTTAAATAACCAATCCGAAAAAAAAGGCTGGAGAATTCCTAATCAAAAAGAATTAGCCATTATGATGCGTCTCAATATACTTTTCTCTCATGGCGATGCCCAATTTTTCACCAGTTGCACTACAGAATATTGGGATAGCAATGGAAAGTCGACAACTCCTTTGAATCTGGCGAATTATCGTTTGGCAGGAGCCCGCGTATGGGACAGCAGCATGACTCAGGACTTATACGGGAATATGAGACGATTTAGATGTGTGCGCGACCTTCAGAGCGATGAATAATATATTATGAATCATTTATTTAAAAATTTATTATTATTTGTATTTTCTTTTATGCTTTTTTGTGGATGCAGTCATACAAATACGTCCACAAAATCCGATCTTGCTTCAATCATAAACAGTAAGGGAATAACCGAACTGCCTCTACCCTCTCCGCCGGAGTCTATGTCTGACCCGGCGGAGAGGGCGGCATTCATCGCTGAACGATTCTGGGATACCCTCGACTTCTGCAATGACCCCCTCGCGCTCGACACGGCTTTCATGGAACAGAATTTCGCCAATTTCATCAGTATATTATCAATACCTCCACGCGAACAGGCGGCTATCGCTGTCAACAAACTTGTGAGAACCGCACGGCAATATCCTCAGACAGCGGATCTGATCGATTTCATCTCCGAAAAATATCTTGATGACCCGAATTCCCCTATGCGCGACGAGGAAATCTATATTCTTTTTCTGGAAGCTGTCTTGAAACTCGACTCTGTTTCCACGGAAAAGGAAATGCGTGCCAGATATAGGCTGAACCAGGCTCTGAAAAACAGACGTGGCACAATAGCAGCCGACTTCCGCTTCATCACTGCCGACGGAAAGGAAACGACACTGTTGAAATCTCTGGGAGACCGGTTTACCATGCTGATGTTCTATGATCCCGAATGCCCGCAATGTACGGAAATCAAAGACAGGCTCAAAAATACAGACATAGCTCCCGACATAAAAATTATCGCGGTCGACATAGCCGGCGACCGCGAAATCTGGATTAAAAATATTTCAACAATGCCCGACAGTTGGGAAATCGGGTTCGCCACCGACAATATCGATGACAACGAGATATACGTGATCCCGGCACTACCTGTGTTCTATCTGCTTGATTCCATCGGAACAGTCATACTCAAAGATCCTCCACCCGAGATGCTTATTCGCTGATGTTCTGATCGGGGGTGACAGAGAAATATCTGGAGAACACTCCGGGAGCCAATAATTCCTCCAGCTCGTAGGCGTCGAAATCTATCGTGATCTCTCCTTCTACATACGGAGCTATCTCATATAGCGCATACATGAAACGTATCCCCTGGGGAGTAATCTCAAAATCTTTAGGGATCCCCACCTCTTCAAGCGGCACAAGCAAAGAGACTTTCTCCTCTGTGATCTTCTGCCGCAGGAGGGCGGTCAGACCTGCCTCATATCCCGGCTTCATAATGTCGGACATTGAAAGTATCTTACCTTCCGAGATGCTATAGTTTACAAACGAAGTATTATACATCCCGTGAGCCGCGAGACACAGATAGGAATATGAGTAATCCCTCCAAACTATGACTTCCGGCGTGCACAACGCTACCGTGAGCTGATTGCATGTCGTGCTGCACGCTTTCGTATTTTTAGGATCAAGATCGGTAAGCGTCAATCCCATGTCGGAAAAGGGAGCGCCATCCAGACGCGGAGCGGAATGGGAACCGCCAGCCTTGAGCACACATCCAAGCCTCTCGAGCGAGTCGCGCAACACGCTGATATCCTTACCTCCTATCCTCACCGGCAACATACCGTTTCCGGTGAGACGCCAGTATTTGCCTCCCTCCATATCAAGGACATCGCTGTCCGGAACAGCCGCCACCGCGTCATAGCGATATTCCTCAAATTCAACCACACACATCGAACCGTCGTCTTCGACGACCTTTCTGTCTCCTTCCCCTCCACATGATGCCATTGAGAGCAGGACACACACCGTTCCGAACCCGAATAATTTTTTTAAAGAAACTGACATATTGTTTTTAACGTAGTATAAGTATGCGTCACACATTTTCCGGACACGTCACCATCCGCCGCTGGCTCCTCCCCCGCCGGTGGATCCCCCGCCGAAACCTCCGCCGAAG
>CAMWID010000084.1 GCA_947174235.1 uncultured Porphyromonadaceae bacterium | reverse complement strand
AATTTGACCTCCAAAACCCGGTTTTTATCTAAATTCCGGGGTGTTTTTTCAAATTAAAACTCAATTTTCCGCCTCCTCCACCCCTTTTTTTAAGTCCGATCTGTCTGTTTTTACCATAGTCTCTGCCATTTTTCAGAAAAAACATCTCACTTCACTCAGAATTTCCTTATAAGTTCATAAAAGTCTATCATAGTACCACCCACCAACATTTCTGCATGTAAAAAAAGCGTGCCACTGAAATTGGACACGCTTTTTTCAAAAACCGGTTTATTAAGAAAACAGTTTATTAGAATTGAAAATATATGAATGGAGCCACTTCCTCTGACATGAACTCAATCACCAATTGTATGGCGACTAAAAACACTACCAATTTCAGACACCAGTTCATTTTAACAAATACATACTGAACCTTGTCTGCAAAATTTTGAGGTACAAAATGAAATATCATCAACGATACCATCATTATACACCACGCAGGACGCGCTATACAAAACTGAGGCAACTGATGCCAATCGAAATCTACAAATATATTTCTTATTATCAATATGGAATCAGAAAAATCCGCCGCACGGAAAAACACCCATAACAGTGACACATATATGAATGTGACTGCCCAAAAGATCAAACGGGTCAGAAAGTTATCCGGGATTTTACTTAATACAGGTTTTGACGCCTTATGTATTGCCAAACCTATGCCATGCATCGCGCCCCAAAAAATGAATTTCCAAGCCGCGCCATGCCAGAGTCCACCTATGAGCATGGTCAAGAAATTGTTTATATAGGTGCGCAACACACCTTTGCGGTTTCCTCCCAAGGGTATGTATACATAATCTCTGAGCCATGAAGACAACGAGATATGCCATCTCCTCCAGAATTCAGTCAGATTGCAGCTCTGATACGGCGAATCAAAATTCATGCCAAGCTTGAACCCCATTATAAGGGCTATACCTATCGCCATATCCGAATATCCGGAAAAATCACAATATATCTGCATGGTATATCCCAATACACCCATCAACGCCTGCACGCCGGTATACAATGTAGGCTCATTAAAAATCAAATCATTGTATTGCGCTATATAATCAGCGATAAGAGCCTTTTTGATTATTCCCACTATTACAAGCCAAAGACCTGCCCAGACTTCTTCAGTAGTAGCCCTTTCATTTTTTGCAAGCTGCGGAAGGAAATAATCCGCCCTCACTATCGGTCCTGCCACAAGCGCCGGGAAGAAAGAAAGAAAAAATAGATAGTCAATCCAATTACGTGTAGGCTTTATACGCTTCTTATACACATCAACCACATAGCTGATCGATTGGAAAGTATAGAAAGATATTCCCACAGGCAAGATGATATCCATTGGCTGGAAGTTGCCTTCCACCATCTGCGACCAATTCCAAAGGAAAAAATTGGCATACTTGAAATATCCCAGTATCGACAGCGAAATCAAAATGGAAAACCACATGACCACCAGTTTCGCCTTGCGGAACCTCAACCTATATATAATATGCGAGAGCCCCCAGTCCGCGAGTGATGTTCCCATTAACATAAGGAAAAAAAATCCACTCGACTTATAATAGAAATAAAGCGAGAAGCCCACTACAAAGAGCATCATTTTCCACCTTTTCCCTTTTAATAAAGAATAGACAGGCAGAAAAAATATAAACAGCACCCAGAAAAGCCCGCTTGAAAAGAGCATCGGGGCTTTGGGATCATATAGCAACATCTCTCCTATGTTGCGCGACACCGAAATAGCGGTATCTATTATCGTAGTCAACATCCGGTCAATTCAATGCTTTTAAAAACAACACCTTGTTCGGCACTTTGTCAAGGGAGTCATCCGGCAGATCGGCGAGAATAGGATGCGCGGATTTTGGAAGCCAACGCATTATACTGTCCATCCATAAGGCTGAGGACGCCCTTGTAGGGTGTATATTATCCTTTTTACGTTTAAATTCCATACCCTGTGAACGAAAAAATGTACCCGGGGCACATGTAGCCTCCAGCATATCATTTATCTTGGTGTCTTCATTCCAGTTAGGCGGTCCGATCCAGACATATGGGATATCCCCTATCGTCGCAAGTATTTTTTTCACATACGGAAGACGCTTGTCAGGATTTTTGAAATATACCTCATTGCTTCCCAACGATATAAATATGTAGTCCGCCTTATATTCATGGATATAGTGTGACAAGGTATCTGTCTCAGCCCATATCTTTGTATTGCTCGAATCCCAGTTTATGGAATGCAGGTCATGACCGTTCTGACGGGCATATTTTGAAAGACGTTGGGCAAGATTGAAAGTCATGGAGTCTCCAAACAGCAAAATCGATTTCGGCAGTGAGTCTACTACTACCGGATTTAATTCTACTGACGACGTCCCTACACTGTCTGCTTGCGCAAGCAGCTGATCTCCAAATCCAGACTCCGTGTCATCATATTGCATGAGAGCTTCAGCAAACGGCGCTTTCTTTATCGTCCAACCATGTATGGATATGTCTTCAGAGAAACTGATAACCATCACTCCGGCCAAAGCAAATACCAGTAAAAACCAGATGCCAGTATAGTTTGATTTCATTTAATATCTTCGAATGATGTCAAATTTTTATGAAATTGGTGTTTTACGGAAGTTGTTCCTTTGTAGATTCAGAACTTATTGTATCCTACCCTGTCCTGCGGTCTTTTCCATATTCATGCTGTTTTTGATTATTTGGCAGAAAGTCCTTCACGCCGGATGCTTCCAGCCGATTTCAAATGCATTTTTTAGTCCGGAATAATCCCGCAATAGAAAATTGTTAGAACAACTTCAATACAAAATTACCTATTTCCATATAAATGCACAAACAATATCATGTTAAAAAAATCAACAGGAATAGAACTGAAGGCAATCTTTACAGTCTTGAAGGGACAAAAAAAAGACCGGAGCTGTGCATAATCATCGGCAACTCCGGCGTATATTCTTTTATATAGATCTACCCAATAATCTACATGTCAGTTACTTGCCCCGAATATTTCTTCAAGCACTGCTGATGCGTTGTCAAGATTTTTACCGGATGTGATCACTTTCCCTTCAGGATCAAGAAGGAAATTTGTAGGAATCCAATGGAGATCATATGCCTTCGCCACATCCGATTTCCAGCCATTAAGATCTATGACCTGAGTCCAGCTCAGACTGTCCTTTTCTATTGCTTTGATCCATGCATCACGATCTGTATCCATCGACACGCCGACCACAACGAAGTTGTCTCCACCATACTTGCGGTCAAGAGCCACGACCGCAGGATTTTCCTTCCGGCAATCACGGCACCAGGAAGCCCAGAAATCCAATAGTACATATTTACCCCTGAAATCTGATAGGCTGACAGAATCTCCCCCGGGAGTAAGCAAAGTAAAACCGGGGGCGGATTCTCCTCGTTGAGGAGCGTTGTCTTGCGCGACTGACACTGACACACATCCGGCAAGGAAAACCATTGGAAGAATCAAGTTTCTTATACTTTTCATATACATTTATATGTTAACACATTAACAACATAGGCATCCAGATCTGATGAACTCGTTGAACTCGTGCAACTCCCGAATACGTATGCTTATCCGCAAAATTACAAAATCAATCAGAAATCTACAATACAAGGGGCAGTTACAGTGTGTAATAAATAGGATAACATTAAAAAGAGAGGGGCGCTTCCACTACGCCCCTCTCACGATTCCACTATAAACTATATCTAACTAAACTTAAACTGCACTCAAACTTTCTCACGAAACCTTGAATACTTATCCATATTGCTTCATTGCTTTTTGTATCTATAAAACGTCTGCGGAGGGCATATGTTGACACCATTACACGAGTTTAAATTTATTCAACACCCATTAACAATTTAAGAATCCACTATTATATCTTTATCACATTTATCTTTAATTATTTCTATTTATGTTGATGGTTTTCTACATTCCCATATTGAATCTAACCAATATAAACCACTGAATTAAAGCAATAAATCGGATTCAACACCAAGCAACGGCAACCTTGCCCGAAATTCATGTGCAATATTATTAGGCTCACTACAATACTTTCCTTCTCTTTTTGCGTTATCTTATCAATGACGATGTTTTCAGGTGTCGGCTACAGCCTGCAAATCCGGGAACTATGTCTGACTCACTTATCTTTATTAAATTTATCTATTATGAAACTTGACGGGCGACGTTTCAGCAACAATGTCGAAGACCGAAGAGGTACATCCGGCAGGACAAAAACAATTGCCGGATTCGGTGGCATCGGCGGTCTTATTGTGGCGGCTCTTATCGTATGGATCTCCGGCGGCAACCCTCTTTCTGTCTTAAACCAGAACTCATCCCTTGTATCTACCGATGAGATACAAAATTCCTATCAGCCTACGGCTCAGGAAGAGGAGTATGCAAATTTTGCAAAACAGATCCTTGCGGGCACAGAAGATGTCTGGACTGAGGAATTCAACAAAATGGGCATGACATACAGACCTCCGAAAATGGTGCTGTTCACAGGTGCCGTCCAGTCTGCCTGCGGACAGGCAACATCTGCGGTAGGCCCGTTCTACTGCTCCGGTGATGAGACATTGTATATCGACCTTTCTTTTTTTGAACAGATGGACAAACAAATGAATGCCGGAGGAGATTTCGCTTTCGCGTATGTCATAGCCCATGAAGTCGGACACCATGTTCAACACCTGCTCGGCACTCTCTCTGACGCACATCAACAAATGGCAAACATGTCGGAAACCGATGCCAATAGAATGAGTGTCAGAACAGAATTGCAAGCTGATTTCTATGCCGGCGTATGGGCATATCATGACAACCAGATGTTCGGTTCTCTTGAACCCGGCGACATAGAAGAGGGTCTGAACGCCGCTTCCAAGATAGGCGACGATTACCTCCAGAAACAGGCTCAAGGGTATGCCGTGCCGGAAACCTTCAATCACGGCACTTCCGCCCAACGGGTGAGATGGCTTGAAAAGGGCGCTTCGACCGGCGACATAAAATATGGTGACACATTCACCCCCTCTTATTCAAGTCTGTGACAAAAATTCCATTCAATATAAAAGGCGGCATCCCGGGATGCCGCCTTTTATATTGAATGGGATCATTGATACTCTTCGCATCATATGAAGCCACATTTATCGGAACTGGTTCACTCCGGGGATATACTCGAAGCCGCCACTCCCCAATCTGGCTTTAAGTTCCGCCTCGTCCCATCCTGCCGAACGGCAGAAATCTTCCAATGATCCATACGAGCCGTCACGCAATTTCATATTGACCATACTTACAAGAATATTTACATCCTCAGGCATTTCCATAATAATCTATGTTTTTATTATTAAAGATTTTGATTAACTTTGTGAAAATTTTGTTAAGGCATCCCCGGACACACCGATATTTATCATTTTCAATAATGCCGGACTGTCCGGATATGCCCCGTCATTATTGAAACGGACAGAAATGAAAAAACGATACACACTCCTTATCCCTTCCATATTTTTATTTGGCATATCCAATCTGCTGGCGTGTACATCTGCTATAATAGGTGCCGGAGCGAATCCCTCCGGGAGACCAATGCTTTGGAAAAACAGAGACACCAGCCATGCCGACAACAAAGTGGAATATGTAGCCGGCAAACCGGGGGAATTTGGCTATGTCGCACTTTTTAATGCAGAAGATGCCTCTCTTGAAGAAGCATGGATGGGCATGAACGAAGCCGGATTCGCAGTAATGAACACGGCATCTTACAATATCAAGGACGACGACGTAGCCCCGGAACTTATGGACAAGGAAGGATACCTGATGACTGTGGCTCTAAAAAAATGCCGCACCGTGGATGATTTCGCCAACCTCCTGGATTCCCTCCCCCGCCCCATGGGTGTGGAAGCTAATTTCGGAGTGATCGACGCTTATGGCAACGGAGCTTATTTCGAGACAAACAATCATTCCTTCAACCGTATAAACCTCTGCGATGCTGAAGACGGAGTGATCGTCAGGACAAACTACAGCCATACCGGAAGACCGGATGAAGGGTTCGGATTCAACCGAGAGGCTGTGGCATGCAGACTTCTGGATCCTTACCGCAAGAAAAAAGAGATCACTCCTGAACTGCTGACCGAAACTCTGAGCCGGTCTTTCTGGCACGACCTCATACAACGAGACCTGTCGGAAGGTCCCGACAGGTGGGTCATCGACCAGGATTTTATCCCAAGATACACCACCACCGCCACGGTGGTGATAGAAGGATGCATACCGTTGCCTGCCGACAAATACATATCCCCTCAGGATGTGGCACGCCAATATATCATGTGGACAGGCATCGGCTACGCCCCTTGCTCTGAGATCGTCGCCGTCAGATGTTCTCCCGAGGGCGTCGACAGCCGCCTGAGAGGACTCCTCCCCGACGGACACTGCGAACTTGGCGACATCGCCCAAAAAAGAAAATCGGAGGTATTCCCGATAAAAAAGGGGAATGGGGAAAAATATATCGACATGTCAAAGCTTTTCAACAAGGAAGGAACCGGATATGTGCAGCAACTTGTCCCCGGAAATCTTGAGACATACAGGAGAGAAAAAGCCAGAAGAGATTCATCAGAATAAAAATCAAAATGGCAGGATTATTACAGACCGGGATATTGCAAATGCGCCGTGGTGTCTTTCTAAAAGAGATGATCAAAATGTATGGCGCACCATGGATCATATCTTTTTCCATCTTGCTTGCCGCGTCTGTATGCCTCGCTTTCTTTCAAGATCTCAGATGGGCGGTGGTCGCGTTCATGATTGTATGTCTCGCAGCACCCATGATGTTAATGTTTTTCTATGTATATCACGGGTTACGTCCTGTCACGGTCATCAATACGTTGCCTCACACTCTATGCTTTGACGATGACTGCATTGAGGCGACAATATTTTCAGAGTGCAAAAACAGAGAAACCGGAGATACGGAATATAAGGAATTGTCGCGACGGCGGCTACCCTATTCCGGACTGGCACGATATAAAACAGGTTTGACTTCTATATTATTACCATTCCGTGATGCTGAAAAAGGATTCATATGGCTCCCGGTCAACGCGTTTGATGACAAAAAGGGGTTTGACATGGCAATGGACCGTATAATCAAGGCAATCCGGAAAAACTATAAAAATATTGATAATGAGGATTCTCAAAGAAAGTAATAAAAAATATTGTTTCATAATGGACATGGAAGTCAGGGATTATGAACTTGACTGCGAACAGATTGTCAACAACGCCAATTACCTCCATTATATGGAACATACACGTCACAAATTCTGCGCTGACGCCGGAATGTCTTTCATAGAGATGCACAACAACGGTATCGATGCTGTGGTGAGAAAAATTGAAGTGGAATACATCACATCTTTGCGCGGAGGCGACAGTTTTTTAAGTTGTATCAGGCTCGACAGAAAAGGACCGAGGTTCATTTTCCATCAAGACATAATCAAGACTAACGGAGAAACGGTGGCGCGTGGCATTGTGACCGTAGTCGTGCTGAAAGACGGCAAACTTTCCAGGGGTGACGAGCTTGCAAAAGTCTTCGCGAAATATATCCGCTGACCGATGTCTTCTTCCCTTGTATATAAAATCGCTTTCTCCTTTTTGAGAAAAGCCAATGCCGATCTTCTTCGCTCTTTACCGGAGAACGGGGTTTCTCCGGAAGATTTTTTTACTATGGACACTCAGGAATTGTCCATGGTTCTGAACCTTTCAAAAGGTATTAGATTCGAAAAATCTGAAAGGGATGATGCCGTCGGACGTGCCGTGAAAGAAATCGGGATGATGGAAAGACATGGCATCAGACCTTATTTTATTCTTGATGACGATTATCCCGTAAGACTCTCCCAGATCCCGGACGCCCCGGTGGTGTTGTATCAACTGGGAAAGACTGATCTTGACGCCCGACGTATAATCAACATCGTGGGCACAAGAAAACCTACTCCGTATGGGGTGGACTTCTGCAAACGGCTTGTGGAAGATCTCGCAGCATATTTTCCGGAACTGGTTGTGGTGAGCGGTCTCGCGTTCGGAATAGACGCAGCCGCCCATTCTGCCGCCATTAGTTCAAAATTACCTACCGTCGGCGTGGTGGCACACGGTCTCAACATGATATATCCCGCGCTCCATAGGGAACTCGCAAAATCAATGATCAATGCCGGAGGCAGCCTTGTGTCGGAATATCCTTTCGGAGAGACACCATACAGACAACGCTTTCTTGAAAGAAACCGCGTGATAGCCGCGCTGGCGGATGTCACAATCGTAGCGGAGAGCGATATAAAGGGAGGAGCCATGTCTACAGCCAACACTGCTTTTTCCTACTCAAGAGACGTGCTCGCTCTTCCGGGAAGAATCTCCGACCGGCTGAGTTCCGGCTGCAACATGCTGATCAGAAAAGAAAAAGCCCATTTAGTGTCATGCGCCGCAGATGTGGTAGAGATTACAGGATGGAAACCTCTGGATCTGAACATCGACGTCAGACAGCGGAATCTGTTCCCGGAACTTGATGGAGATCCCAAACTAATTTACGAGACAATAAGATACAACAAGGAACCTATGCAGCCGGATCAGATACGCGCCCGTACACTCATACCCATGCCCCGGCTGATGGCAGCCCTTGGGGAGATGGAATTTGACGGTATCCTCCTACGTCATCCCGGCAACAGATATTCCTTATCCTGAAACAATCATCCAAGAATGCCGCCCCCAATTTCCACTGCATTATATAAAGAACGGCATCCGGAAGAATCTGCAATGATCATGTCCGGATGCCGTCTTATTACCGCGATTTCAATATCGAAATAATCTCAGAAACGCTGAAGAACAGTCTCCACAAGTTTCTTTACATAAGGCTTATAATCTGTGTCGGCATCTTCCGCCCTACGTTGGGCTATGATACAACACACTGTCATGGCTTTATGCCCGAGAAGTTTTGCCATACCCTGAAGACATGCAGATTCCATTTCAAAATTGGTGACAGGTCTGTCGTCATAAAGGAAAGTCTCAATCTTGGCATTAAGTCCGGGATCTTTCAACTTCAGACGCACCATCCTTCCCTGCGGGGCATAAAAACCTACCGCCGCAATAGTGTAGCCCCTCCGCATATCGTCCCTGCCGATCCTGCTGACCAACTCGGAGTCGGCATCCACGACATAAGGAGCCGCCCACGTCTTGTCCCAGTCCACATGCGCACAGAATTCTTTTTCAAATCTCAGATCACACACCTTGTCACGGTCGGCATAAAAATTCAATATGCCATCGAAACCGATCCCCTTTTCCGCGATTACAAAATCTCCTATTTTAAGGTCATAAACCAAAGAACCGGACGTTCCGATGCGGACCATGTTCAATGTACGGTGTTCAGCTTTGACCTGACGGGTCTTGAAATCCACATTTGCAAGTGCGTCAAGTTCGGTAAGAACAATCTCTATGTTATCCGGGCCGATACCATGCGAGATACACATTATATCCTTTCCCTGATACTTTCCACCGATAGCGTGGAATTCCCTGGAACAGACATCATACTCTATCTCATCGAAATATGATGCCACCATATCCACTCGTCCGGGATCGCCCACAAGTATGATATTGTCCCGCAGCTGCTCCGGGCGAAGGTGAATATGAAACACTGAGCCATCCTCATTGATAATCAACTCAGAAGGTGGAATTACTCTATTTTCTGTCATAATAAAAATACAATAATATTTGACCTTACAGATAATTCAGAAATCCATAAAGTTACTCTGTCATATAAATGATAACAAAATTTCAATGCCAATTATTGAGTTAATGTTAAAAAACATACTGTATTTGTCATATACCTCACCCCTTATAAGTATGTAGCCCCAAATTTTATGAAGCTATGCATTTATTTATTTTGAACACATACTTATCACGAAACAAGGAGTCCTTCCCTCCTTAAGCGTAACTCATACAATTGCTGCCACAAGAATGTAAAAATCCATTACTACAATTAAATCGTGCCGCTTATATATGAACCATACAGGCTGCATAACAACTATCCGCACAGGTATTATTCCACTTCAAACACATCTACACAGACCGTCATTATTCCGTTGCATATACATCTGCAGATTAGATCAATAAAAATCCTCAATAAAAAAACTACAAAAAATTTACTACAAATGAAAAAAAAGTTGTAATTTTGCAAAGCTATCAAAAACTACGAAGGAAAGATGCCGGAGTGGTCGATCGGGACGGTCTCGAAAACCGTTGTACCCTTTGGGTACCCAGGGTTCGAATCCCTGTCTTTCCGCAATAAATACCTGGTAGTTAGATACTTAAACAAATAACACCCAATTTTACACCCAATTTTGGGCAGTAGAATTGGGTGTTTTGTCTTATAAATAATATTTTTGCACCCTAATAACGAGAATAATGAGAATTGAGCACTTGAAAATAGAGAACTTCCATTGTTATAGAGAGGCTGAATTTGATTTTGCTAGTCAAACTACCGTTTTTATTGGCAAAAATGGTACAGGTAAGTCTTCTATGATTAAAGCACTATGCAATGCTCTTAGTTTTATTTTTAATAAGAGTAATAACTCATGGGGCTATTCTTCTCTTGCTAATGAAGTGTCGGATTTGGGTGTTGAAAGAATTAATGTCCGTGAAATTTATCATAATGGTAAAATAGCTGATTATGTTTCCATAATGGGTGTCGCTTCTATGTCTTCCTCAAAGGAGGAAAAATACCAGGATGCTGAACCATTGATACTTAAATGGGATTTTCGCAGAAATTCTTATGAAAAAGCTACTATTCAAAGTAGTCTTTACAAGGATGCATATATAAAGTTTCGCAATCATATTGAATTGACTGACCAGTATCCATTACTTGTGTATTATTCGGATAGGTATCCGCATATAAATACTAGCCTGGGAACTAATGCAAAAGCTATGCTTAATGAAGATGATGAGATTAGCCGTACATGGGGATATTACCATTGGAATGAGTTCTCATCATGCTCTGAAATTTGGCAGAAACGTTTTATTCGTATCTCAAATCAATTGATAAGTATAGACCGTTCGCTTAATGAAGCTAAAGATGATGGAGCACGTGGTACTTTACTAAAGCAAAAAAAGAATATTGTTAATGAGATTGAGTATGTAGTAGGCTATTTAAAGTCTTTTACAGACAATAGTATTGAAGGATTATCTGATCGTAATGGTGATTTTAAGATAAGTTCTATTAGTGTTGACGGCGTTACAGATTTTTATATAAAATTTACATTCGCCGATGGGATTCAACGTGCTTGGGACGAACTTCCAGCTGGATTAGAACGATTATTTTCTATAGTCTTTGATATGGCATATAGGAGTTATATCCTTAATAGAGGGGAAAGTATGCCTAAAGGACTAGCCCTTATCGATGAGGTTGATTTGCATTTACACCCATCTCTTCAACAAGATGTGTTGCTAAGACTTACAAAGACATTTCCTGAAGTACAGTTTATTGTCACTACTCACTCTCCTCTTGTAATAACAAATCTTCGTCAGAATGAAGAAAATAAGGTGATTAGAATGGAACGCAAGGGGAATGAATATTCCCATTCTACAATAGGTAATCTTTTTCTACATGATTATGCTTATACTCTTTATGAAATTATGCAGACCTCACCTCGTAATTTCATACTCGATTCTCTTTCTGAGCGTTACCTACGATTAAAGCGCAGAGAAAAAGAGCGTGAGGCTGAGGAAGTGCTGAATCAATTACGGAAACTTGTTGGTGAGGCTGATTTTCCAACATTATATCATCAACTTGAATCTGACTTAAATAAGGGGTGAAAGTATGAGATTTATAGATAAGGCAAAAGCTGAACATCGTATTAAGGGGTTAACTATAAATCGTCAAATACTTAAGCTATGTTGGAATGAAAACGACTGTAAGTACTCAGGTCTTAATTATAATAATGTAGATAAGTCCACTCTTACTGAGCATATAGTAGTAGAACAAGATTGTCTTTGCTGTTATTGTATGCGCAATCTCCATATTAAGTCAGAAGGTAATCATAAGAAAAATGTGACTTTAGAGCATGTTATTCCTCATAGAATTAAAGAACGAGAATGGTTTCAGGATCGAGATAAATATAGAATTTATCCTTTGTTGAGGGATAATCATATTGCGATTTGTTTTGAAGGAAATGCTTTTGATATTACCAAAGAGTTTGAAATGCCCCCTTTTCCTCATTTCATTGCTTATGATAACTTGGTTGCTTCATGTGACGGTCAAACACTGAACGAAATTGGAGAAGAAATACCTCAGCATTGTTGCAATAATAAGCGAGGAAACAATTATGTAGAACCGCTATATTTTCATGCAAACATTTCCTCAGAAGTGTCTTATGATAATAGAGGTCATGTACAATGTCCTGAAGAATATAT
>CAMWID010000083.1 GCA_947174235.1 uncultured Porphyromonadaceae bacterium | reverse complement strand
TTAGGTGATCTACTTACAAAGATAGCACTTTTATATTA
The DNA here is from genome assembly GCA_947174235.1 of uncultured Porphyromonadaceae bacterium. GTDB lineage: Bacteria > Bacteroidota > Bacteroidia > Bacteroidales > Muribaculaceae > Lepagella. The sequence continues at coordinate 12,428 of CAMWID010000083.1, read as the reverse complement.
AAAATCGCAATATTTCAATATTTTATTTTATTGATAATTTGAAAGTCAAATCGCAAGATATAATGGAGTGTTGATTCTTGCTGATGAATATAAGCTTTCCTTAAAATTTCGCGCTCTAAAAAGAATGGATTCCAAAAACCATATGGTTTTTGGAATCCATTCTTTTTGTGACGATTAATAGCTAATTTGTAATCGGTTGTAAAGACCGAAGACTCTATGCCATTTAGTCGCGAGACCCTCCGAATATGCGGAGAAGGAAGAGGAAAAGGTTGATGAAATCGAGGTAGAGGTTGAGGGCTCCCATCGTCGCGAGTTTGTCGGCAAGCTGCGGTTCGAGGTTAGCTGCCGCGAGACGTTTTACCTGCTGGGTGTCCCATGCGGTAAGTCCGGTGAATATCAGCACTCCGACGATGGATATGATCCATTCCATTGTGCTGTTTGCCCAGAAGATATTGACCACAGAGGCGATTATCAGACCAAAGAGAGCCATCATGAGGTATGTGCCCATCTTGGAGAGGTCAGATTTTGTGAAGTAGCCGTATACAGACATAGCTCCGAACGTTCCGGCTGTTATGAAGAATGTGTATACGATTGTGCCTATCCTGTAGGCGATGAATATCGGTGCGAGCCATACTCCCATTATCGCCGAGAAGAGGCAGAACAGAAGGAGACATGTGGTGGTCGACATCTTTGTGATACGTGCAGGGAGTATCCATGCCATTGCAAGCATGACAATAAAGAGCCCCCAGAAGATCAGTTGGTTGCCGAAAATGAATTGCATTGCTGATACACTCGACGCCACTCCGAGAGCACAGAACGCAGAGATAAGGAGCCCGACGAACATGCGGATATACACACGTTTCATCACAGCGTTGACCTGATTTACTACGGCTCCCGACCCATAATAGGGAGGGGGAGTCATGTTTTGATTCCAGTTGTCCATATTTGTATTTGTTTTGGTGATTCCTGATTGAAAGTCCCGGCATTAAGTCATGTATGCCATCGTGACTATGGCAGCAGGTGTCTGTCATAATATGACAACAAACCGTGTGCCAAGTTTAGTTCAAATGTCAGGACTGTTATCCAATAATTGTTAACTTTTTTACATGCGTTCCGGCATCTCCATTCCGAGGAGGCTTACACCCGTTTTGAGTGTCCTTGCCACGACGGCTGAGAGAAGCAGTCTGAGCATACGTTTGTCGTTGTCTTCCTCCTTCAGGATAGAATAATCGTGGTAGAACTGGTTGTATTCCTTGGCGAGGTCATAGCAATAGTTGGCTATCAACGCCGGGGAATAGCTTTTCCCCGCCTCCTTGACAACTGAGGGGAAATCCGCCACTTTCTGGATAAGGGTCGATTCTTTCTCATTGGGAGTGGAAGATGTCGGCGCATTCAAGTCCACTCCTCCGGCACGGCGTATTACGGACTGAATGCGGGCATATGTATACTGTAGGAACGGGCCGGTGTTGCCGTTGAAATCGATAGACTCCTTGGGATTGAACAGCATGTTTTTCTTGGGATCCACTTTGAGCAGGAAATATTTCAACGCGCCCAGTCCCACCATTCTTGCAACTTCGGCAGCCTCTTCCGCCGGCATATCGGCGAAACGGTCGGCAGATGTCTCACGTGCGGAGTCGATCATCTGCTGTATAAGGTCGTCGGCATCTACCACAGTGCCCTCACGCGACTTCATTTTCCCTTCCGGAAGCTCAACCATTCCGTAAGAGAAGTGGGTGAGGTCTTTGCCCCATTTAAATCCGAGTTTGTCAAGAAGTAGGGAGAGCACCTGGAAATGATAGTTCTGTTCGTTGCCTACCACATATATCATCTTGTCAATGGGGAAATCCTGATAACGGAGTTTCGCGGTTCCTATGTCCTGGGTCATATATACGGAAGTCCCGTCGGCACGGAGAAGCAGCTTGTGGTCGAGACCGTCTCCTGTAAGATCAGCCCATACGGAACCGTCTTCCTTGCGATACATGATCCCTTTCTCGATACCACCGAGCACGAGGTCTTTACCTTCGAGATAGGTGTCGCTTTCGTAATATATCTTGTCGAAGTCCACTCCGAGACGCCGGTATGTCTCATCGAATCCTTCATATACCCAATTGTTCATTGTCTTCCACAGAGAACGTACTTCTTCGTCGCCTGCCTCCCATTTGCGGAGCATTTCGCGGGCTTCGAGCATGAGCGGAGACTGCGCCTCTGCATCCTCCTTAGAGAGTCCTTTCCCGGTGAGATCTTTTACCTCCTGTTTGAAATGTTTGTCAAACTCTACATAAAAGTCGCCGATAAGGTGGTCTCCTTTCTTTCCTGTGGATTCAGGGGTGGCACCGTCTCCCCATTTTTTCCATGCGAGCATCGACTTGCAGATGTGTATGCCTCGGTCGTTGACGATATTTGTCTTCACCACCTTGTGTCCGTTGGCCTCAAGGATGCGGGAGAGGGAGTAGCCGAGCAGATTGTTGCGCACGTGTCCGAGGTGAAGAGGCTTGTTGGTGTTGGGGGAAGAATATTCCACCATGACAAGATCGGAGTTGTCATCGGCGCGGGTGATACCGAAATCCGGGTCTTCCGCGATCTCATGCAGCACTTTCGCCCAGAAGGCGGGGTTTATCGAGATATTGAGGAATCCTTTCACCACATTGAATTTCTCCACGGCTGGTTCGTTTGCCACAAGCCATTCCCCGATTTCGGTAGCTGTGGCTTCGGGAGATTTGCGTGAAGCTTTGAGATATGGAAACACCACGATCGTGAGGTTCCCTTCAAATTCTTTTCTTGTTGCCTGAGGCACTACCGACGCCGGATCAGTCTCGACACCGTAAAGCCTGGAAATGGCTTCCGCCACTGCTTTGGCGATTATGGATTCTACTGTCATTGCTGTTGAGTTAAAAATATGTTGTGTGTCCGCCCCTTATATCCTGCGGTCTGAATATAGGCAGGCTGAGGCGGGGAGGATTGATTCAGATGCAAAATTAACAAAAAAAGAGCGCTTCCGCAAATTGCGGCAAGCGCTCCGGTTCTTTTTGTGGGATAAGCAGCTGCGTAACCCTTTCCCCTATCACTTTCCGAGACCTTCGGCGGGTTTGAATTTTACCGCCTTGCGTGCCGCGATAGTGATTTTTTCTTTTGTCTGAGGATTGATGCCGGTACGTTCCGGTTTCTCGACGATAGAGAATGTGCCGAATCCGGGAAGCTGCACCTTATCGTCGTTGGCAAGAGCCTGAGAGATAGATTCGAGACAAGCGTCAAGAGCCGCCTTGGCAGCCACCTTATTCAATTCCGCCTTTGCGGCGATTTCATTGATGAGATCTCCTTTAGTCATGATTTCAATATGTTTTCTTAAAATGTTGTGCTGCTGATAAAAATCAGTCGTCAAATGTCGGCTGATCTTTTCTCGGCTGCTAAAATATGTTACAAATATACGGTTTTATATGAGTAACAACAATAAAAATGGTAAAAATATCACTCGGACAGATATTTTTTATCAAAAAATCATAGAATAAGTGTATAAAAGAAAAATGGCGAGCCGGTTGGTGCAGTACATCCCGGCACGCCATTTTCAGTTTTTCATATCTATCAGATATTCGGGGTTTCCCATACTTTTGTCTCGGTGCATGCCGCGCCGGTCTGTTGAGATCCTATGGTGAATTTGAAATCACCTTTCTCTATAGTCCATTTCCCGTCATAGTTGACGAAAGCGAGGTCGCTTGCCGGGATAGTGAAGGATACCTTCTTGCTTTCGCCCGGTTTCAGGTCAACCTTGTCGAATCCTCTGACACGTAGCACATCGGGGGTGATTGACGCCACGAGGTCTGAACTGTAGAAGATGACCGGTTCCATACCTTCCACACCGCCCGTGTTGGTGACAGTCACGCTTACGGTTATCTCATCAGAAGGGGAGAACTCTGTTTTATCGACAGAGATGTCGGAATATTCGAATGTAGTGTAGCTCATTCCGAATCCGAAAGGCCACTGCACGTCGATATCGGCGCTGTAGTTGTAAGCCCCGCTCATAGTCTCGACAGTTTCGCTCGGCTTATGGTCATAAGTGGCGAGGGCGTTTATCCATTTGGGATATGAGTAGGGGAGCTTGGCACTGAAATTACGTTTGCCGGAAAGCAGGAGGGCGAGTGCGTCGCCGCCATAGTTTCCCGGAAGGAGCACGCTGACCACAGCTTTGGCGAGGGGTTCGATCTCGCGTATAATGCGCGGACGACCTTCATTGAGCACGAGCACGACAGGTTTGCCGGTGGCGGCGAGCGCCTTCACGAGAGCAGCCTGGTTGGCTGAAATAGTGAGGTCGTTGGTGTTGCCGGGAGTTTCGCAATAAGAATTTTCCCCTATGCACGCCACGATGATGTCAACACCTCTTGCAGCAGCTACCGCACGTTCAATCCTCAGGTTCTGTTCAAGTTCCCATTTGCCGAAATCCTGCACATAATCCATTCCTTGTTCGAGAATCACGTTTGCGGCTCCGTACTCATTGCGCAGAGCTTCATAGATGGTGTTGTACTGATCGTGGAACTTGGGATTCTCAATACCTTGCCAGGTATAAGACCAGCCGCCGTTAAGCGAACGCATCGAGTTGGCGTTGGGTCCGGTCACGAGAATCTTTTTCCCTTGCACGATGGGGAGGATGTTGTTTTCATTTTTGAGAAGGATTTCACTCTGCACCGCTAATTCAAGAGCTTTCGCGGCGTGTTCGGCGCTTCCGAAAAGAGGATAGTCTTTTGGATTTGTTGCCGGATTCTCGTATAGACCGAGACGAAGTTTGAAACGAATGATGCGGGATACTGCGTCGTCAATGCGTGCCTGCGACACTTTTCCTTCCTCAACAAGCTCTTTTAGAAGAGTGCAGAATTCCATGTCGTATGGAGTCATCGACATGTCGATGCCGGCATTTATCGACAGCATTATCGCCTCCTTATAGTCTGCGGCGATCTTGTCGCGTTTCCAAAGATTGTGGATGTCTGCCCAGTCTGTGACTATCATGCCGTCCCAGTCGAGACCTTCCTTGAGCCATTCCGTCAGCATCTCATAATTTGCGTGGAATGGCATTCCGTTGTTGATTCCGGAATTGACCATCACGGAAAGAGCTCCGGCGCGTATCGCTTCCTTGTAAGGATGAAAATACTTCTCGCGCAGGTCTACGGGGTTGATTGAGGATGGTGTGCGGTCTTTTCCGGTGACAGGATTTCCGTATGCCATGTAATGCTTAAGACATGCCCCTACGTTCTGTGTGCCGAGGTGGTTAGGGTCATCGCCCTGATACCCCTTTACCATTTCCACCGCCATGGCGCCGTTGATGTATGGATCCTCACCGAAGCTTTCCCATATGCGGCTCCATACCGGATTACGTCCGAGGTCCATCACGGGATTATAGACCCATGGTATGGCGCAAGCCCTGGACTCGTATGCAGTTATTCTTGCCCCCTCCCGTACAAGCTCACGGTTGAAAGAAGCCGCCATGTTGATTTCCTGGGGAAACAATGTGCCTCCGATTGTATAAGTCGTGCCATGGTTCTGGTCTACGCCGAATACGTCCGGCACCCCGATATATTCCATAGATGCATCCTGGATTCCGCTGATGACACGGTACCATGTTTCAGGTGTCTGTGCCTCACCCATAGGAGTGTTCAGCACGGAACCTACTCGAAATTTCTCAAAAGCGTTCTTTACTTTCGCTTCATCAAGTTCTACTTTGCCGTTGACGAGGGAGTCTACTGTGATTACATCGATGTTTATCTCGCACATCTGCCCGACCTTGTCGTCGATAGACATGGCGGAAACGATTTCTTTCACTCTTTTTTCGATCTCCTGATCCGAAGGTATCGCCGGGGAGGTGCCCCCCGGGGAAGAATTGCGTCCGCAGGCCACAGCGAGCAGGGCCAATGACGCGATAGACAGTTTTTTCATTAGAGAATGTATGTTAGGTGAATTTTTTTGGTAATTCATAAGTTCCCCTGCGACAGACTCCACCGTGTTGTGGCAGACACCCGTCAGAGGGAAGGGACACCTGATCCGGTATCCTGACAGTTAGTAGCGAGACAAAGGTAGCAAATATTTGGAAAGATTGAAAGTTTTGGAGAAGAAAAAACATAATTAAATTTAAACTTGTTAGCTACATGGCATGATGGTTTGCCTGAGATATTAAAAATTGCTATATTTGCAACATGTTTGGAAACAACAGAGGAGGATTCATGGCGTCAATACCGCCTGTCACAAAGAACCTCATAATAATCAATTTGATAGTATGGCTGGCGGAAGCTATCTTCCCCCGGTTTTCCGACACCATAGTCAGGGTGCTCGGTCTGCATTACGTGTCGGCGTCTGATTTCAACCCGATACAGGCGTTGACCTATATGTTCGTACATGCCCCGCAGACACCGTTTCACGTTTTCTTCAACATGTTTACCTTGTGGATGTTCGGTTCCACTCTTGAAAGGGTATGGGGAAGCAAGCGTTTCTTTATCTTTTATTTTGTGTGCGGAGTCGGCGCCGCGATTGTGCAGGAATGTGTCTGGGCGATGAGCTGGATGCATGAATATGTCAGCGGTATCGCCAGACTCAATGGAATCACGTACGATCATATGAAAGAGATTGTGGAATCCGCGATTGCGAACGGTGACGGTGACTTCCTGTCGGCGGTCGCTCAGTTCAAGAACCAGATGGTCACCATCGGTGCGTCGGGGGCAGTCTTCGGTCTTTTGCTCGGATATGCGTTCGTGTTCCCCAACCAGCCTCTTTATCTGTTTTTCATCCCGGTACCGATCAAGGCGAAATATATGATGATCGGTTATGGCGTGATAGAATTTTTCCTTGGAGTGGGCGCCAACGACATGATCGCGCATTTTGCGCATCTCGGCGGCATGCTTTTCGCCTTGGTGATATTGTTGTATTGGAGAAAGAAAGGAATTTTGCGAGGTGGGAGCTTTTATTGATAAATTTCAGAGGGTGTGCGAATCGCGCGTCCTGGCATGGATGATCATAGTTAACTGTGCCGTATTCCTGATCCTGTGGCTGACAGTGATGATCGGCAACAGTTGCGGCATACCCGGCAATTTCACTATGCAATGGTTCTGTGTGTCCTCATCAGTGCCAATGGCGTTGCGACATGCATGGACCGCACTGACCTACATGGTCACGCAATATGATTTTCTCCATCTTCTTTTCAATGTGTTGTGGCTGTTTTGGTTCGGACGGGTGCTCATGACTTCTCTCTCCGACCGTCATCTTCTTTGGCTTTACATAGGTGGTGGCATTACGGGGGCGATACTCTACGTGGGGGTGCGTGCGGCAATTCCTGAGCTTTCGCCGGAAGATTCATATCTTTGCGGAGCTTCTGCATCCGTGCTCGCGTTGATAGCGGCAGCCGCGATCCGCACTCCCGATCTGCGTCTTTATCTTCTGATTTTCGGAGAAGTGAAGTTCAAATGGATAGCTGTGGGATGTATCCTGCTTACATTCGCCGGGATAGGGGGCGGAAACGCCGGAGGTCAGGCGGCACATGTCGGCGGTCTGTTGTTCGGTGCGGCTTTCGCCTACGCCTTGAAGAAGGGTTTTGATCCTGTGAAAAAGAAAGAAGAAGTTGTGGCGGTGCGCAGAAAAGCCATATTGAATGTGTCTGAACTTATAAAGCCACGTACCGAAGTGGTGCGCGACGGACATGCCGTGGCGAAGGCGGTGTCAGGAAAACTCGCGGATGCCAACCGTCTTGACGTATTGCTCGACAAGATAAGACTGTCGGGCTATACATCTCTTACCGATACCGAACGTAAAGAATTAAACGCTCTCTCCCAGCGACTGGATTCCTGATGCGACACGTGGATACGGCTGACAGCCGCGGATGGTATATCCTGCCGGAAAAAGTTGTAGAATTAACTCAAAATTTGGAAGTATGTTTTCAATTCCGCTAATAAATCCGATTTTCCGTCTGGTGATGCGGATCGTATCGATAGTAGTTTATCTGCTCACGATTTTGTCTGCATATGGAGGAAAGTGCAATCCGGAATACCTGACAATCCCCGCCGTTCTGTGTCTTGCCTTACCATATTTTGCATGTGCCACCATATTGTTGATAATATTCTGGGCATTGACAAGGCGTATATTTTTCGCGGCTCTCGGAGTGCTTACGATAGTGGCATGCTGGGGATCGTTGTCGCAGGCGTTTCCGGTCAGCTTCCCTAAAGATGCCACACCCGGACAGCAGACATTCAAGATAATTTCCTGGAATGTGTTGCATACAGACGACATACGGCGTCCGGATTCCCATACGAACAGGGCTGTGGAATATATGATAAATTCCGGAGCTGATGTCATCTGTCTGGCGGAACTTGATAATTTCAGTCCGTCTGAATTGAAGAAGGCGAGTCCCGCCCTTATAGACAGTCTCGTCAGGGCGTATCCTTTCCGGGCAGGACTGTCATCTACTGATATAAAGATATTGTCGAAGTATCCGGTAGACCGCTCGGGTCTTTCTCTTGTCAACGACGGCGGTCACCACCGTTATGATTTCTTTAAAGTAAATTTCCCCGGAGGGAAGGTGCTGAATGTCGGGATGGTCCATCTATATTCCTATGATCTGTCGGAAGAGGAGCGAAAGGTTGTGAAGGAGATGAAGACTGTAGACGGAGCGAAAGCGAGCGTGAAGGAACTGAAAGGCACGATCCTGTCAAAACTCCGGAACGCCTTCAGACAACGTGCCATGAATGCAAGGGATCTTCGTGAAGCTATCAACGAGATACGTCCCACCGCGCCGTTGATCGTATGCGGGGATTTCAATGACGTGCCGGCTTCGTGGACTTATAATCTTATAAGGGGTGAAGACATGCGCGACGCTTACGCAGAAACCAATCTTGGATTCACGTGGACGTATAACCTGCATGCGTTTTATTTCCACATAGACCAGATGCTTTATCGCGGACCTCTTGAGGCTCTGAGCCTCAAGGTGGATAAGATCAACACATCCGACCATTATCCGCTTGTGGGAGAGTTCGCGTTTACGAAATAAAACGCGGGCTTAAGGCAGTGCTCCCGTAAGGCTTTAAGTTCGCGGAATGCCTCAATTCTGATTGAATTATAACAATAACCTATAATTATGAAAAAATATTTATTATCATCAGCCGTGGCGATAATGCTCGGATGCGGCTTAACACCACAGATTATGGCAGACACACACGTCAATCCATTCCTGAGTGAATATGCTGACAAATACAAGATCCCACCGTTCGGGGATATCCTTATTTCTGACTTTATCCCGGCGATAAAGGCGGGTATCGAGGAGCAGAAGCAGAATATGTTCGCGATAACGGCAAACCGTGCCGTTCCCGATTTTGACAATACTATTCTTCCTCTGGAGAATCTTTCACCTATTCTTGACAGGGTGTCGGGTGTGTTCTATCATTATGACGGCGCACTTGCCACAGACGAGTTCGCGGCGATGGCGGAGGAGGCGATACCGTTGCTCAATGAAGCGTCGAACCAGCTGAACCTCAATGAACAGCTTTTCCAGAAGATCAAATATGTATATGACAACAGCGACAAGCAGGGTTTGGATGCCTTGCAGAAACGGGTGGTGGAGAAATACTACAGGGAATTTGTTGAGAGAGGCGCGGCTCTTCCCGCAGATAAGAAAGAGGAGCTTATAAAAGTGAACGATGAGTTGTCAAAACTTTTCATCCAATACAACAAGAACCTTCTTAACGCCACAAATTCCTTCTTCATCACGGTATATGACAAGGATGACCTGGGAGGTCTTCCGGAGTCGTCGGTCGCTCAGGCTGCCGACGAGGCTAAAAAACGCGGTCTTGAAGGTCTGTGGGTATTCACCCTTCATGGCCCGAGCCGTCTTCCCGTGCTGCAGAGCGCAGACAACAGGGGGTTGAGAGAGGCTATGTACAAGGGCTATACCAATCTTGCCTCTTACGGGGAATACAACAACTATCCTGTTATAGAGAAGATTGTAAAGCTGCGTGCTGAGAAGGCGCGTATAATGGGCTTTGACAATTTCGCGCAGATGATGACCTCCAGGGTTATGGCGAAAACTCCCGAAGCCGCCACGGATCTGTTGCTTCAGGTGTTTGAACCGGCTGTAAAAAGAAGCCATGAGGAAGTGGCAGACATGCAGGCGGTGGTGGATGCCGAGAAGGGTGGTTTCAAGATCGCTCCCTGGGATTACTACTATTATGCCGGTAAGGTGAAAAAGCAAAAATATGACCTTGACGAATCGGAAGTGCGTCCGTATTTTGCACTTGATAATGTGCTTAAAGGAATGTTCGGCGCCGCCGAGAAGCTTTATGGCATAAAAATGATAGAGATGCCTGACGCTCCAAAGTATATGGACGAGGTGAAGGTATATGAAGTGGTTGATTCCAAGACAGGGGAGCATATAGCGGTTTTCATGACCGATTATTTCCCGAGGGCGTCAAAACGTCAGGGAGCATGGATGGAACAGCTTCAGAGCAGCGGTCTTTATGAAGATGGTCAGCGCCGCCCTATCGTATATAATGTAGGCAATTTCACCCGTCCCGCCGGAGATACCCCTGCATTGCTTACAATAGACGAGGTGGAGACGACTTTCCATGAATTCGGACATGCACTTCAGGGTATTCTTTCAAAAGTGCCTTACCGATCCATAGCGGGCACTAATGTAGACCGTGATTATGTTGAGCTGTGTTCTCAGATAAACGAGCATTGGGCGTTTGAACCCGAAGTGCTCAAGATGTATGCCCGTCATTACAAGACCGGGGAAGTTATACCGGACGAGCTTATAGAGAAGCTTCAGAATGCTTCGAAGTTTAATCAAGGTTTTGTCACGACAGAACTTGCCGGTGCTGCTCTCCTTGACCTCGAATGGGGCAAGACTGACGGCAACGGGATCGATGTCCCGGGTTTCGAGGCTCAGGTCACTAAAAAGATCGGAATGCCCGAAGAGATAACCTATCGTTACCGTTCCCCTTATTTCAAGCATATCTTCGGAGACGACGGCTATGCCTCCGGATATTATACGTATCTATGGAGCCAGGTGCTTGAGGCTGACGCCTGGGAGCTTTTCAAAGAAAAAGGTATATTCGACAAGAAGACCGCCGCGTCTTTCAAGAAAAATATTCTTGAGAGTGGTGACACTGAAGACGCGATGGTGCTTTTCAAACGTTTCCGTGGTCATGAGCCGGACGCGAAGGCGCTCTTGCGTCTGCGCGGTTTCGAGTGATATGATGCATAGACAGATTCCGGCTCCTTGCCGGATATTGTGTCTGGCTTCTGCCCGTATGGACGCGGCATCCGTAGAACCCGGATGCCGCGTCCCGATTTAGTCGGGTATTTGGTAGTTTTTTCAGGCGAGTTATTAGATTTAAACAACATGATAGAGGAAAAATATATGAGTCGTGCGCTGCAGCTTGCACGCGGAGGAGAAGGGCGAGTGGCACCTAATCCGATGGTAGGAGCAGTGGTTGTGGCTCGCGGCAGGATAATAGGGGAGGGGTATCACCGAACTTTCGGAGGTCCCCATGCCGAGGTCAATGCCATAGCTTCCGTAAAAGATAAGGACAAGGATCTTTTGAGGGAGTCGACAATATACGTCACACTGGAACCTTGTTCGCATTATGGCAAGACTCCTCCGTGTGCGAAACTTATCATTGATACGGGGATTCCACATGTTGTCGTCGGCGCCCCGGATCCGAATCCATTGGTTGCCGGAAGGGGTGTCCGTATGATGCGGGAAGCCGGGATCAACGTCACGGAAAATGTTCTTAAGGAGGAATGTATCGGTATCAACAGACGATTTATGACCGCTCATACCTGCGGACGTCCCTGGATTCTGCTTAAGTGGGCGCAGAGTTCCGACGGGTATATGGCGGGATATGACGATGGCGGAAATCCTGTGGGTGTGAAATTCTCCAATCCGCTTTCTACGGTGTGGATGCATCGTGAGAGGGGTAACGTGGAGGCGATAATGGTGGGATCCAACACGAGGCGAATTGACAATCCACGACTTGACGTGCGTCATTGGAGCGGAAGGAATCCGCGTGTCGTGGATTGCGGGTCAGACATGGATTGCAACAAACTTGTAGAAAACCTGAAGAAAGAAGGTGTGACCTCACTGATGGTAGAAGGAGGCCCGACGCTTTTGAGAAGTTTTATCGCGGCAGGGCTTTATGATGAAATAAGGGTTGAAGAGTCGCCGCTAAAGATTTTGCGCGGATTGAAATCCCCTGTGATTCCGGAGGATGTCTATCCCGTGGAAAGAGAATTTTGTCGTGGTAATACAATAACGGTGTATCGGAAAAAATAATACGTTCTCTGAACAGAATCAATAGACGGTCAATAAAAACTGCGAATTGACCGTCTTTTTTTTTATTTGCCATTTTTTATGTTGATTTCAATATTTTATCTATAAATATAATATAATTGTTAAAAAATATAAA
>CAMWID010000082.1 GCA_947174235.1 uncultured Porphyromonadaceae bacterium | reverse complement strand
CCGATTATGATAGATCGTGACTTGGCTGAACTATATGGCGTTGAGACAAAAGTGCTTAATCAGGCCGTCAAGCGAAATGTAGAACGTTTCCCGGAAGGCTTTAGATTTCAGTTGACTGATGTCGAAAAAGATGAACTGGTCACAAATTGTGACCGGTTCAAATCGCTCAAATATTCCGCAGCTAATCCTTTTGCATTTACGGAACAAGGGGTAGCCATGCTTTCTGCGGTGTTGAAAAGCGAGACAGCTGTCAGGACCAGTATCCGCATTATAGAGGCCTTTGTGGTAATGCGAAATTTACTGATAAGCAATGCGTCTGTTTTTCAGAGAATAGAGAGGATTGAGAAGAAGCAGCTAAAGACTGACGAGAAAATAGATGCTATCCTTGATAAACTTGGGAAGGATAGCAAACCAAAGGAAGGTATTTTCTTCAATGGGCAGATTTTCGATGCTTATGCATTTGTTGCCGATCGAATCAAAGAGGCGAAACATAGGATTGTGGTTATCGACAATTATATTGATGACACTGTGCTTGTGCAGTTGTCCAAACGTGCGTCGGGTGTTACGGTTGATATTTATGACGGGCAGATTTCCAAGCAGCTCCGTCAGGATGTGGAAAAACACAACAAACAGTATCCTGGTGTTACCCTCCATAAATATACCAAAGCTCACGACCGCTTCCTGATTATTGATGAAACCGTATATCATATTGGTGCTTCCCTTAAAGACCTTGGCAATAAACTGTTTGCATTCTCCAGAATGGAGGTGATGACAGGTTCGGAACTACTTTCAAAATTATAATTGAAGTAGTGGCGTTTCATCGTCTTTCATCGCCCGATTCTCTTGGCTATTAAAGTTAAAAATAGCACAAATTACTAATTTAGTGTTACCTGATATTCCTCCAATGAGGATGAGTATAAGCAAAGATTTTACATAAAAAACTTATAATCAATAGCTAATAATAGAATATTTTCTTATGTTCGATATTTTAACAAAGTATAAAAACACCGGATATTTTGATTTTGAACCAGATGACAAACTGGTTTCTGTATGTAATGCTCCCACCAATAAGAGTGGCGTTTATTTGGTATGGAACTCAACTTGCAATGGAAACAAAGAATTAATTTATATCGGCCGATCAGGAAAAAAGGAAAATGGTAAAATTGTTCATCGCAAAGCCGGATTGGGGGGAATTAAGGATAGATTGGTTAATGGTCACCAATTTGGGAAGTTTCCTCGAAAAAGAATATGGCCTATTATAATGTTACAATATGGGATAAAAAAATTAACAGTAAGTTGGTTTGATACAGAGAACGATGATCCTGTAGAAGTGGAAAGACTTTTATTAAATGAAATATTACATATCAGTGGGAGTCTACCAGTTTGGAATAATCAACCATACTAATTCGCGGTTAATTGACAAGTTTGATTAACACAAAAGTATACTACAATTATTGAACATCTATCAATAATCATTTGCGACCATGGATGTCAACAACCAAATAATCATATATCAGAGCGAGGACGGCGAGACCCGCATCGAGGTGAAGTTTACGGGAGAGACTGTATGGCTTTCCCAGCAGCAGATGGCAGAGCTTTATCAGACGACTCGACCCAACATCGTACAGCATATCCGCAACATATATGCGGATGGAGAATTGGATGAACATGCAACCTGTAAGAATTTCTTACAGGTTCGACAAGAGGGAGCCAGGCAGGTGACGCGAGAGATACCATTCTATAACCTCGATATGATTATATCGCTGGGATACAGAATCCGGTCGGTGATTGCGACGCACTTCCGCAGGTGGGCTACGGAGCGACTTAAAGAGTATATCATCAAAGGGTTTACGATGGATGATGAGCGGTTGAAGGGTAATGGCGGCGGTTCTTACTGGCGTGAGCTACTCGACCGTATCCGTGACATCCGTTCGTCGGAGAAAGTGATGTACCGGCAGGTGCTCGACCTTTATGCCACGGCAGTCGATTATGACCCACGCTCTGAGATTTCAGTTGAGTTCTTCAAGATTGTGCAGAATAAACTTCATTTCGCCGCTCATGGCAACACTGCCGCCGAAGTGATATTCAAGCGGGCAGATGCGGATGCTCCGTATGCAAGCGACTGAGCAGTTCTGTAAGATTAAAAAACACTTTCATAGTTATAGATGGAATGAAATTTTCATAAGAAAATTCAACTTAACTCTGATAATACATCATCCAATAAGAAAGGTATTACACCAACATACGTCACTCCGTCTTCATCTGTCCATAATTTGGAATTGCCATCAAGCACTACGATCTTTTTAAAGAAGTCTCCTGTATTCCTTAATGAAAATGTTTCCTGAGCTTTCTTTTCAGGCGTGTCAACATGTAGTGCCGATTGGATATAAACCTTATTATTTCCCAAATTGACTACGAAGTCTATCTCATATTGTGACGATTTTCTTTTCCCATCAATCATACGACTCACCTCTACAATTCCTACATCTACAGAATATCCTCTACGGATAAGTTCATTGTAGATTAAGTTTTCCATAAGGTGTGATCTTTCCTGTTGACGGAAGTTCAGACGAGCGTTTCTGAGTCCAAGGTCCGTGACATAATATTTCTGAATAGTTCCGAAATACTTCCTCCCCTTGACATCCCATCTTTTGGCACTTTGGAAGAGATAGGAGTCTTCCAAATATTGAAGATAGTTTTTAACTGTATTATGGGATGGAGTCTTTCCCGAAGCAGATCCGGCTGTATTTGCCAGCTTATTGGAGTTGGTCAGCGATCCGATTGCTGAGGCCAAAGAATCTACAAGAGGACTCAAAATGCTTTCGTCTTTTAGATTATAGCGTTCTACGATATCCTTGATATAAACATTGGCAAAAAGTCCTTGAAGGTATTTCCGTTTCTCCCTTTCATCAGATTCAAGAACAGCCAAAGGCATTCCTCCATACATTAGATATTCTTCGAAAGCATCAGATTTGTCTTTATCTGAAATCGTGATAAACTCTGAGAATGAGAAAGGATACACTTTTATCTCAGTTCCTCTGTCACGGAAATTGGTCACGATGTCTTTCGAAAGCATTTTTGAGTTGGATCCGGTTACATATATATCAAGATTTGGACGACTGAGAAGATCGTTAAGTATGTCATAGAAAGTAGTAAATAGCATTTCGCGGTCTTCCTCAGGCACCAAATTTTCATCTATCTCGTCATTCTTAATCTTATAGGATAACTGTATCTCATCAATAAAGATATAGAATTTTCGGGACATATTCTGAGTCAATTTCATTATATGATCATATAGCAGATTGGGATTACGGAATTTTATGTCTGACTTGCGATCTAAAGCTATTTCGATAAAATCATCTAGTGACACTCCGGTTTCTATTAACTTCCTTTTGAATAGGGTAGACAGCAGGAATGATTTTCCGGAACGTCGGATTCCGGTTATAATCTTGACTTTGCCGTTCCATTTTTTTGCCAGCAACTGATTGAGGTAATGTTGTCTTTCTATAATCATAATCGGATCTTAAATCTAATTGACAAAATGGTTGCATCTGCAATAGTTTTGTCAATGCGAATTTAGGCAAATATCCTAAGATATGCAAATTTGAGGGCTATATTCAATCTCTAAAAGTTTGTAGATGAAAATAATTGGCTGGTGTTTATAGTTCGTTCCTTAAAATTTCGGGGTCGTAGTGGCGGCGATTTTTGAGCGGATTTAAGACGGTAGTGGCGTAAAAGGCCGGTGCTGAGGAGAGCCAAGTATCGGTGGAAGCCGGTGAAGAGGGTGCATACAACGTCAAAGACGCTAATGTCAAATTCAGCATCACAGCTACAAAAGTCATGTTGGGAGAAGGTGACGGGCAGCAGGAGCTTGTCGACTTTGTTCCCACAACATTCCAATTTGACATGAACCAAAGTAAAGTTGCTCACCATTTATAAGAAACTATAACAACCACTGGAGAGGGCATCCATGTTATTATGCATGGCTGCTCTCTCCTCCTTGTTCAATAACCCTGAAGCTATAATGAAAAAAGTATTTGTAGGTGTTTTTCTCTCTCTAATCGTTTTATCGTCATGCTCCACAATGAAGAAATCAGCCACTCTTTCCGATATCGAAGGAGAGTGGACGATCGTGAATATAAACGGACAACCCTTGCAAGTCGCGGACAGCGGACAACTCCCCTTCATCGGCTTTGACACCCATAACGGGAAAATATACGGCAACATTGGAAAATTCTTTAGATTCCGTCAAAATATACATGCGGCACCCTTCGTTATTTCATAGCAAATTATAAGAGAGCATCCGCAAAACAATATGAGACATCAAAATAAATCCAGCAGGAGATTCAATTACATTATTCCGATGATAGTTATGGCGGCAGCCGGATTCACGTTCAATACCTCCGAAATGATTCCGGTTGGGTTGCTTAGTGATATCGGGGCAGATTTGGGAGTGAGCGAAGCCAAAACCGGCTTACTTATCACAGCATACGCATGGGTTGTGGCTCTTCTCTCTCTTCCGCTTATGCTCGCATTTGCCCGGGTTCCCTATCGCAAGCTTATGCTTGGCATCATAGCGGTGTTTATTGTGTCTCATATCATTTCCACATTCGCCTGCAGTTACAATATGCTGCTTGCCTCACGCATCGGCGTCGCTTTGACACACTGCATATTCTGGTCAATAGCCCCTGCCATGATTGTGGCGGTAGCACCCCCAGATAAGCGTGCCTCGGCTCTCAGTGTACTTGTTGCCGGGGGTGGCATGGCGCTCATTGTAGGGTTACCTATGGGAAGGCTCATCGGACTTATCGCAGGATGGCGCACAGCTTTCGGATCGATCGGCATCCTTGCAATCCTTCTGTTCATCCTTATGCGCATGTTCTATCCTGATATAAATCGGGAAGCCGACACTGTATCACGCAAACAGCTGATTTACGACATGCTGCATTCTCCGCAGCTATTGATGATTTATCTAATTATAGGAGTCACCATTACAGGATATTATACCGGTTACAGTTATATTGAGCCATTCCTCGCACAGATTGGCGGATTCAGCGAATCCGCCATCACATGGACCTTGACACTGTTCGGAGTTGCCGGATTGCTCGGCAGCCTGATTGCCGGAGAATGCTATCCCCGCCATTCCCGGGCGGTGATTATAGCCTCATGCTTCGGAATTCCCTTCATGCTGATGATGCTTCGACCGGCGGCTGATATGCATCCTATGATACTGGCAGCCTTATGCATCCCCTGGGGAATTGCCATAACCACTTTGAACATAGCCCTGCAGAATGATATTGTCCGGCTCTTTCCCCTCGATTCCGCTGTTCCCATGAGCATATATTCAGGCACTTTCAATCTTGGTATCGGCGCAGGTGCCCTGGTAGGCGGGATCGCCACAAACAACAGTTGCCTCGGGCAGATCGGATATATCGGAGGGTCAATTGCGGTCTGCACCGCCATATTTTGCCTCATGGTTTACATCCCCGCACGCAGACGCGCATTTTCCGGCAGCAATGTTGCCGACTGATTATCTTTAGTTCGCACGTTCCTTAATCAACGGCAGATATTCGCCATATCCCTGCACCTCCATTTCAGACTTAGGGATAAAGCGGAGCGACGCACTGTTGATGCAATACCTCAACCCACCTTTCGAACGAGGTCCATCGGGAAAGACATGCCCCAAATGAGCATCGCCCACGGCACTCCGCACTTCCACACGCCTCATGCCATGCGAATTGTCGGCATGTTCTGTCAGCACCTCTGATGATATCGGTCGGCTGAACGCCGGCCATCCGCATCCTGAATCAAACTTGTCAGAAGACAAAAACAATGGTTCTCCCGTAGTTACATCAACATATATTCCGGGTCTGAATTCATGGTCATATTCGTTAGTATAAGGGCATTCGGTGGCTCCCTCTTGAGTGACTGCATATTGTTCGGCTGTCAATTTACGTCGTAATTCATCATCCGAAGGTTTTAGGTATCTTTCTTTCATATCCTTATCTTTTTTCTCTGAAATTTCATTATGCCCTATCCCTATGTCCACCCCACTTCCCGCACAGCCGGAAAGCAGCAGAAACATAAATACCATAGACATTTTACCCATCATCTATAAAACATTACTCCAAATAGTGCGGTTCGCTTAACAATAAAAACAAATCTCAGCATGTATTGTTATCTTCGAAGAATAGAAATGCCGACTCTCTTCGGAGATAATTCACTGAAAATAAGGCAAGATACCATATCATAATTCGGTTTTATGACACAGCCTCTTGTCAGTTGTATTTGAATTTTATCCGTAAAAATACTGACCTATGCCACGAACCCGACGCGCTTTATTTCTGCCGGAGAAATGGAAATAGCCGTGGAATGTGGCAGACATCTGATCATTTATTGTTCGTAGTTACTTATAGTTTTTGTAGATTTGTTCAAGAGTCGTATACCGAGATTCGACATAGCTTCCGGATTTCTCTATACGCGACAGCTCTTCAAGTTGCTCCTCGTAACTGCCATACACTCTCTCATTTATAAGACCACGGTCGTGCATCTCTTTTACCAACGGTAAAGATTGCTTCATTTCCAGACTTACAATAATATCAGACAGAGCGCCCATTGTATAGTCGCTCAGAAGAGGCAATTCGGAACCATCGCCATGAAGGATCAATTCGGCGATATCACGCACTTCCCTCTCTATGATCTCACGTGCAGGAGAATGCCACAGGGCGATCCATTCAAGGGAAAACAACATAGTGGCTCTGGAATATGCGGAATATCCCTGCTCCAAAACCATACCTGCCAATTCCTCCGGACAATCTTCAAAAGCATTGGCTATGACACTATGCATTATATCCAATCCGTAATCCCCAAGATATGCATCCTGCCAATAAGAAGACTGCTGCAGAATACTCCTGACAAGATCTTTTGTGTCGCTACCACCTATTTCCGCGAGTATCGTGCAAATGACATACATCACATTAATCTCATTATAGTTATAGCAGCCATCTTCCTCTATCTCCTTTTCGGACTCTCCCAATTCGTAGCCGGCTATCACGCGGAGGTCTGCCAGAAGCTCATCGCGAGATATGGCGCGCAATTTAGCGATCTGCGTCTCATCAAGGGTTATTCCAAGGTTTCCCTCTGTGGGATAGAATATATCTAACAGTTCCGTGTGGCGCACGCTTTCCAGATTTTCAGGATATGGATTGTGCGGGAAAGGATGAAAATCGAAATTAAAACTTCTCGGGTCGTCATATCCTGTTATAGCCTCATAATCGGCATCATAATCCTGACTGCCGTCAAAACAGCTGTCGATACATCCCGTCACTATATATTCCCCGGGCACATTTTTCTCAAGCGTCGGTATATGTTTCATTTCTTCGCGGTCAGGTCCCACCACAAGTTCTCTCACCCCATTATGTCCGAATTCAAATTCCATAAGTGGAATTCTGTCGTCATCAGGCTCGAGTATAAACTCGCTGACTTTGAACTCGCGTGCAGGCTCGATTCCGGCTTCCTCTGCATATTCCAGCGCACCATAAATGAGATTGTGAGCCTCGACATATTCAGTCTCCTCATAATTTATACCGGATGACAGGATTCTATCTTTGAATTCTTCCGGAGTAATCGAAAAATAATAGAAAGAGTCTTTCACCCCAAGGCAATACATATCAATCAGGTAAACACCTACCGTAAATTTACCACCTTTATGCTCTCTCGTCACTGCAATTACATAGACTCCATTGTTCGCTGAGGTTCTGGATATATATGTCTTTCCCAAAGGCAGTTGACGAGCTTTGGTTTTGATATATTTTTCCGGAGACATTGCCGGTACGATTATTCTCTTTTTCTTCATAAAACTATTTTTTATCGCGATTTTTGTCAATACAATAGTAAATTCCCGTCAATCTTTATCCGCACCATCTTCACATCTCCGGCATTCTCCGCGGCATGCCTCTGCGCGACGGCGACAGCCGGGGAATCGTTATCCCTCTACTGCCTGAGGTATCGAAATATCTCGTATCATAAACATTGCTGTCCAGAACCGGGATAACGACCGCCAACAGGAAGATAAATGTCAAAAAAGCCCTCTTCATAATCATAAGAGAGTCTGTCTTTGCCTACACCAATCCCTTCATCCGCAAAGTTAGCACTTTTCAACCATTTTCACATGTTATACAAACACATTTTAAGTTTCAATTCACGCATGGCGTGCGACGAGGCAAAGAATCCACCGGAGAAAACTATACCGAATTGTTGCCGGATATGTCGCGGGGTATGGGGATACAAACTTGTTCAGCGCGCGGCATGCATAGAATAGGATTATTGCATGAACGGGAGATATTTTGTAATTTAGCGATTACGATTATGAACAACCCGTTTGACTATACCCCCGACCCCGCCTGCGAAGAGGCTTTCCGCAATTTGACCGTCATGCTGGAGGCGCTGAAGAAAAGCGACAGGCAAGACGACATCATTTTCTGTAACGAACTCGCGGAAGGAAAAATGCTCGGAGTGCTGATCGCCACCGACGATTGCGGCACCCGTCATATTCTATATGCTTTTTCCGGACAATTGGGCGAAGGCGGATTCCATCGCCCGGGATTTGTTGGTCCGGTGTTCGACTATCTCATGCCAGACGGCTATTTCAAGACAAAAGAAGCTGACATTTCCCGTCAGAATAAAGAGATAGCCGACTTCGAACAACACATTTTCTCCAAGATTGAAAATGATTTCATTCACGCAAAGCATAGACTCGATACCGAAATTTCCAAGTATAGAGAAAAGTGCCGCCTGTCAAAATTGGAGAGGGATGCAAGGAGAAAGTCCGGTGCCGCAGATGAGAATGAGATAGCCGACATGATCCGTCAGAGTCAATTTGAGAAAGCCGAGCTCCACCGTCTAAAAAAGCGGGTGGCTGCCGATCTCGAACCTTTTGAGTCTGATCTAAAACAGGCGCGGTCGCATCTTGACGCCCTTAAGGAGAAACGACGCTCTGACTCCGAAGCCTTGCAAAATTGGCTGTTCTCTAACTTCAAATTGCTTAACTCTCTCGGTGAAAGCAGAAGCCTGAGCGAGATTTTCGCCGCGACCCCCATGCGGATTCCCCCTTCCGGTGCCGGAGAATGCTGCGCGCCCAAACTGTTGAATGCAGCATATCTGAAAGGCTGGGAACCTGTAGCCATAGCCGAATATTGGTATGGAAAACCCAAAGGAGGGGAATTGCGGATACATGGCGTACATTATCCGGCGTGCCGTGGCAAATGCCTTCCCGTACTCGGATGGATGCTTAAGGGACTTTCAGTATATCCTCCTCTCGGAAGCGACTTTATGCCGAACGCCTCCCATAATCCTGAAATCATATATGAGAATGAATGGTTCTGTGTTGTCAACAAGCCTTCCGGAATGCTGTCTGTGCCGGGTAAAGGAGCGGCAATTTCCCTGCAGCAATGGCTCGAAGAGAAATATGGAGCCGACAGATTTGTGAAAATGGCTCACCGCCTTGACCAGGACACATCGGGAGTCATCATAGCCACATTCGGACTACCTACGTTAAAGGTAATGCAATCACTGTTTTCAACCAGAAAAGTAAAAAAAACGTATATCGCCGATCTTGAAGGAGACTACAGATCCCTTGGTGTCCCATACAAAGGGCATATTGACCTATCTCTTTCTCCCGATTGGCTTGACCGTCCACGGCAGCGTGTGGATCCTGATGGAGGCAAACCTGCTGTTACCGATTACGAATTCACAGGCGCCTCGGAAGGCAGAAGCCGGATAATCTTCTATCCGCACACCGGACGCACTCATCAGCTTCGGGTACATGCCGCCTCGGCACAAGGTCTCGGAATGCCGATAGCCGGCGACCGTCTATATGGTAAAAACGCCGGGACAGTATCAGAACGACTTCATCTGCATGCTCAAAAAATTGAATTTACATTCCCTATAGATGGCAGGCACTATTGTCTGGAGGCTCCTGTACCGTTCTGACAGGATACAGTCTCATAAAAATCTTTTGGGGGACAAATCCCGTACAACAATCAGCGCGGTTATCTGAACTTGGCTTTCATGTCATAGCGGATGTCATCGATCATCGCCCTCAGCGGCGACACTATAGGCTTGAACTCAGCCTCTTTCTCAGGGGCGAAAACCTTGAGAGCGGCAGGATCGCAAGTCACCTCGAGATTTGTGCCGAGCGTCAGAGGGTCGCCGTCGATATGCACCGGACCGCTTCCAAGGCGGGTGATCGTGGCAGCGCTTACCCTGAACGTCTCGATCTGGGTGTTACGGTCAAGATATCCGGTCAGCAAATCAACACCCACCATCATCGTGGAAATCGGGGAACCGGAATGCACCACCGTAATATCCAGCAATCCGTCGGAAAGTTTCGCCTGCGGAGCTATATATGCGTTGTTGCCATACTGCGGGGCATTACACACCGCTATCAGGAAAGCTTTCTCTGTCAACACTGATCCCCCTATCGACAAAGCGTAGGGCTCGCTGCTATAGTTTAAAAATTCCTGAAACACGCTTCTTATATACGTGATCCTCCCCCTCCGTTTCATGGAAGCGAACTTCTCACTGACGACGGCATCAAAACCCACACCGAACGTGCAATAAAACGGCATCCTGTTGACTATCCCACGGTCACAGATCTGGGAATGACCCTCGCAAATGACTTTCAACGCGTCTTCGGCATCCTGAGGTATGCCGAGGCTTCTGGCAAACCCGTTGCCTGAACCTAACGGAAGAATACCAAGAACCGTTTCTGTATGAGAAAGAGCTCCGGCGATCTCATTTACAGTACCGTCACCTCCGGCGGAAATAACCATGTCATAACCCTCTCCGACAGCTTCCGAAGCGAATGCCGACGCATCTCCGCAGCCTCCGGTATACACGGTATCCACGGAAACCATCTCCTCCCCCATACGCGAACGCACCATCTCCTCCAGCCCGCGTTTCGACCGCGTGCCGGATACCGGGTTCACCACAAGCAAAGCTCGTCTTCTTTCCATGTCTTTAGCATTAGGCAATTGAAAAAGGCTTGTAAAGTTACGAAAAATTTGCGAGAAACTCGGAAAAACGTTAAATTTGCATTCACTTATCGGCATTGTACTCCAGTGATGGACCTCCCGTCTTCTGACCGGATCCCGCACCCGAAGACTCTCCGACATAACCTATAAAATCAGAAATAGAAGTGAAGATCCATAGAGAAGGCACAAACATCCTTATAATGCTTTTCCTTGTGCTCGTGGCGATTAACGCCCCGGTATGGCTTTTCATGCCCCCATACGTGATTCCCGCCGTGTTCACTTCGATATCCGCCGTGGTCTACATATTCGTTTTCAACTTCTTCCGATGCCCTAAACGACACTATCGGGGCACGCGGAAAGACATGGTGGTAAGTTCTGTCGACGGTAAAGTGGTGGCGATCGAGAAAGTGTTCGAGCCGGAATATCTCAAATCGGAAGCAATAATGCTATCCGTGTTCATGTCTCCCCTCAATGTACATGCCAACTGGTATCCGGTCGACGGAAAGGTGGAATACGTCAGACACCACAGGGGCAGATTCCTTTCGGCTTACCTTCCCAAAGCAAGTACGGAAAACGAGAGAAGCACAATAGGGATGGTGACGGAGTCCGGACACAGGATCACCGCCCGCCAGATAGCCGGAGCCATGGCACGAAGGATAGTGACATACTCCCGGAAAGGCCACACAGCCACAATCGACGGACATCTCGGATTCATAAAATTCGGCTCCCGCGTCGATTTGTATCTCCCCACCGATGCAGAAATTCTGGTAGATATCAAACAAATCGTAAAAGGGGGCGTTACTCCTGTAGCACGTCTTAAAACGTCAGCAGAATGAATCCGATAAAAGCAAACATACCAAATTCCATCACCTGCATAAATCTGGTGGCGGGATGTCTCGCCATTATTACCGCCGCCGGAGCCGACAGCCACTTATGGGGGTTGCAGGCTTACCAATGGGCGTTCATTTTCATAGCCATCGGCGCGGTGGCTGACTTCCTTGACGGTTTTGCAGCACGCGCAATGCATGCATATTCAAATCTGGGAAAAGAGCTCGACTCGCTTTGCGACCTCGTCACTTTCGGTGTCGCTCCCGCGATGATCGTCTTCCATCTCACGGAGAAGTTTGGCGCACAGGAATGGCTTCCGTGGGCTGCGATCCTTATTCCTGTGGCGGGAGCCATACGTCTCGCGCGTTTCAATATCGACACACGGCAGGCAACTTCATTTATCGGCATGCCAATCCCTGCAAACGCAATATTCTGGATCGGATATGCGGCAATGTTCATGCAAGGGGCTTCATTCCTCTTCGAATGGTATGTCTTCATCCCCGTTCTTTTGATAGAATGCTGGCTGATGAATTCTCCTCTCAGAATTTTCTCTCTGAAATTCAAAAACCTTCGCTTTAGAGAAAACGCCCCCAGGTTTATCCTTATCCTTGCCGCGATAGTTTTCTGCTTCACTCTCGGCACAGGGGGACTTCTCTGGCTTATTGTCTTCTACATTCTCCTGTCTCTGGCTTTCAAAAGCTGAGAATACTATCTTCAGGCGGTGATGTGTTTCCGTCTGATCCAAATTCATCCAATCGATATATATTAATTTCAATTCATTAGTTTTGGGAATATTCTTAATCATAATAATACTCTTGTTCTCCCTCTGGCCCGTCATAATAAAACTGATGCGCCGCTACATGGCGAACAAAGCGGAAGATTTCTTGCGCAGCGCCGCAGGCGATAGTTTTCTGCTTCACTCTCGGCACAGGGGGACTTCTCTGGCTTATTGTCT
>CAMWID010000081.1 GCA_947174235.1 uncultured Porphyromonadaceae bacterium | reverse complement strand
CACATAACCCGACATTGAAGACACTTTCTCAGGAAGCGACCGGGAAAGCTTATAACAACTTTTTACAGATATGAATTTATCCACAATCAAGAGGTGCTTTGCAGCCTCTGCCATCCTCCTCTCTTCCGCCACAATGTTTGCGGAAGGTTATCAGGTGAACACCCTCAGCACACGACAGCTCGGTATGGGACATACCGGCATCGGCATGAAATTAGGTGCGGAAAGCCAGTTCTTCAATCCCGCAGGAATGGGCTTCATGCATAACAAGGTTGAGGCGGCGGCTTCTTTCAACGCTATTTTCCCCGAATGTACCGCCAATGTCGGAGGGAAAGATTATAAGACCGACAACAAGGCGTCGACTCCTTTCAGCGTGTTCGGGGCGTTCAGCATTTTCCCGAATCTCAAAGCCGGAATCTCTGTATACACCCCTTATGGCAGCTCAATCAACTGGACTGACAACTGGCCCGGAGCCACTTTGATACAGTCCGTGGATCTTGCGGCTTACACAGTGCAGCCCACGATCGCATGGCGCATCCTTCCGAATCTTTCCGTAGGCGCCGGACTCACACTTACCTGGGGATCGGTGAATCTTGACAAAGGTCTTATTTCCGGAGCTGAACTTGACGCCATGCTCGCCGCAATGGGTAGTGAATTCCGTTTCGGGGATGTGACGCCGGCTTCGGTAAACCTCAACGGGAAAGCAGGTGTGGCATGCGGTGTAAACCTTGGCGTGATGTATGATTTCTCGAAGAATGTGACAGCCGGCGTGAATTTCCGGTCAAAAAGCATGATGAAGGTGAAAGCAGGGAAAACGGAGGTGAGCTACGCCACTTCCGATCCAACTATCCTCGGACTGCTCTCGTCAAAACTCGACGGCATATCGAAAACGGATTTCAGCGCCGAAATGCCCTGTCCCGCCACATTGGGATTCGGAGTTTCATGGCACAACCGACGCGTTGTGGCTGACATCGACGCTCAGCTGACGTTCTGGAACGCATACAAGTCGCTTGACATAGCTTTTGACGGAGCGTCGCAGTTTGACCAGCACCTTGAAAAGAATTATCACAATTCATGGCTCATCAGAGGAGGCGTGGAATGGAAGACTACTCCAAGACTCGATCTGCGTGCCGGGCTTATGGTTGACTTCTCTCCCTGCGACAAAGAGTTTTACAATCCCGAGACTCCCGGCATGACTAAGATCGAACCAACTCTCGGACTCACGTTCCGCCCCGTCCCATGCCTCGGTGTGAACCTTGCGGCGATGTATGTGGCGGGTCTCGGCACTGACAACGCATCATACACAAGCCCGGGAGTACTCACCGGGCAGCCGATAAAATTTACCGCCGACTACCGCCTCCACTCCTGGATCGCATCTGTAGGACTTTCCCTCGCTTTCTGACAAACTGTTTCCGCTCTATAGGAGAAAACTGAAAACACGATAAAAAAACGGCAGACCGCGTCTTTCCAGGCGCGGTCTGCTTCGTATATAAAAAAGAGAGTGATACCGGCATTTGCCGCACATCACTCTCTCCGTACAGGAAGTGGGACTCGAACCCACACAGCCGGTAAAGGCCAAAGGATTTTAAGTCCTTCGTGTCTACCATTCCACCATTCCTGCAACTCTCCTGGCGCATCTCCGCCCAAAAACGAAGACCACGCCAATGCTGTTTTGCGAGTGCAAATATAGCTCATTTCCCTGTCATATCACCGTTTTAAATATATTTTAACTTTTCACTGCCACTATACTGCACCTAAGTCCCGTAATTTTGCATCGTAATCCTGACACGGCTCTCAACAGCCGGCAGGCTGACAAAATCTGACGTTCCGTCAAAACAGAATTACAACGCTGAAAAACAATCGAAACTCTACTGTTTCAATCTCACCAACGCTAAAAAACATTATTATGAAGAAGTTGAATCACAAAATCGAATACGGCGACCGGATCTTCGCACGTCTTACAATGGGACAGCGTACTGTTTTTGAATTTGTAGCCGACCGCGTAGCCGACCTTTCCGAACTCCTTGCCCAGCTCCGCTATCTGACCGGCGGAATGAAGGGACTTGCCACATTGCACCTGCGCAACCAGAATAAAGGATGGAGCATGCAACGCCCCATAATGCTTTATTCTCGCACCGCACCGTCTTCTCCCGCCACAAGACCCGTCTCCCCTTTCACGACATCCGGCACCGCTTACAACCCTTCCGTCCTCGCCCACCTCGCGTTATAAACAGAACTTCCGGATTTATACGAGGGCATATCTGCATACGTGCGTATAAACTCACTCCGAAAGAGAATATGGCATGACAGTTGATTCGATCCGGCTTCTGACAGGTTTAGACGCCATTACAAATTCAATGACTCCGCCATCCGTCAACTCTTTGTGGGTCAGATAAGCCTTCATATGGCGTTTCCCGTTTAACCTCACCTCTTTCACATAACGGTTGCGGTCGCTGACTCCGGGTGCCTTTATAACAAGATGTTTCCCTGAAGGTAGCGAGACTTCCATATACGGAAGATATGGTGCCCCTATGATATACTGGTCTGTGCCAGGGCACACAGGATAAAAGCCCATAGCCGTGAATATATACCACGCAGACATTTGTCCGCAATCATCGTTACCTCCGAGCCCCCGTATCCCGTCACGATACATCCTGTTCATTATCTCGCGCACCCAATACTGTGTTTTCCATGGCTCACTTGTCCATGCGTAAAGATATGGTATATGATGACTCGGTTCATTGCCATGTACGTATCCTCCGATAAGGCAGTCCTCTGTCACGTCCTCATTGTCGGCATAATATTTCGGATCAAGATGCATCCCGAACAGAGAATCAAGCCGCGCGACAAACTTTTTTTCCCCTCCTGCAAGTCTGATCAATCCGGCGACATCATGCGGCACATGAAATGTGAAGTTCCATGAATTGCCCTCGATAAAACCTTCCCCCGTAGTTTCTTTCGGATCAAACTGCCGCTTAAAGTCCCCGTCCGCATATCTGGGATGCGAAAACCCTGTGTTTTTATTGTAAACATTTTCGTAGCTCATCGCCCTTGACCGGTATCTGCCGGCTGTGACACTGTCGCCTGCCAGGGAAGCCGTCATATATATTGTCCAGTCATCGTAGGCATATTCCAACGTGGCGGACGCTCCCGTCTTGCTCTTATCGTATGGCACATATCCATATTTCAGATAATCCCCTATACCCTCATAATAAGCTACATTTGAAGTTGCCGTCATGGCTTTCAACAAGTCCGAAGGATCCGTCACAACCCCCTTTACATAAGCATCGGCAAGTACCGATACGGCATGATAGCCGCTCATGCACCAATTGTCGTTCGCCATATGGCTCCATACGGGCAGAAGACCGTGAACACTCTGTCGCTGATGATACAACATACTTGCCACCATGTCACGTGAGCGGTCGGGCATAAAAAGGGTCAGAAACGGATGGAGCGCCCTATAGGTATCCCAAAGTGAGAAAACTGTATAATTTGTGAATCCTTCGGCATGATGGATATTCTGGTCAAGACCTCTGTAACGACCGTCGACATCCATATAAACGGAAGGATTGATCATTGTATGGTAAAGAGATGTATAAAACATCCTCTTCTGAGAATCTGTTCCATCTATCCTGAATGCTCCCAACCGTTCCGACCATTCATCCGAGGCTTCTTGCGCCACAGCTTCGAATGTCTTGCCAGCAGCTTCAGCCATTAGGTTTCGCAAGGCGCCGTCGGCTCCAGTGGCAGACAATGCAACTTTTACCACAAGATCTTCACCATCCTCGTGATCAAATTCAAAATATGACACAATGTTGCGTCCCCCCATTTCGGGGAAATTGCAATTTACGTTGAATTTGCCCCATCCTCCGCGATAATTGCTTTTGGCACGGTCGATATATCCGTAGTTTTTTATCGGTTTTGACAAAGAAATGGCAAAATATGTGTAATTCGTCCTCGCCCACCCATTGGTGATGCGATAGCCGGTCAGCAGAGTGTCATTCTCAACCCTTACAGACGCCCACAGGGTCTTTCCTTCATAGTTATATATTCCGTGGTTCAAATCCATTATTATACGTTCTTTTCCCACTTTCCCGAAACTGTAGGAATGTACGCCCACACGCTTTGTGGCTGTCAGACGCGCCGTTACGTCATAGTCGGCGAGCACGACTTCATAATACCCCGGGGATGCCTTTTCCGTGTCATGGGAAAAACGTGATCTGTAACCGCTGTCAGGAGCGGAAGCGGTGCCCGGGTTAAGCTTCAGTTCTCCTGTAGTAGGCATTATCAATATGTCTCCGAGATCAGAATGACCTGTCCCGCTGAAATGGGTATGGCTGAATCCGACAATGGTACTGTCTGAATATTGATACCCGGCACAATACTTATAGACATCATGCTGATACTTCCCTCCGAGGTTATGAGGTACAGTATCCGTGTCCGGACTGAGTTGCACTCCTCCGAACGGCACACAAGCACCCGGGAAAGTATGACCCATTCCGTCGGTGCCTATCATCGGATCAACGTATTCCACCTGTGCGGCGGACGATAGGAAAAAAGACACACAAATAAATGTGAATAACGATTTCTTGATTTGCATCAATGTCTGCTTTTAGATTTTACATGATTCCGTGTTACGGCTATGGAAACCCGATGCACGATATTTGATACAAAGTTATATGAATTTATGCTACCGACCTATAGCAAATTTCCGGATGAATACACATAATGTGTATCCTATTTAGCCAAAATTGTCTTTTCCCTGAATCCGGCAATATTTCTTTATAGATGGAGTGTCTCAAGAAAGCGGCGCACTGTCGCGGGATCTCCGCTATGCTTGCCATGATCCTCGCTAAGCTTGCATGTCATGGAATAGAAAGGCCATGATTCGGTTATCTTGACCGCTACAAGTTTGATGACTATGTTCCTCGGTCTGATACCCGGGAAGTCATTCGTGAAATGGGTGCCGATGCCGAACGACGGACAACATTTGTCGGCGGCATACCGCTGAAGGTCCAACGCCCTGTCCACATCAAGGGCATTGCTGAAAATGATCTGTTTGGTACGGGGATCGATGTTGAGCGACCGGTATTTCTCTATGATCATGTCAAGCTGTTCTTTGTTGTCGCCGCTGTCTATGCGCAGACCTTTGAACAGGTTGGCGAAATCTTCAGAAAAGTTAAGGCTGAATATCCTCCAGCCATACGTGTCGTAAAGATAGGTGCCCAACGCGCCCCTGTAGGTACGCGACCACACGCTCATCGCTATATGGTTTGCCATCAGAGGTCCGTACATGCCGGCGATAGCACCGATAAACTCATGCGCCATCGTGCCTATCGGTGTAAGATCGTATTTCATCGCGAAATACACGTTGCTTGTGCCGACAAACCGACCCGGACCCGAAATATCTTTCTGACAATCCCGCATCGCCCTCACGACTGTGTCCTGCGCCTCGAACGAAGCACGCCGCCGCGTACCCATGTCGCTGTAGACACATCCTCCCTCTATAAGCCGGGTTCCTTTCTCATACGAACGTGAGTAATATGATCCGTAATCAAACCGGGAATCTTCACCCGTGACCATGTAATACAATTCAGAGACTATGGCGAGAACCTTGACTTCCAGAAGGATCGTATCGCTCCAGTTTCCCTCGAAACTTATATGCAGACGGAGTGAGGAGTCCTGACTGACTTTGACCCAGCGTCTGTCGTAGCGGAACCCTCTCAGATAACGCATGAACCACGAGGGGATATATGCGCATTTGCGACGCATGAACGCAACTTCCTCTTCCGTGATACTCAGGTTTTCGAGCATCGCCACCTGCTCCTCCACCAAAGCCGCGAAACCGGGAGGATACACCGTATCGTCACGGTCGTTGAATTCATACCTCACCATCGTGCGGGGATAATTCTCGATTACCGCGCAGCACATGGTAAACTTATACAGGTCGTCATCTGTGAAATGGGTAATAATCTGTCGCATATATATATTTTCTGAAAAGGTTATACCTTATCTTACATTCCCCCTGCTCCTTTTGTTCAATCCATGCCTACCAAAAACATGACATTCAGCTTTTGAAAGCGAAAGCCGGCAAAAGCGACAGACAAGAAATTCCCGACCGATTCAGAGACACCGGTCGGGAATTTCTTATGAACAGATCGCTTTTATGCAGAAGATCGTCAATTTGCCGGGGTAGCCGACATTTCAAGCTCGAGCGTGCCTCCCTCCATTAATTCCGAATGGGTGAAGAACGGTTTGTCAAGAGGCTTGCCGTTCAGTTTCATACTTTTTATGTATTTCGCTTCTCCGGAATTGCCTTTGGCTATGATGGTAAAGGTTTTTCCCGACGGGAGATTGATCACCGCCTTGCCAAACAAGGGACGCCCTATCGAATAAACAGGATTGCCGGGAGCAACCTGATAGAAGCCCATGGAGTTCAGAACATACCATGCCGACATCTGTCCACAGTCCTCATTACCGCTCAATCCGTTCGGTCCGTTGAAATACTGCTCTTTGAACACTCTGTCGACTAAAGCCTGGGTCTTCTCCGGACGCCCTATATAATTATATAGGTGAAGGATATGATGGCTCGGCTCATTGCCGTGGGCATACTGTCCGATAAGTCCGCTTATATCCGAGGATGTAAATTCACCTTCCAGCCGGGAATCTGCCGTAAACAATGAATCGAGTTTCGCCTCGAAAGCCGAATCGCCTCCCATAAGAGCCGCCAGCCCTTCCACATCATGGGGAACGAACCAAAGCCACTGCCAGGCGGTACCCTCGCAATAATCGTCACCCCTGTGGTTGGATCCCCGGGGATTGAACGGCTCCCTCCAGCTCCCGTCGCTGAGCTTGCCCCGCATGAATCCGCTCACAGGTTCGTAATAATTTTTATAGTTCTTCCCCCTTTGGTCAAAAAGAGTCTTCACGCTGTCATTGCCGAGCGCCTCGGCAAGACGTGCGATACACCAGTCGTTGTAGGCGTATTCCAACCCCTTCGCCACAGACTCGTTCTCCTTTTCCGAGGGGATATAACCCATTTCATTCTTATATTTCTTTGAGAGAGGCATGAGATCGCGAGTTATGACCGTAGGGTTGCCATGAATGGTCTGCAACGCGTTGTCGTCATAAGTAGCAGTGCGCACACACTGTTCCAGAGCCTTTGCCGCGTCGAAGCTCCTGTCTCCTTTCATATAGGCATCCACAATGACCGGAACCGCGTGATAACCGATCATACATCCGGTATAATTGGCGTTAAGCTCCCACTTCGGAAGTATACCTCCCTGATCTCCGGTAAGCATCAATGATTTTATAAAACCGCTGTTGAGGGCAGGATCCGTTATAGTCTTCAACGGATGGAACGCCCTGAACGTGTCCCAGAGGGAAAACACGGTATAGACCGGATCCGCAGGATCCCCTTCATGAACATTGCCGTCAGCCCCAAGATACCTTCCGTCGGCATCTGAAAACAGGTAGGGACTCACCCCTGTATGGTATAAGGCGGTATAAAAAATGGTGCGTGCAGAATCCACAGGCGTATCTATCTCGATCTTTGAAAGAAATTTATTCCATTTCCCGCGAGCCTCTTTTCTTACAGCGTCGAAATCTTTTCCCTCGAGCGATGCGGTCACATTATTTCTGGCTCCTTCGACATCGACGGCAGATATCCCGACCTCCACCGACACCTCCTCGTCGGCAGTCGTGGCGAACGACAGAAGCGCCTTGCAGATCTCTCCGCTCCATGGCTTCCCGTCGATGACTGTATCCACCGTCTCGCTTACTTTCTCAAAGCTGAATGGCTTGGAGAACCTGGCATAGAAATTTATTGTCTGGTCCGGTGCCCACCCATAGGTGGTTTTTGAGCCCGTGATCTCCGTGTCGCTGACAGCGGTTATCTCCATCCTGCCGTTACGCTGATGGTTGAGGCTGTAGTCCATGTCTATGATGAAGCCGGATTTCTCGCTTTCCGGGAATGTGAACCTGTAGACAGCGGCACGTTCCGCAGCCGTGATCTCCGCCTTTACATTATACCTGTCGAGCACCACTGAATAATACCCCGGTTCCGCGATTTCCTTCTCATGACTGAAACGCGACGCGTAAGGGAGGACATCTCCTGTCACCCCCGCCGTGTTCCATTCCTTGTCGCCGACAACGGGCATTATCAATACATCCCCGAGATCGCAGCAACCTGTGCCGCTGAGATGATTCTGTGAAAATCCGTTGATAGTGGAATCCGCGTAATAGTAGCCCGAACACGCGTCCCACCCGTCAATCCGGGTGTCAGGACCCGGCTGTACCATTCCATGTGGAACTATCGCTCCGGGAAACGTATGCCCGTGACCTCCGGTGCCGATAAACGGGTTGACATACGATGCATAGTCGCCGCCGGATGCAGTATCCCCTGTCCCGCAGGAAACGAGCGACACCCCCGCGATCACAAGCGCGGATAGAAAAGTTTTCTGTTTCATGGTGTGTTAATGTTGTTTACGATTAATGTATTGTATTGCTGGATTTGCTGTCCGTCCAAAGAAAAAGTTTATCCAACTCTTTACTTCACCGCAAAAATAATACTTTTTTTTGATACTTTACAATGATGTATCCTCAAGATGAGGCATCAACTTCGACAATTATCACAAGAATGATTTTACAAATATAAGGGACTAATCTTTTTCATTGGTCAATATGTCATATTATTCTTCTATTTATCCGAAATAATCAAAAACATGTTATACAACATATAAAAATAATTTGGAGGCGATATTTTGAGTGTTAATTTTACACCCAAAAGAAAAACTTTTCTGATTTAGAGTAAAAAACTACTTCTTACAATACCTTCTGAACAGAAATTTACGATCTTTTTCATGCATCCTGAAATGACTTCACTATTGTCGAAGAAACTCACCGGACAATTCACCCGGCAAAGGAAATAAATCCCGCAAAAGTTTCCAAGGCAGTTAATCTTAAATAATATTTATCAAACCTAAATACATCTCTAATATGAAACATTTGCGTATCACAGCCGGACTCGGAGCGCTGCTCGCCCTCGCGGCTTGCGGAAGCGGCAGCCAGACTGCCACTCTGACAAAATCCGGTCTGAATCCTGAAAAATTCAAGGCGGAATTCAAAGGTGATTCCACCGCCCTCTACACTCTCGTAAACGCAAACGGAGCGGAGGCATGCATCACCAACTTCGGAGGACGGCTCGTATCCATGATGGTGCCCGACAAGAACGGAAACCTTCAGGACGTTGTGCTCGGCTTTGACAGCATACAGGCTTATTTCCCTGAAAACAACCTGTCGGACTTCGGCGCATCTATCGGAAGATATGCCAACCGTATCAATCAGGGTAAAATCGTAATCGACGGCGACACCATACAACTTCCCAAAAACAACTTCGGTCATTGCCTCCACGGCGGTGGCGAAATGGGCGACCTCGGATGGCAATACCGCGTATACAGCGCCGAACAGCCAAATGATTCAACCCTGAAACTGACAATCGTATCTCCTGACGGAGACAATCAGTTCCCGGGAAATCTCACCGCCACTGTGACTTACACGCTGACAAACGACAACGCTCTCGACATCAAGTACTCAGCTACCACCGACAAACCGACTGTCGTAAACCTTACGAACCATTCTTATTTCAATCTCTCCGGCAACCCCTCTCATCCCGTGACTGACAATCTTCTCCGGGTGGTCGCCTCGGGCTACACTCCCGTTGACTCCACTTATATGACCACAGGAGAGATCGCCACCGTGGAAGGAACTCCTTTTGACTTCCGCACCGCACGTCCCGTAGGCGAAAACATCAAGGACTTCGCTAACGAACAGATCAAAAACGGCAACGGCTATGACCACAACTTTGTGCTCGACAACGGCAGCGACGTCAACAATCTCGCCGCCGAGCTTTACAGCCCGGAATCAGGCATCGTTCTTGAAGTATTCACCAACGAACCCGGGATACAGATTTATTCCGGCAACTTCCTCGACGGAACCGTCACCGGCAAGAAAGGGATCGTATACAACCAGCATGCCGGGATCTGCCTTGAGACTCAGCACTATCCCGATTCTCCCAACAAGCCTCAGTGGCCAAGCGTACGCCTGAACCCGGGTGAGACTTACAACTCGGAATGTATCTATAAATTCAGTGTGAAGGAATAATTTAGCGAATCAAAATCCTATCCTCTCTCCTCCCTCCTTCACCATATTCCATCAGAAATCTATAAAACCTTATAACTGTAACCTATTAACATCTTGAATTATGCAAACCTTAGACTGGTTGGTAATCGGCATATTCGCTCTGGCTCTCATAGCCATCATCGTATGGGTGATGCGACAGAAACAGAACAATGCCGCAGACTACTTCCTCGGCGGTAAAGACGCGACATGGCTCGCCATAGGCGCTTCTATTTTCGCTTCCAATATCGGCTCCGAACATCTTATCGGACTCGCCGGCTCCGGTGCCTCAAGCGGTATGGCTATGGCGCACTGGGAAATCCAGGGATGGATGATCCTTCTCCTCGGTTGGGTGTTCGTGCCTTTCTACACCCGCTCCATGGTAATCACAATGCCGGAGTTTCTTGAACGCCGCTTCAATCCGGCTTCACGCACCATCCTCTCTGTGATCTCTCTCATCAGCTATGTGCTTACAAAAGTGGCTGTGACTGTATACGCCGGAGGTCTCGTATTCCAGCAGGTATTCGGCATCGACACTCTCTGGGGCATCGACTTCTTCTGGATCGCTGCCGTAGGTCTTGTTATTATCACCGCTATATATACAATCGTAGGCGGTATGAAATCCGTGCTCTACACTTCCGTGCTCCAGACCCCTATCCTCCTTCTCGGCTCTATCATCATCCTCGTGCTCGGTCTCAAGGAACTTGGCGGCTGGGACGAAATGATGCGTATCTGCTCCGCTGTTGAAGTAAACGAATACGGCGACACCATGACAAATCTTATCCGTGACAACCGCGATCCGCAGTATCCGTGGCTCGGCGCACTTATCGGTTCCGCCGTCATCGGTTTCTGGTACTGGTGTACCGACCAGTTTATCGTTCAGCGCGTACTTTCAGGCAAGAATGAGAAAGAGGCACGCCGAGGCACTATCTTCGGAGCATACCTCAAGCTTCTCCCCGTATTCCTGTTCCTCATCCCCGGCATGATCGCTTTCGCGCTCCATCAGAAAATGGGGTCATTCCTTCCCCTCCTCCCCAGCGGACTCCCCAACAGCGACGCCGCATTCCCCACTCTGGTTGCAAAACTTCTCCCCGCCGGTGTGAAAGGTCTTATCGTCTGCGGTATCCTCGCCGCCCTCATGAGCTCTCTCGCATCTCTATTCAACTCTTCTTCAGCCCTCTTCACAATCGACTTCTACCAGCGCTTCAAACCCAATACGCCTCCTAAGAAACTTGTGGCGATAGGTCAGGCAGCCACCGTGGTGATCGTGATCCTCGGCATCCTCTGGATCCCCGTGATGCGTTCTGTCGGCGATGTGCTTTATCTGTATCTCCAGGACGTTCAGTCGGTGCTCGCCCCAGGTATCGCGGCGGCATTCCTTATGGGTATCGTCTGGAAACGTACTTCGGCACAAGGCGGCATGTGGGGTCTTATCTCCGGTCTTGTCATCGGTTGCACACGTCTCGGTGCCAAGATCTACTACAGCA
This sequence comes from uncultured Porphyromonadaceae bacterium, assembly GCA_947174235.1. GTDB lineage: Bacteria > Bacteroidota > Bacteroidia > Bacteroidales > Muribaculaceae > Lepagella. The sequence continues at coordinate 1,171 of CAMWID010000081.1, read as the reverse complement.
ACGCAGGTATCGAACCGGGAGCTGAAGGAGGTAGCCTCTTCCAGTATCTCTTCTATGATACAAACTGGCTGTTCTTCTGCGGATGGATGCTTCTCTTCTGCGTAGCGGTGGTGTTTGTGGTCAGCCTTTGCACAAAGGCTCCGGACGAAAGGAAGATCCAGGGTCTCGTATTCGGGACATCCACTCCGGAACAGCGTCTCGCCACCCGTCAGAGCTGGAACGCATGGGATATCATCAACTCTATCATTATCCTCGGCATAACCGCCGCGTTCTACATCTATTTCTGGTAAAATATTCCTTCGGACAACGGGCATCACAGCATGCCTGTTGTCCGGAAATCCGGACACGGAATTAAAAAAATGACAACTCCTTTACAGGCTTATTCATCATTCCCCCGCTTCCATGTCGGCGTCGATTGCATTATTTTCGCTGTAAACAACGACAGGCTCAGCGTATTGCTTGTGAAGCGGGATTTCGAACCGGAAAAAGGGAAATGGTCGCTTATCGGAGGTTTCGTCAATGATAACGAGAGTGTTGACGAGGCTGCCAAAAGAGTCCTGCGGGAACTCACCGGTCTTGACGATGTATTCATACGGCAGATCGGAGCGTTCGGAGAGATCGAACGCGACCCCGGCGCAAGGGTGGTATCCGTGGCATATTTCGCTCTTCTTAACCTTAAGGATGTCGATCCGAGGGTAGTCAGCGAATACGGCGCCGAATGGGTGGATGTGAACGATCTCCCTCAATTGGGATTCGACCATCCGAAAATGATACAGCAGGCGCTTTCGGTGATGAGAAGGAAAATTCTTTCCGATTCCCTCGCCTTCAATCTACTTCCGGAGTGTTTCACGCTGACTCAGCTTCAGACGCTCGTGGAGACTGTCACCGGGAAAGATCTTGACAAAAGAAATTTCCGTAAACGGATAACGGAAATACCCGGGGTGGAGAAGACCGACCTTATCGACAAGGAATCCTCGAAAAGAGGCGCCAGGATGTACAGGTTCGTCCAGCCTGACCAATGCTACTGAACGGTTTCCCGAATTTCTTTTTACAAAAGTGTGTCTGTCCCGCCATAGCGAAATCCGAAAAACCGGGATCCAATCCGGGAACGGATACACTCTAAGAAACTGTTTAAATTTATTTGTCGAAGGAATTGAGAGGATTTGTCAGG
>CAMWID010000080.1 GCA_947174235.1 uncultured Porphyromonadaceae bacterium | reverse complement strand
CCCCAGGACGGACCCCAGGAAGGCCCCCAGCCGGGTCCCCAACTCCAGGATGGACCCCATGCCCATGTCGGACCCCAGTTCCAGCCCCAGTTCCATGCATACCATGGATCATAGAACCCTACATTCCAGCCCCATGGCCCTACGTTGATGCCCCAACCCGGATAATATCCGTATCCCCATGGATAATTCCATGCGTAACTATAGGGGGCGAAAACAGGAAGTCCGCTTGCATCAATCACGATATCAACGTTTCCATATGCATTGGAAAGGACATCTCCAAGCATGTCCGCATTGTCTACCACTATCGTAGGATTGTAGTATTTCTGGATCTGTTGGGTATAGACGAAATCTTCTCCGTTCTCCGTATAACTTCCTATCGTGTCAATAGCGGTGGTATAGTATTGTTGTCCCCTTCTGTTGTACGCGTCCACATCCATATCCGCCATGTTGGCGATATAGTTTGACTGCTTTTTCTTCACAGTCTCGGTCGTAGACTTATCCTTCTTGGGATTGTAATAGATATCATCGTCAAAGTAGCTCTGAGCGAGGATTGCAGGAGCTCCTAACGTCAGGATTGTTGCCAGTATAAGTTGATGCTTCATAATCTTTTCCTCTAATTTGTGTTGAACTACCAAAAACCACTTATTTACAAATCGTTCTTGTTATTCTTTTGACATTAAAACGTGTAAATAGTTTAATATTTATGGAGCCTGACACTGTTTTCTGTTCTTTTTAACTATTTTTAAAATTTTAGATAGAAATCCTTTCCAATTTCCCTATATTCCGGGGTAGGAAATCCGTTTGCATCAAACATCGTAAGGATCTTTTCATCTTTTTCATCATAACTGATCCGGTCCATCGGATCAGTTGATTTTACAAATTCCATCATGACCCTCTTTACCGGAGAGGAATGATGGTCTCTCACAAAAACATACCTGTCAAGGTAAAGACCTTCATGCTTGCCCGCCGCTTTAATGTCTGCAAAAAAATCGGACGGAGCGATCATGGCAACCCTGCCCTGATCTTTAAGAAGATTCTCTGCACCTCTGACAAGCGCAGACGGAGAAAAATCACTCTGATGTCTTGCCACATTTCTTGCGTTGGAAAAATCGCTTACCCCCGAATCATAGAAAGGAGGATTGCTCACAATCAGATCGAACCCCGAATGCCGGGAATGGGCCAAGGTATTATATGATATTTCCAAAGCCTCTATTCTGTCTCCCCACGGGGAATTTATGAAATTTTCCGACGCCTCATCGATAGAGGGCTTATCCACATCGATTGCAAGCACCTTTGAATCAGGGTTTCTTTGCGCAAGCATAAGGGCTATGACTCCACATCCGGTGCCGGCATCAAGTATGTCGCCGGCGCATGTGCTTGCCCACGCACCTATCAGCACTCCGTCCACTCCGACTTTCATGCTGCTGCGGGTGTGGCTGACTGAAAACTTTTTGAAATGAAACAATCCATCTTTCATGCTGCAAATGTAATAAATAATGAGTAACTTTGCACCATGTTAAAGAAGAAACATCCGTTAAAATCTACAGAATCCGCCGAAATCAACATCAGCGGTTCTTTTATAGCCGAGTTTCCATCAGACGAAAACATCAATTCTTTTGAATTTGATGCCAGCCATATCACTCTTCTGCCCATTTTCAATTCTGTGGTGTTCCCCGGGATGCCTCAGCCTGTGAAATTAGAAAATGAATATGTGGAGAAACTCGTTGAGAAGGCGTACGAAAACAATGAGACGCTTTTAGCCGTCACTGTCAAGGAAGAGGTGGATTCCCCTTCCGTGGTAAAGGATTTTTATCCTGTCGGCGTGATATGCAGGGTCGCGAAGATCATCAAGATGCCGGGCACTGTCCCTGTAGCGTTTGTCTCCGCCCACCTGAGGTGCCGACTGAGGCGCATAGTCAAGAAAAATCCATGGCTAACCGCCGCGGTGGAACCTATGCCCCCCTTGTCTGCCGAAGATAAGGATTTTGAGATTGAATGCCTTTATGACAATATCCAGAAAGCCTACGACAATGTCATGTCGTATATCCCTGACCAGGAAAAGGAACGGCTGCAATATTCAGTAAAAGAGCTTGGGGGAAGAATCGAGCCTGCAGTATATTTCATGGCGTCAAATTCACCTCTTTCCGTTGAAGAACGCGCCTCCTTGCTGAACGCAGATTCCATAACAGGTCTTCTTGAGGCTTTATTGAAATATCTCGACCTGTCTTTGCAGAAACTTGAGATACAGGCAAGCATACACATGCGCACGCATGAAGATCTCAACCGGCAGCAGAAAGAACATTTCCTCCAGCAGCAATTGAGGACTATACAGAACGAGCTTGGCGAGGATTCCGATAATTCTGACGTGGACGAGCTGCTCGAGCGGGCTCAAAAAAAAGTGTGGAGTAAAGAGGCGAGACAACATTTTGACAAAGAATTAAAGAAGCTTCAAAGGTTCAACTCCCAAAATCCGGAATATTCGATACAGTATTCCTATCTTGACACTCTCCTCAACCTCCCGTGGAACCACTATTCTCCAGACAACTTCGCGTTATCAAAAGTCGAAAAAATACTTAACCGCGACCATTACGGACTTGAGTCTGTAAAAGAAAGGATCATCGAGCAGATGGCGGTGATCAAACTTCGCAACGATATGAAAGCGCCGATAATATGTCTCTATGGTCCTCCCGGAGTCGGTAAAACCTCTCTCGGAAAATCGATAGCAGACGCGCTCGGCAGGAAATATGCCAGAATATCTTTGGGTGGACTTCATGACGAGGCTGAGATCCGCGGACACCGCCGCACATATATCGGAGCTATGCCGGGACGGGTGATTTCCGCTTTGGCAAAATGCGGCACCGGAAATCCCGTCTTTGTACTTGATGAGATAGATAAAATAAGAAAAGATTTCAAAGGTGATCCTTCGACCGCGTTGCTTGAAGTGCTTGATCCAGAACAGAACAGCAAGTTTCACGATAATTATATAGATTTCGACTACGATCTTTCAAAGATTCTCTTTATAGCAACGGCAAATAATCTTTCCGATATAGAACGCCCGCTCCTTGACCGCATGGAAGTGATTGAGATAGGAGGTTATATTGCGGAAGAGAAGATTGAGATAGCGAAGCGGCATCTGGTACCGAAAAGCCTGTCAGAACATGGACTTCTCGAAAATGAGATTTCTTTTGCAAAACCGGCTCTTGAATACATCATCGAACGTTACACACGTGAATCAGGAGTGCGCCAGCTTGAAAAGAAGATCGCCAAAGTATTAAGAAAAGTGGTCAGACTTAAGGCAGCGGACAAAGAGTATCCCAAGGTCATAACCGTCGGTCTCGTCAAAGAATTTCTTGGCAAGGAGGAAGTAAATCCTGATATGTATGAAAACAACAGGTTTGCGGGTGTCGTTACCGGATTGGCTTGGACACAAGTCGGCGGTGAAATTCTTTTCATTGAGACTTCCCTATCTCCGGGGAATGGAGAAAAACTGACTCTGACAGGAAATCTTGGAGACGTGATGAAGGAATCCGCCGCCATAGCCTTGCAGTATCTCAAGGCTCATGCGAACAAACTGGGCATCAATCCTGAAATATTCTCAAAAGCCAACGTGCATATCCATGTCCCCGAAGGAGCTATCCCCAAAGACGGACCATCTGCGGGTGTAACCATGGCAACATCTATTGCCTCGGCATTTTTAGGGAAGAAAGTCCGTGACAAGATCGCCATGACAGGAGAAATAACACTCCGTGGCAAAGTACTTCCAGTCGGAGGTATCAAAGAAAAAATTCTTGCAGCAAAAAGGGCGGGAATAAAAGATATCATCCTTTCCCAAGACAACCGCAAGGATATTGATGAGATCAACGACAGATACCTGAAAGGGCTGACATTCCATTTTGTAGAGACTGTGGAAGATGTCCTGGACTATGCCCTGCTGCCGGAACTCGCGGAAAACCGATTCGAAATAATCTGACAATCCCGTAATCAATGCTGACAATTGAACAGGCGGCGACAGGATATCCTGTCGCCGCCTGTTCAATTGTCAGCCATCATAGCTTAGATTACAGCATCCTATCCTCTCATAATTTCCACATCGGATTTTGTGAATTTATAATTTATAATTTTCAATATTGCAAATGCAAAATGGAATGCTTTTGAGACAAATATCAATAATGATATGTGAAAAAAATCTGAACTTTGTATTTTCCATAATCTTAATTCTTTAATATGTCCTATAAAATTTTTATTTCAGCATGCATAATGTCAGCTTCCGCGACACAGGCCATGCCTGCAATGGATTCCGTAACCGATTCTTTGGCAAGCCCGGACGGAAAGACTGTTTTCATTATGTCGGAAGTTGACGGAATCCCCGGATACAGTGTCCGCCAGGATGGGGTGACAATGATCGAATACTCTCCGTTAGGAATCGTAACAAATATAGGGGATTTTACATCCGACCTTGAAATGACTTCAGTCACAAACCCGGAAACAGTTTGTGACAACTATTCAATGCGCAACATAAAGAAAAGCCGTATCAACTATAATGCCAACCGCAAGGCATATACCTTCTCTCGCGATAATAAGAAGATTTTCGACATTATTGCGGAAGTGAGCGACAACAATGTGGCATTCCGATACCTCCTGCACCCTCAGGACGAGACTTTATGCTGCCTCGTGGAATCAGAGGCTACAGGATTCAGAATGCCGGACGGAACCACGACATTCCTATGTCCGCAAAGTCTTCCGATGGGTGGATTCGCAAGAACCTCTCCAAGCTATGAGACAAGTTATACGCCTGACGACTCTACAGGAAAAAACGGATGGGGCGCAGGTTACTCTTTCCCTTGTCTGTTCAGAAACAGTGACAAGGGCTGGATTTTAATTTCTGAAACAGGAATCGCCGGTGATTATTGCGCCTCTCACCTTGAAGGGAATCCCGACGGATCATATTCCATCGCTTATCCACAAAAAGGTGAGATGAATGGATTCGGATCAACTTCCGCGGCGATAGCTTTACCGGGGTTCACTCCATGGCGTACAATAACCGTAGGATCTGACTTGAGTCCCATAGTGGAAACTACCATCCCGTTCGATGTTGTCCGCCCACTTTATGAACCGTCAATAAAATATGAATACGGGAAAGGGTCATGGAGCTGGATCATGAAAATGGATCCAAGCTGCAACTTCGATGAACAAAAAAGATACATCGACTTCTCTTCTGAGATGGGATATAATTCCGTGCTCATAGACGCTCTTTGGGATACACAGATAGGATACGACGGCATTGAGAAACTCGCGGAATATGGCAAGAACAAAAACGTCGGACTCTACTTATGGTACAACTCAAATGGCTTCTGGAATGATGCACCACAGGGACCGCGCGGCATAATGAATGACATTGTCAAACGACGCAAGGAAATGGCATGGATGAAAAATAACGGTATACGTGGCATCAAGGTTGACTTTTTCGGCGGAGACAAACAGGAAACCATGAGGTTATATCATGATATCCTTTCTGATGCCAACGATTTCGGTCTGCTCGTGATTTTCCATGGTTGCACACTTCCTCGAGGCTGGGAAAGATTGTATCCCAATTTCGTCGCTTCAGAGGCGGTACTTGCAAGTGAGAACCTGCATTTCTCTCAAGGAAGCTGCGATGCGGAATCCATGAACGCCGCCATACACCCGTTCATACGCAATTCCGTTGGCAGCATGGATTTCGGAGGAAGCGCCTTAAACAAATATTATAACGCTGACAACAAGCCCGGAGGATCAATAAGAAAGACATCCGACGTGTTTGCTCTTGCAACTGCCGTGCTGTTTCAAAGTCCCGTGCAACATTTCGCTCTCGCCCCAAACAATCTTGAAGACGCCCAGGGATGGGCCATAGATTTTTTGAAAAAAGTCCCCACAACCTGGGATGACATCCGATTCATCGACGGCTATCCGGGAAAATATATAGTGCTTGCCCGACGAAAGGGTTATGACTGGTATGTCGCAGGAGTAAACGCAGGGCCGGAGCCTGTGAAACTATCCATAACACTTCCGGAAGAAATGAGAGGACACGACATACTTGTTTATTCGGATGATCAATGGCTCAACGGCTCAGTCAAAGAATACAGAGCAGCAAAAAACGGGAAACTCGACATTACAATCCCTGCGGACGGTGGTATCGTAATATCAGAAAAGCTGTCAAAACCCACAAGACCGATAATCCAGACAAGCTATACCGCCGATCCCGCGCCTATGGTATATGACGGCACTGTGTATCTCTATACCACCCATGACGAAGATGATGCCGACGGATTCAAAATGACTGACTGGTTGCTTTACACATCCACTGATATGGTCAACTGGACAGACCATGGAGCCGTGGCGTCTCTCAAAGATTTCTCATGGAATACGCGTGACAACGGCGCATGGGCGGAACAGGTGGTCGAACGAAACGGCAAATTCTATATGTATTGCCCTATTCATGGCAACGGAATCGGTGTTCTTGTGGCGGATTCTCCCTACGGACCTTTCTCAGATCCGATAGGCAAACCGCTTGTATGGCAGAAAGAACATTGGAATGATATCGACCCTACTGTCTTGATCGATGATGACGGACAAGCCTATATGTATTGGGGAAACCCTGACCTATATGCGGTGAAATTGAATGAGGATATGGTGTCCTATTCGGGTGAAATCATCAAATTTCCACATATTCAGGATTATCAGGAAGGTCCGTGGCTATCGAAACATAACGGCAGATATTACCTATCGTTCGCATCCACATGCTGTCCCGAAGGGATCGGCTACGCCATGAGCGAAAACCCTCTCGGCCCGTGGGATTACAAAGGGCATATCATGGACCACACTCCAAAGACACGAGGCAACCACCCGGGGATCATTGATTATAAAGGCAAGAGCTATGTATTCGGACTGAGTTATGACCTATTACATAAAGAAACTTCCGACCATCATGAGCGCCGCAACGTTGAAGTGGCGGAGATGTGCTATAATTCTGACGGAACTATACAGGAAGTGCCATATTGGAGAGATGCCACCCTGTCTCAGATAGAACCGTTCAACCCGTTCAGACGTGTGGAAGCCGAAACCATGGCATGGGGCTACGGACTCAAGAACATCAGACTCTCTCACGACAACATGGCTGTGTCAGATATCGATCCCGGCGAATACATCGAAATTGCAGGCGTAGATATGAAAAAAGGTGCCAAAGAGATATCTGTCTCGGCATCATGTGTCGGGAAAGGGGGATATGTCATAATAAGGACTGATTCTCCATCCGGAGAGGAAATTGGAAAAGTGGCAATAGGTCCGACCGGAAGTACAGACAAATATAAGGTATTCGTAGCAAAGATCAAAAAGACAACCGGTATACACGACATCTTCTTATGTTTTGAAGGAGAAGGGAATAATCTATTCAACCTTGACTGGTGGAAGATGAAATAACAAACCATCCTGAACTTTTGATGCCGGAGAACAAACTGAAAAAAACGGGATTCGACCAGGTCGAATCCCGTTTTTTCAGTTTGCAAGCTTTGTTCCTCAGACTTGTGGCTGAAGGTCAAAATCTTTACCGTCTTCCTCAGCTTTTTCTTCCAAAACAAGTCTGTTTGCCATCTTCACCGCTATCGATATGTGGGGACAGATATGGTCTTTACCTATCAGAGTGTCAATACCGACATGTTCAAGAACTCCCCTTACATTGTCATTGACTCCGGAAAGTACAACATGTATACCCTCTTCCTGTGAAGAACGGATCAGTATCTCAAGATTGTGTACTGCCGTGGCATCAATAAACGGCACTTTCCTCATTCTTATGATACGCACCTTTGGTTTCTCTCCCATGGTGGTGCGCATCATCTCGTCAAACTTTGTGGCTATTCCGAAAAAGAACGGTCCATCAATTTCATAAACCTGCACGCCCTTTGCCACGTCAAGCACTTCATGCGTAGTGGATTCAGTACCCTCCGCCACATCAAGCTGCTCGCTGTATACCTTTATCTGTACATTTTCAGTGACACGTCGCAGGAATAGGATGACAGCAAGAAGAAGACCTATCTCTATCGCGATCGTAAGATCGAAAATCACAGTGAGGAGGAACGTAACGACAAGCACTGTCACATCACTTTTGGGATTTTTCATGATCGCCTTCACCGTGCGCCATCCGCTCATATTGTAGCTTACCACGAGCAAGACCGCGGCAAGACACGCCATGGGCACAAGATTGATAAGGGGCATCATAAACATGAATATCAGCATGAGGACAACGGCATGTATTATGCCTGCCACGGGAGTCCTTCCGCCGTTGGTGATATTTGTCATCGTCCTTGCAATCGCTCCGGTGACCGGAATACCGCCGAAGAAGGGCACCACCATATTCGCCACACCCTGTCCTATCAGCTCTGTGTTGGAACGGGTCTTTGATCCGGTGACACCGTCAGCCACCGTCGCTGAAAGCAACGATTCTATAGATCCGAGCACCGCTATTGTAAACGCGGAAGGCAACAGAAGATTGACAGTATCCATCGACAGCGAAAATCCCTGGGGAGCAGGAATTGATGTCGCCATCTCCCCGAATCTGTCTCCGATAGTCGCCACATGATTATCCGGGAAATAGGTATTGAGTATCCATACCGCAAAAGTTACCACGATTATGGCGATCAAAGCACCCGGAAGTTTCTTGGAGATCATCGGGACGGTCACGATAATAAGCAACGACACAACCCCGACCAAAGTCGACACAATGTCTATATTTCCGAAATTACTGAAATATACACCCCACTTCGGGATAAATGCAGCAGGAACATCCGTCAGTCCCAAGCCGAAGAAATCATTCATCTGTGTGGAGAAGATTGTCAAGGCTATGCCTGCGGTAAATCCCACGACTATCGGATATGGAATGAATTTGATCACAGTGCCAAGATGAAACATACCCATCAGCACCAAGATAAGTCCTGCCATAAAAGTGGCTATCGCAAGACCTTCAAGACCGAAATTTTCTATAATTCCATATACTATTATTATAAATGCCCCGGTAGGGCCACCGATCTGCACGGAGCATCCACCCAATGCGGACACCAGAAATCCTCCGATTATAGCGGTGATCAAACCTACTGTCGGACTCACTCCACTCGCTATTGCGAACGCCACTGCAAGCGGCAACGCCACAATACCGACTACGATTCCTGCTATGAGATCTGTCTTAAAACGGGAAAAAGAATAATCCCTCATTGCCGAAATCAACTTCGGCTTAAAATCAATGGGACCCGAAAATGTCATAATGTCAGTTGTTGTTTAACTCAAAAATATCTTTTTGAAAAATTTTTTCATTATGCAAAATTACTAAATATATGTTAAACAACATAACAATGCAACACATTTAACATTAAGACCCCGACCGGTTATAGAAAGCGTTCCTGAGAATTGCCATTTCGTGGGAAATTACAATTCTCAGGAACGCGATTTTCAAATAAAGCCTCTCTTGAAGAGACATGATTGATAATCAATTTCTTGCGGATACTCTTCCTTCGTAATAATTCACAAATGCCTTGTTGACAAGGCGATTCCCCCCTGGTGTGGGATAATCTCCGGTGAAATACCAGTCGCCAGGATGATTCGGGATAGCCTCATGCATTTCCGCCACTGTCTGATAGACGATCTCAACTTCCGCATGTATTTCAGACGGAGTCAGCAATTCCGCTATCTTGGCGGCTACTTCCTGATCGCTGAACGGGGCATATATAGCTTTTACATAATTCGGAACTTCATCTTTAGGCAGGGAATCCTGATCCTTACACTTCCTATAGACTTCCTCTATCACATGGTGCATCCCTTTCTCCTCGAGCAGCGCCATAGCTGCCTTGAAGGCGATAAATTCACCCATTCTCGACATGTCAATACCATAACAGTCCGGGAAACGGACCTGCGGGGAACTGGAGACAATCACCATCTTCCGAGGATGCAGACGGTCAAGTATCCTGATTATTGATTGACGGAGAGTCGTGCCTCTGACAATGCTGTCGTCTATTACAACAAGATTATCTCCGGGATGTATGGAGCCATACGTTATGTCATACACATGTGTGGCAAGATCATTCCTTACAGAACTTTCCGCGATGAATGTACGCAGCTTGATATCCTTTATAGCCACTTTCTCCCGACGCACCCTGCGGCGCAATACCCCGGCGATGTTGTCATCAGTAAGTGCACCTTCTTCGGAAAGCCTGTGTATCGCGCTGATCTTACTCTTTATCAGGTAATCTTCCACACCTGCCATAAGCCCGTAGAAAGCAACTTCCGCAGTATTGGGAATAAAAGAGAACACGGTGTTGTCAATATCATGCCCTATTGCCTCCAATACCGGATCAACAAGCTTTCTGCCTAGCATTTTTCTTTCATTATATATGTCTTGGTCGGACCCGCGAGAGAAATATATGCGTTCAAAACTGCATTTGGCATTCCTCCCCGCCGGGAGAATATGGTCGATGCGGGAGGTGCCGTCGCGATCCACCACCAAAGCGTCGCCGGGCGCGAGTTCTTTGACATCTTCAGCCACAAGATTGAACGCGGTCTGTATCACCGGACGTTCGCTCGCCACCACCACTATCTCCTCGTCTCGGTAATAGAAAGCGGGTCTTATTCCATTGGGATCACGCATCGCCCACATGTCACCGTTGCCCACGATGCCGCATATCACGTATCCGCCGTCCCACACCGGGGCACAATTCTTCAATACGTTGCTGACATTGAGGTCGCGCGCTATGGCGTGCGACAGTTCAAGACCGCTGAGACCGGCATCCTTGTGTATCCGGTAAAGCCTTTCGTTCTCACGGTCAAGCCCGTGGCCAAGTTGCTCAAGAAGAATAAACGTATCCGCGTACAGCCTGGGATGTTGTCCTTTGGCTATTATGGAATTGAATATCTCTTCCACATTGGTCATATTGAAATTGCCGCAGAGAAGCATATTGCGGGAGCTCCAGTTATTACGCCGCATGAAAGGATGCACGTAATTTATGCCGGAACGACCTGTCGTACTGTACCGGAGATGCCCCATATATACCTCACCAACATAAGGGGCAGCTGAAATATCCGTTCCCTCGGCTACACTGTCTGCTATCCGTCGGTGGGCTGCGGCAAATATCTCAGGGATAGCATCCGATCCCTCCGCTCTTTCCCTGAAGATATATTCTTGACCGGGAGGCACATCAAGTTTCACACAGCCAATGCCCGCCGCTTCCTGACCTCTGTTATGCTCTTTCTCCATAAGGAGATACAGCTTGTCAAGACCATAAAGCTCCGAACCATACTTCTCTTTATAATAAGAAAGGGGCTTGAGCAACCTGATCATGGCGACCCCGCATTCATGTTTTATCAATTCCATGGGTATTTATGGGAAAAGTGTTAATGTCTGTTTTTCTCGCCTTCTGCAATGGCGGCTTTCACAAATGAAACGAAAAGAGGATTGGGATGCAAGACCGTCGACTGATATTCCGGATGATACTGCGTTCCTACAAACCATGTGAGGGCCGGAGCCTGCACGATTTCCACAAGTCCGGTATCGGGATTCTCACCCACGCATTCAAGACCGGCTTCCTCAAAACGCTTCCTGTATTCCTCATTGAATTCAAAACGGTGTCTATGGCGCTCTTTTACGATCTCCTCTCCATATGCCTCGGCAGGTATCGACCCTTTTTTCAATCTGCATTCGTATGCCCCGAGCCGCATGGTGCCACCGAGATTTGACACACTTTTCTGTTCTTCCATGAGGTCAATCACATTATATGGCGTGTTCGGATCCATCTCTGTTGAATTTGCGTCAGCGAGTCCAAGCACATTTCGCGCGTATTCTATCACCATACATTGCATTCCAAGACATATGCCGAATGTGGGAAGGTCATGTTCCCTGCACCATTTCAAGGCTACGAATTTTCCCTCTATACCCCTTTGTCCGAATCCAGGGGCAATTATCACTCCGTCAAGTCCCAAGAGTTTTTCCTCGACATTCTTCTGATCAAGCTTCTCTGAATGTATATATACGAGGTCAAGCTTATGATCGCAATAGGTGGCAGCCTGCATAAGCGACTCATTTATCGATTTGTAGGCATCCTGCAATTCCACATATTTGCCGACAAGCCCAATCCTGACTATTTTCTGTGCGGAATCAAGCTTATGCAGGAATTGATTCCATGCCGCATGGTTCGGCTCCCCTTTCCCGGCTGTTCCCGTAAGCCGTATGACAAGATCATCCAGATGCTGCTCATGCATCATCTGCGGAACCTTATATATGGTCGATGCGTCAAGACTCTGTATCACCGCCTCAGGAGCGACATTGCAGAACTGCGCGACCTTTCTTCTCATGGACACCGGCATATCTTTTTCAGTACGAAGAATCAGGATATCGGGCTGGATACCTATCGCCTGAAGCTGCTTTACCGAATGCTGGGTTGGTTTTGTCTTCAGCTCTTTGGCTGCTTTAAGATAAGGCACATAAGTAAGATGCAGGCTCAGGGCGTTTCTTCCAAGCTCCCATTTCAACTGTCTCACCGCTTCGAGAAATGGAGTCGACTCTATATCTCCTACCGTCCCACCTATTTCCGTGATAACGAAATCATATTTGCCGGTATTGCCGAGAAGCTTGACATTTCGCTTGATCTCATCTGTGATATGCGGAATGATCTGTACTGTCTTCCCGAGGTAGTCTCCCCGCCGTTCCTTGTCAATGACCGACTGATAGATTCTGCCTGTGGTGACGTTGTTTGCCCTGGTGGTCTGGATATCGGTAAATCTCTCGTAATGTCCGAGGTCGAGGTCTGCCTCATGCCCGTCTACCGTGACGTAGCATTCGCCGTGTTCATAAGGATTCAAAGTGCCCGGATCAATATTGATATAAGGGTCAAACTTTTGAATTGTGACACTGTAGCCTCTTGACAATAGAAGTCTTGCAAGTGACGAGGAGATAATCCCCTTTCCGAGTGATGACACCACTCCTCCCGTCACGAATATGTATTTTGTTTCCACGGATAAAATGTGTTAGTCCGGGACACAAAATTACAAAAATATTAACAATCAGGCAGCATATTTTGAAAAAAATTTAAATAATCGGTCATTTTTCCGTTTTTTCAAAAATATCGGGTCTTTAACACTTTCTTTTGGATAGTATTGGGATTGGCAGAATAAATTAT
>CAMWID010000079.1 GCA_947174235.1 uncultured Porphyromonadaceae bacterium | reverse complement strand
ATCCGAAGCAAAGCAGAAGAATCAATCCGAAGCAAAGCAGATGGGCAGTCAGCATGGCAAGAAGCCGCTTTTTTTGTTGTGTGATCGCCCCGCCGGGGTGATTCCGGGGTGATGCCGGGGCGATCCAAGGGTCCCGCCGGGGTGATTCCGGAGCGAGACTTGCGAGAGTTAATCAGAATTCCCTATCATTTTCTTTACTAAAATTTGGCATCCTGATCTTTTTGTCATAATTTTGGCAGTATAATCAAATTTCTTTCCTCCATGGATCTGGGTTCTCAACTTCCGGTTTGGTATAAACCAATCTCCCACACATATCTCCGACGCGCTCTATGGCACGATTACAAATCTCCGTGCCTATACATGATAACACTGTCAAAGCATCCGGATCAAAGTAATTTCTCTCATCTTCACCCGGGTATGTTAACGATGCCTGAACCCATTTACCCGAAACTCTTGCCCACGGGCATGTCGATATCAAGGGCATTCAAGACAACTATAGCCCAATATCCCTACATCAGACTGCTCAAATATGTGATCATGCCGGATCACATGCATTTCATATTATCTGTAACAAAGGAAACACCCGAACATCTGGGATTCTACATCAATGCTATCAAACGGGCGTGTACACAGGAGAATTGGATGCGAAATGCCAATTGCGCAAACTGCAACGCCCCGGTTTTCGCAGAAGGATACAATGACCGTATCCTGACAAAGACAAACCAATTGAACAACTGGTTTGTCTATATATCTGAAAATCCGAAACGATTGTTGATTAAACAAACTTATCCCGAATATTTTCAACATGCGCAGATACAGTTAAACCATAACGAATCCCACCACATATACGGCAATCATTTTCTACTCTCTTACCCACGGTTTTGGATTAAATACAGCTCGGCATTTTCAATCAAGCAAAAAGAGGATTGGCGCGAGAGATGTATTGAGGAAATTGAAAAAGAATCTGTAATAGTTTCCGCATTCATTCATCCGGAAGAAAAGAGTATCTTAGAAAAGGCTATCGCCTCTAATGGAAAGATTATCCAAATAGTCGAAAATCCGTTTCTACATAAAGAAAAGCCGGAGAAAAAAAGGTTTTATCTTTGTGCAGAAGGAAGATTCCTTATAATTTCTCTCAACCGGGAGATTATCAAATATGATCAACGCATGACGAAGCCTCGTGCAATCCTCCTTAACGAACTTGCCCAAAAGATTACGTGCGTTCCTAACGAAAATTTGCGTATAATCCGCTAAGCCTTTTGAAAATCGCCCCGTGGGGCTTTCACAAAACAAAAAAAGCCGCTCCCATCAATGCCGCTCCCTATGGGCGGGGAAATCAGCGGGGCAATCAGATGGGCGGAGAGCCGCTTTTTTTGTTGTGTGATCGCCCCGCCGGGGTGATCCCTGGGTGATGCCGGGGTGATCCCTGGGTGATGCCTGCCTGCTATCCGATCGCCCCGCAGGGGTGATGCCCAAGCCGCTAATTAGAATAGGCATGGAGGGAGTTCATATAGTTGACTCCGAAATAGGTCATGGCGATGGAAAGAATGGCGAAAAGCATATATACATGATAAGCTCTCGGAGAACGAAGAAAACCGCGATGGAGGGGGAGCGCATACACAAGAAGCGTAATGAGAGCCCATGTCTCCTTTGGATCCCAGCTCCAATATTGCCCCCAGCTTACGTTAGCCCATACAGCTCCCGAAAAGATCCCAAGCCCAAGAAGCCATGTCCCCGGATAAAGCATGGCAAGCGACAACCGATAGTATTTCCCCTCCGTATCCCCGGTTATAACCGCCGCCAACGCTATCATGAATGTGAATCCCAAAAGTGCGTATGACGTCATCACAAGCGACACATGAAGCGAAAGCCATGGTGAATGAAGCACCGGCATCAACGGTGTGACGACAGGATTCATTTCCATCAAATGTGCCACAAGCGCCAAGGCTCCGCTACCGAGCACCGCCAATGAGAAAAGTACAGCACCACGGCGTGCAACAAGCAACGACAGCATCTCGATCACAAGCACCACAAACTGCAAAGTCTCGTAGGTGTTCGCCACAGGAAATCTCTCCGACAGTATCCACTGCAGTATAAAATTAGCCATTGATACCAGCCATGCGAGACAAAGGATTCCAACAGAAACCTTATGTATCCCCTCCCCATACCGCTTCACAATCAATCCCGCCGCCGACAAAATGAACGAGGAAAAAAGCAATATGAATATCAGTGTACCCAACGGCAGGGAATTATAAAGCAATTCCAGACTCACCCTGTTGTCCGACAATGAAGTTTCCGGAGCCTCAACTATAAGATCTCCTGAAAGAAGGGTGAGTATTATCCCGGCTTTCTCATCAAGCTCCTCTATTGCCCTGTGCTGACGTTCTCCAAGATTGAAATAAAGTGCCGACACCCGATAATTACCGACAGAATCAAACAAATCGGAAAAAGATGCATATTCCCCTTCCACACCGATCGACTTCCGAAGCACCCTGTCTTTTATCCGTATTACAGGCTGGTCTTTCCAAACATCCGGAAACAATCGGAAAGAAAGCACTGTCTGCTCAGGAGTCAGTCCGCGAAACCGCGGATTTCCGTAAAGCTTGGTCACGACATCGCGGGCAAGCGTGTTGAAAGTGACAATCCTTCCCCCATACACCACTTGACGATGGCGTAGAGAATCTGCCGTTGCCTTCGGCACTCCAGCAA
The DNA here is from genome assembly GCA_947174235.1 of uncultured Porphyromonadaceae bacterium. Classification (GTDB taxonomy): domain Bacteria; phylum Bacteroidota; class Bacteroidia; order Bacteroidales; family Muribaculaceae; genus Lepagella. The sequence continues at coordinate 10,553 of CAMWID010000079.1, read as the reverse complement.
TCTTCGAGAAAGAGGGAGTATGCGAAGAAGCATCTGCCGATAAAGCCGGAACGACAAATAAGGGGAGCATTACAAGGGTGCGGAGAAGGGAACGGAAACGCCCTCGCCGCACCACCAGAAGCCAGCATCCCCCGATGGCAAAAAACACATAGCCAGCATATGAAAGCGGGATCCCGTATGGATCATGATTCACAGACAACACTGTCGAGCCATCGCTGCCGTATGATGCCTGACAAAGACGGTAACCGTCAACATCTACGATACGGTTCATAGATACAGTATCACGTTTCCACCCATCCATCAGGAGAGAGGATACGTAATCGCGAGGTACCTCCCCACCTGGATAATAAACAATCTCGAATCTCTCCAGAGCAATAGGCATAGGTAGCTTATGCGACACCCCTTCTTCAGACACAAAGGTGGTCACTTCTCTACCCGGAGCAATCTTCATCCTCCCGTTCTCCCGGGTAAGCCACGTGCACAAACCGCCCCCGAGCATTGCTACAAACGACATATGCAGCAGGAATGCCCCTCCGTTACGCCACATTTTCGACAGCGCCATCGCCGCAATCAGAACCACGGCAAACAGTCCCCACAAGAAGAAAAACCATAGAGAGCCATATACGGATGGAGATAAAAAGGTGGCGATACCCAAAGAAACCGTCACCCCTATATAAGCCACCAAGGCTGTATATTTGAATATCATACTTATTTTAATTCATAATGCATAATTCTCAATGCATAATGCATAATGCATAATGCATAATGCATAATGAAAAATTCATAATGCAAAATTACAATTAATTATGCATTATGCATTATGAATTATGCATTGATTTATGAATTATGCATTATGAATTATGAATTGAGTTAAGCTTTTCAGAACGCAGGGAAACAGGTCTCGACGGGTTTCATCGCCATGCATTCCATTTCGATGAGCCATCCAGGACGGCATACGGGTGCCAGAAGTATCACATAGGGCACTCCGGGAAAACGCTCCTCAAACATTTCTCTCACCACTATGGAATCCGCCGGATCCCGGAGATAGACAAGCATATGCCCTACATCTTCCCAGCCACATCCTGCGGCTTTAAGAAGTGCCTCGACATTTGTCCACATCCTCAACGTCTGACGGCGTATGTCTCCCGCCCATACCACCTCACCACGGTTGTCTATACTTGCGGTACCCGAAATGAACACATGACGGCGGTCGCCATAATCCACGCTTGTGGCACGCTCGAAAGCCACCCCGTATTCATAAGTGGGATTGAGGTATTCCGGAGCGTTGACCATCTTCATCTGACCTTTACACAGCCCTTTTACCGAATATGAATCCATCTGCACAGTCGCGTTTTTGTCGGCATGCCTGCCCCCGATGCCGGTGCTGGCGATGAACCGTGTGTTCCGGGTAAGTCCGCACTCATTGAAAAGCGCGTTTCTTCCACTCACCACGCCGCTGTAGTTTACATCCACGTTCTGCACGAAAAACCATGTGCGCACACAATTGTCGATCAGGCTTCCTCCGATTCCCCGCAATCTTTTCTCGCTGCATGAAAGCATGTCGTAGGTGGCGTTGTGGGAATCGGCTCCGGGGCGGCACCTGCTTCCTTCGAAAAGATGCGTGAATCCTCCGTGGCTCACTGCGAACGCCCCGTCGGGGAGCGCCGATACCTCTACCTCCTCCATAAGCCAGACCCAAAGCGCCACTTTGGTAAAATCGAGAGGAGCCTGTTCAACGACAGAGACCGCGCAGTCATGACTCCCTGATATGAAATGCGCCTGGTTGGCGGCGTCGCTCAGGAACCATCTCATGAAAACGGGAGTCATCCCATGCGCCTTATCGCGTAAAAACACATCCAGCTCATGCTCCACCTCTCGTAGCTGGTCGCTGAAGGGTAGGGTGGGGCGGTCTACGGTAATTATAGCATGAATCTCACGCCCTCCGTTGGCGGAGACCAGATTCTTTACTTTAATCATCTTGAGTGTTGTTTATCCAGTTTTCAATAAATCCGCACCTGTCAGGTGTGAGAAGATTGTTATGGTGGAAACTCCATGACGAGGAGACGTCGGTAGCCACCGCCCTCCACAGGGTGGACGCGGCGGCATCGCCGGGACAAACCCTCTGCATACCGTTCTCGACCGTTGACGCAACCCCCACAAGCATACCGTATGCCTCCTCAGCTCTAAGGTCAAGACCTGCGGCGGCATGTCCCGTGGCTCCGTGGCACTGTATGCATGTAGTGCTGAAAATCTCATGATTTATCACTGCAAACGGAGAGGCGTCGACATCGCCGATCTCAAACTCGACTCTCTCGCCCGCGGATCCCGACACGGAGATGGAAGCGAGTGTGGCAATCCTCTTACGCAGACTATTGATAACGCAGAGCTCTATGCTACTGACGGAAGGGGAGACATTGACCAGCTCCACCGCCTCAGAACCATCTCCCACAGTTTTCGACACTACCGCGAATTCATTACCGTCGTCAAACGCCGCCAACGCGAGAGTGTATCCTGATTCATAGGCGGTTCCCGCACCTGTGATCGTACCGGTCATTATCACCCTCATTCCATTGTCGTCGCTGAGATCAGCGTCTACCGGATATATCCTCCCGTCGTCGCATGCCGTGGCAAAGGCAGCGGCAACGAATGCCAAGACATTGATTATGACTGTGTGTCGCATCAGAATGTATATTGGATCTGAAGGGTGCCGTTATGCTGGGCAAGTCCGAGGTCATCGTTGTCACGGTCAAGTTGTGTCTTGTGTCCGGTTCTTCCGATATATCGGTACATCGCCTGAAGTTTCAGGTTCACCCCTTTGAAATAATAATTGAGACCTACCGCAGGCATGTTCAGGAATCCCCCCTTGTCAAGACCATTGCGGTCAAGGAAATCATACCGCAGCGCGGGCTGAAGACGGTCGTTCACAAAATATCCCGCCTGCACATATCCTCCGAGATAGTCGAAAGACTCTGAAATCTTCTGACGCTTCGTGAAGCCGACATGCATGTAATATGCCTCTCCCGCGAGATAAAGACGGTTGTGCATCCATGCAAGCTCGAGACCGGCACGGAAATCATTGGTACTTTCATTCTCGCTTTCCACATTCATTGAAGCCGATACCCCCACGAGAAGCCTGTCAAGATCAAGCTGGTTTGGATTACCCTGCGTCGCGGGCATCACCCCATTTGGCTGAAATGTGAAACGTGCCGCATAAAGCAGGGAAGGGATATGCCAGTCATCGCTGAATGTTTTTGTAGCACTGTTTGTGGCGGATCCGGTTCCATTGAAGATACCTACCTCATATCCCCACTTATTCTTCACAAGACCGTGGATCTCGACTCCGAGATCAAATCCGGTCATCATGGAGGGCGTGACGGCATTCAGCGAATAAGGCATTATCACAGGCGCTGTAAGCGACACAGGCAGAGTTGGGAAAAGGGTCTCTCCGAGTGTAGTGAGGGTGGCATGGGTGAACGGGGTCTTGAACTTTCCGACCTTCACACCAAATTCTTCGCGCAGCCTCATGTCTGCCCACGCCTGCTGCAGGAGCGCGCCTCCCGACGCGGCGGCATTGACCGAGAGGTTGTAGGTGATGAAACCGAAAGCCTTGCCTGTGAAGCCAAGCACGGCATAGGGGATATAGAAACCGGTATTGTGTACGTGATCCTGATTATATGCCGGATCAAGACCCTCGCTGTCATAATAATTGATATCGAGACCTGTCTGTACCATCAGATACGGCTTGAACTCGAATTTGCCGTTCTTGCTCTCCCAGACAAACCCTTTCCTTCCTGCGAAGGATACCACCCCGTTCTCGGTGTCGGAGTCATACTGCGCCGCCACCGGGAGGGTGAAGAGGGAAAGGAATAATATTAGAAATATCTTTTTCATGTGCTTAACGTTGTTTTAATTTCTATCGGATTAGTTCAATGCATAATTCATAATGCATAATTCATAATGCATAATTCATAATGCATAATCTTTATTTATCAATGGATTTTGGATATTGATATTTTATTTATCAATTAATCATGCATTACAAATTATGAATTATGCATTGATTTATGAATTGTTAAAGCGACTGCAGAAAACGCACAAGTGCGTCCCGCTCTGTCTTGCTCATTTTACGGAAGAGATTTTTGGATGCCTCCCCTTCTCCGCCGTGCCACATTATCGCCTCCACGAAATTGCGCGCCCGTCCGTCATGTAGGAAATATGTATGACCGTTCACTTTCTCCTGAAGACCTATCCCCCAGAGTGGGGTGGTGCGCCATTCATTGCCCATGGCAAGACCCGAGACATAATTGTCGTTGAGCCCCACACCCATGATTTCCGATCCCATGTCATGAAGAAGGAAATCGCTGTAGGGATGTATGGTCTGCCCTCCAAGCCATGGAAGGCGCGTGCCGTTAAGCAATACGGACCCTGTGGATCTGGTATGAAGGGTGGTGACGTGACACAAATGGCATTTCGCCTCATAGAATTTCTGTTCGCCAAGCTGCACGACAGGATCGTTGACATCCCTGCGCGAAGGCACGCCGAGACACTGCATGTATAGATCTACGTTTTCCATATCTTCAGTAGAGACATCAAGCTGATCATAGAGGAGCCCCATCATCGAGCCTTCAGTCATCTGGAGCTGCCCCTGGCAGATCTCCTCCGGATAGCGGCTGTTGGTCACTCCCATGTCGCTTGAGAAGCCTAATTCCACAGTAAGGTCAGCGTGCTGCGCCTTGTTGCCGGAGACTCCCAGCATCTTTACGCCTCGTTCGGTAATGTAGTTGCATCGTCCGGATATTCCATATTCGGGATAATTGCTCTTGCGGGCGAGCGCCTCTATCTCAAGAGGATCCAGAGCCATTATCTGTCCCATGCCTACATGTCGGAGCGGTATCCTGACGGTGCAGAAAAGATCATCCGGAGATATGTCGCCGAGATACCAGTCGGTGATTGTGTAGGTCGGTTTTGCAAGCTCATATGTCTCGCCGTCAGGGAATGAGAATGTCTCATAGTCCCAATCTACATGGAATTTACCTTCAGGAGTGACACCATAGATCGCCTGATCATGCAGCACCCGTCCGTATCCTGGAAAGAACGCCCCGTTCTTACGGGTGACATACACAAGCGAAGCCGAAAACCCGTAAGGTCCCGAACCGTGGTCAGCCCATCCCGCAGGCTTGGTCCTTCCGGCGTTGCTGTGGCAGCTGCCGCATGAATATCCTGCATAGACCGGACCGAGACCTCCGCCATAACCGTTGGAACTTGTCCGCATGTCGTCATACAGCCTGTCACCACGGTTGAACCGGGAATTATACGTTCCCGAAACCCAATCCGCCGGAGTGTCGTATGCCTTTGACGAGTTTACAAAGATTGACGCCGTTCCCGCCGACAGTTCATAGCCGGCGGGAATCTCTACGTCAAGCACATCAATGCCGTCCTCTTCGCATGCGGAGAGGACGGCTGATAATATTATAGCTGCCGAACACAGTCTTTTCATCTTGCAGATCAATTTACCTTGCGGGGCTGTCCGTCTTTGAAAAGAAGGAATTCCAGAGTGTGGAAACCACGTATGTTCTGGGCTGCCTCGATTTTGTCGTCGTCATCTCCGTCGCCCCAGTTGAGATCGTCGAAGTTGCCGCTCTTAAGATGATTCACTATAGCGTCCTGGTCGAGAGGCCAGCTGTCCATATTCGGGTCAAGACCGAGAGCGTCAACAGGACCGAAAAGGAAAGCCTCGCTCTCTTCCCAGGGTTCACGCGACGCGAGCCATGCCTGACACGCCTTCTCGAACGCGGCATTCGTGCGCTGTGAGGAAAGGTCTTTCACTGCCTGGAGAAGAGCCTCGTTACGGTCTTTGAGAAGCTTATAGGTGGGAAGCACCACATTGTCTACATAATTCACCACGATATCTTTCAGACGGTCATCGTAAGATACCGACAGATTCTGGAAGAATCCCTTCAGAGTGTTGGTGATGTGATCCTCAAGATCCGCGCATGCCTCCTGTGCCATAAGAGCCTCGGAAGAGTTGATATTGTTGCGGAAAGGCTGCGGGATGGCGATGATCGCCTTGCGTGCATTGTCTATAAGGGTTATGGTGCGCGCGTCAAGATCAGAGTCCACTGATTTCACAAGAGCTGACATGGAGTTGGCGTTGACACTGCCGTCAAGAGATCCGTAATATGAATTGCGGATCGAGAGGATATTGTTGGCATAATCGTCGCGTGAATGCCAGCTGTACCATGATTCCACGGCATAGAGAGCCTCCTCCTTCTTTCCCTGCATATAAAGATCGTAGGGATCTCCGATCTTTGCGTCACCCACCTCACCGGCGATATCCTTGCAACCGTCAAGAATCTCGTCGATACAACTCAGATAGCTGGGATATGCCGAAGTGTTGGCGTTGCGGAAAATATTTGCGAAAGAGTCGCCACCTTCGTAGGAAGTGTTCCATGAATCGTAAAGCTCTTCGGAATCACGGGCAAGAAGCTCCGCCACACGTACCGAATAGTTGTGCCAGCTGTTGGCGTTTTCTGGAGAATAGTCAAGATTCTTGGAATCCACCACCTCGTTACCCTTATTGTCGTCAGGATCATTGTTGTCGCTACCGCAAGACGCGAGAGCACCCGAAATCAGAAGTGCGCTTCCGCATAAAATGGAAGCTGCCTTGAAATTGATTTTTTTCATTTTAGATATTGTAATGTTTATTATATTCATTGATTTGAATAAAAATATCTGTTTTCAAGATATTTGATTCCAGCTATCTTTTGAAGAACCAACCTATATAGGCGATACCTATCGAAAAATCATTTTCACTGTTGTAAGCACCCTTTCCAAAAACCTTCTGCGTACCGATCTGCCGTGTGGAGTAATCGGCTTTCACTACGAGATTGGGGAGCGCGAACCAGTCAATGCCGACCATCCATTTGCTAACTTCAAGTCTTTTGTCGGCGGTATATGGTTTCGCTACAGATTTCTGAGGGTTGAAATATTCATACCGTGTGAAAGGGATAAGGGTAGGGCATTTTCCGATTCTGAACACATTGCCGAAATTGAAACCGATTTCCGCTCCATAGCTCAACGCGTTTTTCGCCACAGGTGTTAGACGGCTGTAAGGGGATGCGTTGGGAAGACGGTTGTTTCGTTCGTTTACCGCCTTGCTGTTGCCGAGATGACCATAAGTAAGATCAGCCCTTGCAGTGAGGTATTTGTTGCGATATTGCGCATCCCATGTGAAGATCTGCACAGGTATTCTGCCATAGGAGGAATATGTCTGCGGTTTGTCGGAATTTGAACCGGTATCGCGGCAATAGTAGAACGAGACACCCGTACGCAATCCCGGCACACCGCGCCAGTCAATACGCGCCACATAGCCGGGCGAAGTGAAATTGTCTGTCTCGAAAAATCCCTGTTTGCCGGAAGCTATCCATGTATCTCTATCGAATCCGTTGGCGTTCAATCCCGTAACTATCATAGCCTCATAATCGAACACACCATATCCATTCCCGAGTGTGCCGAACACGGTGACGCCTGTCTCGTGCCATGTAGAGGGCATGAGAGCAGTCTGGCTCTCCGGACGTATCGTCCCGAAGAAATTTATAGGCTCATGCTGCGCGTTGGTCAGACCTACGGGAACCACCTGATGACCGACCCTGACATTAAAGGCGGGAACGATGAGACGGGTGATATGGAGCTGTTCGAGAGCCACCTCTCCTCCCTTTTCTATCTCTGTCTCATATTCTCCGTTCTCATTGTTTTCAAGTTCGACGGCTGTGCCTGTACCTCCCGCCTCAAACTCTATCTCCGCGCCGAGAATCCATTTCGGTGTGAACTTATAGTCAAACCCGAGTGTAAACCGGGGAATGGCTATTGTATTGCGGTGGTCTTTTGTGGAACCCTCCTTTTGAAAACGGTTGATGCCGTAATCTTTGAAAGACGCCACCGCCTCTCCGTAGCTTCCGAAGCGGAACTTGCCATAACCTGCGGTGTCTGCAAGCTCCTGCGCACCCGCTCCTCCGGCAAGACATCCGAGTGTCATGCAAAACAGGGAGCGGAAAAAAGTGTTTCGATTGAATTTCATTTCCTGATGTTTTTGACACCGCAAAATTACTGCCGCCGGATAGATGCTGAAATACGTATAAATTGGTAAAATTATCCCTCTCTCTACCTACAAATAATTAAATTTTTGTTAAAAATAATTAGCAAACATCCATAATTTACGGGTAGACTACCTTTAATTAAGAGATAGTCTTATCCAATCTTAACTCCATGATTCAGGAATTTCAATTATTGTGTCGCCGGGGATATCCGTCATATCTCGATTCAGAATAATTTATCGGTGCTTCATCCGGTAAAACCGGAGAATTTGATTATATTTGCACTTTAAACTAACCTTATCCATTATGAAGAATCTTATCGCTGTAGGGTTGATGGCGTTTGCCGCCTCAACGGTATCAGCCGACGTGCTCCCGGTGGGGAACTTCAACTACTACGGACCGTTTCCGCTGTCCGCTCCGCTCATAATCGACTCTGTCGACGTGAAGGGTAAAAAATTTGTTGAAACCTCGCTCGACAACGCCCCATCGAAAATTTCTCTGAAAGGGATGAAAGCCACTCCGTTCAAGGGGTCTGAAGCCCCCGGACATTCATCTCAGGCTATACACATGCTTTCTTTCAACTTTGAAAACAGTGCATATGCCACTCCCGAGCTCGAAGTAAAGGGAGTGAAAAACTATACCGTATATGTCGACGGTAAGAAGATTGACGGCAACAGGCTCTCGCTGCGTCCGGCGACCCACAATGTGGTGATACGCTATCTTTCAACCCCGTCCGACAACAATGAACAGCTTCAGGTATCTCTTAAAGCGGACAACGAAGCCGGAATGACTGTCCGTGAAGACGGCAAACGACGTTTCACTCTCGATGACGTGCTGCATGGCACAGCCATCTCCCGCACTTCCATATCCCCTGACGGGAAATATCTCATAACATCATACGCCACAACCCGACGCGGCGGCAAATCGACATATACCAACAAGATTACATCCCTTCCTGACGGAAAGACAGTAGCCGAGCGTTCAGAATACATCCGATGGATGCCCAACGGATCACGCTACTGCTTCGAGCGCGCCTCTATCGACGGCAATGAACTCGTGGCTGTAGACGCGGCGACAGGTGTGGAAGAGATCATCGTGGCAGACCTCCCTGAAGACGTGTCTTACATCATTACTCCCGATGAAAAATCCCTTATACTGACCTCCTATCAGGAGGGAAGGAAAGAGACCGGAGGGGTCTACGAAGTGATCCAGCCCGAGGACCGTCAGCCCGGATGGCGTAACCGCGCCTCCCTCTCCATCATGGATATCGCAAGCGGTGTGGTCAGCCCTCTCACATTCGGCAACCGCAACGTCTATCTGAATGACATTTCCGCCGACTCCCGTAAACTTCTCATCTCTTCTTCCCACAGCCGTCTCGAACGTCGCCCCACGACTCTGACTTCCATCTATTGCCTTGACCTGAACACGATGAAGGCTGACACAATCGTGAAGGCTGACGGTTTTGTAGCAGGTGCCAAATTCTCGCCCGATGCCACTAAAGTAGTTGTTTCCGGCACACCCGAAGCTCTCGACGGTATCGGCAAGAATGTTCCGGAAGGGAGGACGCCAAGCATGACCGACAATCAGCTGTACGTGATCAATCTTTCTGACGGCAACATCACTCCCGTCACCAAAGGATTCCATCCATCGGTGGAAAGTTTCTCCTGGAGTCCGGCAGACGGCATGATTTATCTCACTGCCGAAGACCGCGACTGCAAGAATCTTTTCCGTCTAAACCCGGCTAACGGCAAGTTTGACAAAATCAATGTGCCCGAAGAAGTCGTGAACGGTTTCACGGTACCCGATGCCGGACGCAACCTCGTATGGTACGGCGAAAGCGCCTCTTCTCCCAAATCACTCTATCTCCTCGACACCAAGACTCTCCGTTCCTCACGCATCGCCACACCGAAAGAAGATCTCCTCGCAGATGTGCAGCTCGGCAGATGCGACGCCTGGGATTTCGTAAATTCACGAGGAGACACAATCTGCGGAAGATTCTATCTGCCACCGGATTTCGACCCCGCTAAAAAATATCCCATGATCGTAAACTATTATGGCGGATGCAGCCCGACAAGCCGTAACTTTGAAAGCCGCTATCCCCACAACGCGTATGCGGCGCAGGGTTATGTGGTCTACGTGATAGAACCGAGCGGGGCTACCGGCTTCGGGCAGGAATTCGCATCACGCCACGTCAATACAGCCGGTGACGGGGTTGCGCAGGATATCATAGAGGGAACAAAGAAATTCTGTGAGGAACATCCTTATGTAAACGACAAGAAGATCGGATGTATCGGAGCGTCTTACGGAGGCTTCATGACACAGTATCTTCAGACTGTCACCGACATTTTCGCAGCCGCGATCTCGCATGCCGGCATCAGCGACCATACAAGCTACTGGGGCGAGGGCTACTGGGGCTGTCTCTTAGACACCTCTCCGAGCCCTCGAGACTAGGCGTGATCG
>CAMWID010000078.1 GCA_947174235.1 uncultured Porphyromonadaceae bacterium | reverse complement strand
AAAAAGGGTACGTTTCCCGAACTGTATGCCTAAATTGCTTACCTGTATCATTTATATATTGATTTTTAATCTTTTATATTAAAGTGGAACTAAAAGTGGAACTAAAGTATGTCTTTGGATTCACTTTTGTATCCAATTTCGTTGAATAGTTCCATGTTCTTTTGTTTCGCTTTTGAGACTATGTCTACATATGGTTTCATAGCTTTGAAGTTTTTATGCCCAGTCCATTTCATGACTATTGTTGGAGAGATGCCCAATGAAAGTGCATTTGTCACGAATGTCTTTCTTGGGGTGTGAGAGGTTATATAATGCCATTTCGGAAGAGTCGTAGTTATTCGTTCTGCTCCGGAATATGTCACTATTTTGACAGGATCTTCAATCTTGGCTTTTTTGGCGATTTCCTTAACAGCTTTATTGAAGTCCGCATTATTGATAACGTAAAAAACTTTGTCTTCGTCATTCCCTCTTATTTTTTTTGAAAGAATTTCTTTGCTGAAGTTGTTTAGTTCGATTGTTATCCTGTCGTGAGTCTTTTTGGTCACAATCTCGATATATGATTCTTTCACTTGACTCCATCTTAGATCAGACAGGTCAGAATATCTTAATCCTGTAAAACAACAAAAGCAGAATGCTTCTGCAACTTCTCTCTTGGCTGGAGTGAGCTCAACAGACATGAATCTTTCCAATTCGTCCATTGTAAGGAAAATTACAGGCAGATTTACAGTTTTAAGATATTTAGATTTCTTTAGAAGTGCAGACTCTTTGCAATAGCCTTTTTCTATGGTCCATCTTGCAAAGCTTCTTATGAAGCTCATATATCTGTTGATCGTGTTATTGCTAAGACCGATTTTTTTCTCCGGGTCTTCATCATCATGCTTCATTTTGAAACATGGTTTTGTAGTCATGTAATTAATGAGCTTTACAAGACCATTTTCATCAATGCTGTCAAGTTTACAATTTTCCCCATACAATTCCAATACATTATCCAGCGATTGCTTTACAAGTCTTTTTGTCCTTTCGCTCCATTGGTTTAATACCGATTGTTCAGACCTGTATTCTTTGATCAGAGAACCTAAATCGTTGCTTTTAACCTGTGTCGGGTTTATGACTGATTTTAATTGCTGAATACTTGGAATGATGTCAATTGATTCAAATTTAAGGAATGCCTCATCAACCCTGTTCTCCAGCTGTTCAAGAACCTTGTTTATGATGGCTGCAGGCACTTTATCCTCACCGTGAGTTGTATTTCTCACACAACGAGATCCATCCCACTTTATTTTTCCTTTTGCGTCTATTTTGTCGACGTGATAACCAACTGAAATGGTTAGCATCTTCCCGTGATCCCATGATATACGTAAACGTAAAAGAGAATTTCTGAATATGTAAAGTAGTCTACGCTTAATCGGTGTCATTTTGTGATTTCTTTTGTCTTTGAGAATAAGGGTAAGTAGATCTTGGTATAATTTTTTTCGTGAACATGCCACCTTCTCCGGTCAATAACCATTCTGCTGATACATCATAGTCGCGCACAAGATATGTCAGCCATTCTTGTTTTATCCTCTGAAACTCTTTGCGGCACGTACAGAAGTTCCAATAGTTTTCTCCATATTCACGTGTGAAAGATTGCATCCCTCTCATCCTCTTTTGAGCCTTGAGCATGTCAAGCGCCTCGAAGAATCTGCGTGTAATATCTGTGCATTCCTTTGGCTCGTTCATGTCAAATTACAAATTATGAGTCAACCGATATTCAAAGAACCGTGACTTTGTATCTTCACATTGTGCCTCGATCTTACTTTTTATCAAATGTATTTCGCCAATACATTTGACATCCTCCCTGATACTTTTAGCTGCAAGAGCTTCCTTACAGATTTTTACATAAAGACTGTTGTTCCATGCAACCTTGATACGGCAGATGTTCCACCACTCGCTGTTATAGCAAAACCGGATATATCCGTCCGATAATTTCCTTACATATATGTGGAACTGCTCTGTTTCATATATCCTTAACCAACCCATCACAATATCTATAACCTTTTGCTCGTCCTCCGTGTATTTATATGAGTTCTCTTCGGCTTCTTCATCAACAACTATCATATCATTATCCTCAGATTTTTCAATGCCTAAAACAAGCTCAATGCAGTCTTTGGCTATGTTGTAATACTTGTTGAAAACAGAGTCATACATCTTGCCCTTATAGATATTGGCTGTGAGGAGACTGACGAAAGCCTTTGATGGATTGGCAAGTTCCTTTTTAAGATTGTGCAATATGGCATCACGCAATTTCATATCCTGAGACTGCGACAGCATTTGCATGGCGTTGAAAGAGTCTTTTCTGAATCCTGACAGGAAGGTTATGTCTTCATCGGACAGTGACGTAACATCAAGGGAATAAAACGGTTTTTCATCCATGATGTTTGCTTTGTCAATGTCTGAGAAGAAAATATACCTTATGCCATTGGTTAGAATTGCGAACCTGGCATCTGACGATACAAAATACTTTCTGAGTTGGCTGACGTGGTTATCAAGATTCTGTCTCCAGTCCTTGCATTCAACCAGAATAGCCGGCTTCTCATCCTTATATATAATATAGTCAATTCGGTCTCCTTTCCCGACTATGTCGCATGGCACCTCCGGACAGATTTCCTCCGGATTGAATATATCATATCCGAGGATGCTAAGCAACGGAAGAATCATCGATTGTTTAGTTGACTCCTCGTTTTTGACTTTATCCTTTATATTGCCGATGCGTTCAGACAACGCAGAAAGTTTGTCTTTCATATTAAAGTACTATTTAACCATACGTGATGTCACCATCCTAATGTATCCTTGGGTCTAAGTTTGATAAGTTCTTCTGAAGAAACTAGTTTACTGTTTTTTGATATTACATTTAAACGAATATTTTTCTTTCCATTCTCCTTGACAATATAACCATCAGAGTCAAAATACGCAATACCTCTTACATCATATTCAGACTTATCCCAGAAATTCTGAAATGAATACAGAAACGAAGCTTTATAATGTCCTGTCTCGTTATCGTCATTCGTTTCAACATCCTTCAACTCGACCGAGATTTTATATGGTAATACAACTTTATTATCTATGAATGATTCATTGAGTTCGTCTTGTAAAGATTCACTCATTACGTTTTGTGTTTCATTCGGCACTCCGCAAGATGCCACGAAAAACAGCAATGAAAAAGATAAGATTTTGATAAAATTACGCATGATATTTATATTGTTGAGTTAATGAATGAGCCACCGAGTACGCGATACATACCTATAATGCAAGATGTCTCAATCTGAAATGGTGGATATTTAGGGTTTAGGCTACGTGCCTCTATATATTCTTTGGTTCCCTCAATAGGATATATATTTTTCACGACTACTCCATCAATCGTGTCGATAACCATGGTGTTTCCCCAAGGGATAAAAGATCCAGACATCTTCTTAATGTAGATATAAGACCCATTGCGATATTCAGGCTCCATACTGTCGCCTGAAATCTGGATTGCCCAATCCGCACCTCTGACAGGACATTTGATTTTTCTGCAATTCCGTAGTTCCACTCCTTCAGAAAGACCTTGAAGAGACCCAGCCATAGCCTCTACCGGAAGAAGAAGGACATAGTCATCTGATTGAGAGTTGTCATTATTCCTATTATATGTCTCATTAAAATCAGAAACAATATTACTTTCAGATTCTCGCAAAAGATTATTATTGCAATTATCTGTTTCCAACATTGAACCCTTTTCATTAATAATCCAATCAATATTTAAGTCAGGAAACGAATTAGAAATTAATTCTAACTTATCCTTCCTTATAGAATCTCCTATTTTAGAGACAAATCCATTGCCTAACCCGCATTCGCGTTCAAATGCGGCTACAGTCAATCCTTTGAATTCAATGTATATCCTTAATCGGTCTTTCGGGGACATGTTAATAAATATTAAAATTAGATATTATCTCATAGATATATTTTCTAATCTAAGAAATTATCTCTAACTTTACACCATCAAATTAATTCTAAGTACAAAAGTAATGAAAAGTATTGAAAAAACAAGTACTTCAGATTGTCAGAAGTCCAAAATGACACTTATGGATTATTTCTATAGTCTTCCTGAGGTCAATAGGATAGCTCCTCGCAAAAGACTTTTGGAAAGAGTCTCAGAGAAATGTGGCGTTCCACAGACAACAGTCCGCAGTTGGTTCGCATACGGAATTAAACCGAGAGATCCCAAAATGATAGAGATTCTCGCAGAGGAAACAGGCATCTCTCCGGAAAACATGTGGGATAGGAATTGAGCGTCATCCAAAGAACTAAAAGTAACACTAAAAGTATGAAAGAGAAAGAATTTTACACCTGTGACGATCGTGTTTATTGCCTTTCTGATGGCAAGAGCGAAGAGATCACAGAAAATGATACAGAGTTCATAGATTGGCTTCTGGAGAGGATAGAGAATTTCTATCCGACCGCTTACAAAGCTCTGAAAGAAAACTATATCAGAAGCAGTGCCAATGTGCCTTACTTCAAATATTTGATGGTAAGGCGATTCCTTAAATGCAACTTCGGAGATTTGGATACCACTCATCATGACATTGACAGAGACGGAGTATTTCATTTTGAAAAAGTTGCCTGTCCTATGAGAGGGGAGTGCCGGCATGAGGGGGTGATATGTATGCCGAGATTCAGCAGCCGACTGTCGGATGCCGAAATGAGGGTAATGAGGATCTTCTATGAATATAAGGACATAGAAAAGATTGCTGAATTGCTCTATATTTCCGGACATACGGTAAAGAATCACATAAAGGCGGCTTATGCCAAGCTTGGCATCCACACAAGAGGAGAGTTTATCACTTATGCGTCAAAACACAGATTATTCGGATGATCATGGAAAAGAATATAATAGACAGTCTCGTATCATTGATTGCTGATCGAGTGATAGAAAAAATATCTCCAAAGTTGAACGCCATTCTTGCGGAACAAGTATCAGCAAAAAATGAAGACAACCGATTCATTCGTGGAAACAAGGCTCTTGCTGAAAAACTTGGTGTAAATGTAATGACAGTCCAGAAATGGCGTAACGATGGCATCCTGTCTTCAGCTGTACTTGCAGATTATGGCAGAGTTATCATCTACGATCTTGACAAGGTTCATAATTGTCTGCGTCATAGACCTGTGAAACAAGGAAGGAGGGCGGCAGTATGAAGTATATAATAGCATTCCTTATCATGATTGCTACAGGTATAGCAGGACTTATTCTTTTCTTTGGAGACTGCGAAAGTATTGTAAAACTTATTATCTCCAAACCCATTGGAATGATGCTTCTCACAGTTTCATATCTGTTCTTTAAGAGTCTCAAATTGAAATATCTATCAACCATATCAAACAACAACTAAAAGTAGTAATATGAGCTTATTTAAGAAACCATCAGAGTTAGTGGCAAAACCGGGAATCGTAGCAATGGTGTATGGATCGCCCGGTAGTGGAAAATCAACCCTTGCGTGTTCGGCACCGAACGCCGTTATGATCGACACTGACGGCGGTGTGATGCGTATCAATGGCGCGCATCAGATTCCCACTCTTCAGGTAACAAAATGGGAGGAGATTGTGGATGCGATGAATGAGGTAAAAAACACTCCGGAGATAGAATCTGTCATTATAGATACAGTAGGCAAGATGCTTTCCTATATGGAGGAGTTCATTAAGAGAACAGCCACCGGAAAGAAAATTGAGGTCAACCGTGACGGAAGTCTTTCTCTTAAAGGATATGGCAAACGTAAGCAGATGTTTATCGACTTCATCAAGGGAGTCACGACCCTTGGGAAGAATGTCATTTTCGTAGGTCATGACAAGGAAGAAACAAGAGGGGAAGAAACCGTCATACGTCCTGAGGTGGGAGGTTCTTCAACCAATGACCTCATGAAAGAGCTTGATCTTGTAGGCTATATGGAAATGAACGGAAATATCAGAACAATATCATTTACTCCCACAGACAGGTTCTATGCGAAAAATACTTGCGACATGCCAGGCGTTATCCCCATTCCGGTACTTATTAATGAGAAAAAGGAAATAGTGGGAGAGAATAGATTCTTCGGAGGTGTTATCGCCAACTATAGAAACCGTATCAATGAGAATGTTGAGAACAACCGCAAACTTGAAGAGATCAAGAGTCTCATAGAAGCCAATGTTGAAGAGGTCAAGAATGCCGAAGACGCCAACAACTATGTCAAATGGGCAAAGGGTCTTGATCATGTCTACAACTCTATGGCGATAGCAAGCAAGGCGATTTCCAATAAGGCTAAAGAACTCGGTCTCACATTCGATAAGACCACAAAAACATATAGTGATGGCAGCGCAGCCTGATTATAGAATATACCCCTCGTTGCTCATAGCATTTCAGAATCTCCTCGACTACGAACTTGTAGCCGAGGAGGACTGGAACAAGGTAAGCGAAGCAGCTCATGAAAGGGGAGAATATCTTGACAGAGATATTGGTGATTACAAGCTCACGCCTGATGAAATGTATCTCAAATTGGAAGCTGACCTTATTGATTCAATCAACAGAATTGACGGGCAATATGGGGAAGCAGCCGACAAAGGAACTGCTTTTAACGAGATAGTTGACTGTCTTATCGAGAACAGAAAATCAAGTCGTAAAGATTGCAAAATCTACTCCATTACCAATGATTATGGAGTAAAGGTTATCAGATCTGATATACATGATTTCACCTTTGATTTCGATATTGCACTTTGCAAAGAGACAGCAGATTTCTTCAGTGGGTCAGTCACACAGTTTCTTGCGGAAGCTACGATGGAAACATCATTCGGATCTGTGTTGCTCTATGGATATATTGATGAATGGGTATCCAACATCATATACGACATAAAGACCACCGGAAGATATTCGTGGGGCAAGTTTGAACATGGTTGGCAGAGACATGTATATCCGTGGTGCGTGATAGAGGCAGGTCTAACAACAAGAGTAGATCAGTTTGTATATTACGTAATCGAATGGGCTTATCAAATGAAAGGGGAGCCACTGAGAGCCAAAGGAGTATATCAGGAATCATACGATTACGACCACGCTGAAAGTGGACGAAAGATACGTGAAATGCTTGAACTGCTACTGACTTGGCTCCATGCAAGAAAAGAGTTCATCCAAGACAAGCGTATCTTCGGGGGAGAGAATCCTAAAGGATGGCACGGTCAACCTGTAGATATTGATAAACTTGAGAAATTCATATTCGGGAACAATTTAAAAATAGCATAATGGCATACAGAATAACAGGACGAGTGTTTGCAATCAGTCAGACACGTTCCTCACAATCAAAGAGCGGAAACTCATATACAATGAGGGATTTGGTTATAACCATCCGGAAGTTTGACCCATACACCGGACAACCGTCTGATGATATGGGTAACACCCCTAAATTCACGTTCATGAACGACAGATGTCAACAGCTTGACAATATCAAGGTTGGAGACATTGTTATAGTCCATTTCGATATTTCAGGAAGAGAATATCAGAAAGATGGCAGAACAGAATATATCACAGACATCCGTCCATTCAGGGTTGAACTTCTAACCAATACAATTAACCAACAATCTCAGAATGCTCAGCCACAAGCTGCTCCAATGACTTCTCAGCAGACTTCTGCATATCAACAACCCAATCCTCAACAGCAGTCATTTTATCAGCCACAAACAGCTCAAATGAATGCCAACAAGGATGATATGCCATTCTAATATCACAGCTTATGCTATTTGACCTATCCAATGAATTGCAAGCCGAAAACTTCAAGAAGCGGTGTAATGCACTTTTCAAAAAGAAGTGTGTGGTTGACCTTTCAGAGAAAAGACCTCAGCGAACCATAAGGCAGAATGCCTATCTCCATGCAGCACTTGGATATTTCGGTTTGCAGTTCGGATATAAGATAGATGAAGTGAAGGAATGGTATTTCAAAGAAATCTGCAATCCGGATCTATTTGTCAAGACAATACATGATGTTGTCACCGGACAAGAGAGAAAGATTTTTAGATCATCAAAAGAACTTGATACAGAACAAATGACACTGGCGATTGAAAGGTTCAGGAATTGGGCGGCAGATGTCGCCGGTGTCTACATTCCCTCTCCTGAAGAGCATCGCCTTGTGGAGCAGATGGAAATAGAAGTCCAAAGGGCGAGACTATACTTATAACAATCCGTCATTAATGAAAATAGAACAAAATGATTGAAACAAGAAAATCAGAGATAAGATACTTCACCTCAGATCCTGAAAGAATGCTTGGAAAGTATACCACCTCCAGAGTCTACAAGACATGGACCGAAGAGATGGTGGGTGAAGAAGGTAATGTGGAGAAGATAGAAAGGCATCAAGTCCTTTTCGACCGTGGGATATACATCAACAACGATGTGTTGACAGAAATTAAATTTTGGCTTGAGGAAGGGTCAATAAAAGAGATTGAAGTCTCCAATCAGAAGCGTTTGTCTTATGAGGTCGAGAATACTCACATGTATCCGTTCAAGGCTGTTGTCAGCATAGAGAAAAAGAAATCGTCATTCCTCTTTTATGCGTATTCTATGAAGAATGCCATTGAAATCCTGAACGATTATGTAGAATTGAATTATTCCGGTGGATTCTCAATTGTAGATCTGAAAGAACTTGATTACTGCGTGATCCTTGTTGATAAACTCAAAACTATCCGTCAGAGAAATCTTGAACTTGACATAGCATATCTCAATGACGAAATCTCTATTGAAGAATACATCGAAAATAAGATTGATGAAGAAAATTCTGAACCTAAAAACAAGGAGGAAGAGGATGATACTTTAAAACTCAAATTTTATCAGATAGGGGCAAAAATAATCCAGCGTCTTGATGAAAATGATCATGACGAAGAGGAGTACAATCAGACCTTCATTGTTCGGACATTCAGTGCCACAAGAGCCAACCTGATTATTGCCAAATGGCTTCAAGATCAACAGGAACTCCGCTATCAGGAATCCTTATTGCATCCTGACAGGAAGTTTGTCAAGAGACAGATAATGTCATTTATTGAAGAATCCAAGATTCTCAGTATCGGCAGTTTTATCCCACGTCAATTCTCTGAAGCATACCAACAGGACATGATATGATCTACGCAAGGCAAACGATTTACGGACAGCCGCCGAGCAAGTCAAACTCCTACAAGATTATCAAGCTTGGAAGGATTCATAAGCTTGGTAAGACAGACGCCACAAAACGATATGAGCAAAACTTTTTTATGCAATGCTCGCTTCGCAGGAAAATGATTTCCAAGCGATTCAAAATCTCCCTTGACGTCTATTTCAGCAGTGACCGTCCGGATCTTGACAATGCACAAAAAGTTATTCTTGACTGCCTCCAGACTTGCGAGGCAATCAAGAATGACAGACTATGTTCCGAGATACATGCCAGGAAGCTGATAGACAAAAAGAATCCTCGTGTTGAATTTGTAATAGAAGAATTATTGTAAGTTGATCATCAATATGTTAAATATTTTATTTTATTTGGTCAATTCAAATAAAACCTATACTTTTACATCCAAACACTAAAAGTAGATTACATGAAATATAAAGAAGTAACAGCCGATACATACGGCATCACATTCAATCTTCCATCATCCCACAAATACACAGTAGGGTGGTGGCAGATTGAGCAGGATGGTTTCTCAAAATGGCATGACCATCTGAGAGAGAAAACATGGTTTACGGATGTAGAAAGCCGCAAGTTTACAGATTTGTGCATTGAGCATTTCAATTGGAACTGACTGATACGAAATCATGAAAAAGTCAACATTTATTTTTCACACTGAATGGCAGGAAATCCTTTCAGATTGTACTCCGGAGGTCAGATTGGAAGTGTACGATGCGGTTATAGAATACGCAAAATCGGGGACACTTTCTGATCTGAAACCGGTTGCAAAGATAGCGTTTTCATTCATTAAGAAAATGATAGATGAGGACAATGCCAAATCATCCGAATTACGTAGAAAACGAAGTGAGGGAGGTAAAAAAGGTATGGCTAACAGATATAACTCAGTTATAACTCAACCTAACTCAGATAACTCACTTAACTCAGTTATAACTCAACCTAACAAAGAAACCCCCTCTAAAGAAAAGTCCCCCACACCCCCTAAAGAATATACTCCCAAAGAATCTGATAATAATATTAATAATTCTTCTTTGCGCACGCGTGAAGAGGTTGAGCTTGAAAAATTCGATTCGTTGCTTCAGGAGGTTGTTGACGGGAAGCACCAGATATGGGAAGACCAGATGTGTAAGAAACATGGGATTGACAATGTGATTGACTATCTTCCGTCATTCCGGAATCATGTTATCGCCAACTCAAAGATGGATTCTGTAAATGACATTAACGGATTTAAGAGATATTTCAACGTTTGCTTCCGCTTCTTCTCAAAAATCAATCCTATCGAGCAACTGCAACAGTATCTCAATGCGCCTTCAAGTCCTGAGTTCCGAAAATATTGCGGATGGGTGTTTGCAAAGGCACCCAATGTGTCAAGAGGTATTATACCGTTGACTGAGGAAGAGTTAGAAAATCTAACATCCACCTATGGGGCAAAGGAAGTGTTTACCGCTATCCTTGATCTCAACAATCGAGAGGACTTGATTAGCAAATATTTCTCACTTTACAGGACCCTTATCAATTGGCTTAAAAATGACAAATGATGGAGCAGGCTAAAAAACTTGAAATGATCAACCCTTTGGATCCGGAAAAGGGACCCATCCACAATACCGAGATTGAGAGGACGGTATTGGCTACCTTGATGAATTCTTCTCAGGCATTGGCAGAAACCAATGACATTCTCACGCCGGAATGTTTCTATGACAATGCCAACAGGGAGATTTTCAATGCCATACGGACGTTATACAATCAAGGGCAATTCCCGGATATGATGCTTGTGTCAAGTGAACTTGGTAAAATGGGATCAACTATCACTGCCATTGATGTCACTGAGTTATGCGTGAATTCCACCCAGGTTATGGATCTACATCCCCATGCATTGATTCTCAAGGATTATTCATTGCGGCGCAAATTATGGGAAACGGCTTACACCATGATGTGTCAGGCTGCTAATGAAACTTTTGACCTGTCTTCTATCCATCAGGAAGCAAAAGAGAAAATAGATTCCCTTTATGACTCAGAGAGGACAGAACTTGTAACACTTCAGTCTACCTACAATGAACTGCAACATCACATGTTGCTCAACAGAAGTTTGCCTGAAGGAGAGACGTTCGGCACAAAGACCGGTTTCCCGGACATAGACAAGAACGGAGGGCTTTGCGGAGGCGATTTGAATATTGTTGGTGCAGAAACCTCTCAGGGTAAGACAGCATTCGCGACAGCCCTTTCAATGTCTGCGATTGAAAACGGTGACGGTGTGGCATTTTATTCCATGGAAATGACAGCGTTGCAATTGACCGCGAGAATAGCTGCAATGAGATCCGGTATACCTTCATCACGAATAATGTTTCAGAAACTAAGTATTGAAGAAATCTATCATATTGACCATTGTATGGAAAATTTCGATACGTCGAAAATGTATTTTGATGAAAGATCAACCACATCTCTTGATTCGACTCTTTTGTCAATCAGATCAATGAAAATGAAGCACAACATCAAAGGTGCTGTAGTGGATTACTTGCAACTTATGAATACCAAGGAAATTGGCATGAACAGGGAGCAAGCAACGGCAAGATGCGCCCGTGATCTAAAGAATCTCGCAAAAGAGTTGGACATCTGGATCATTGCCATATCACAGTTGAGCAGGAATCAACAGAGTCCCGTCCCATCCATGTCAAGGCTCAGGGACTCAGGACAGATAGAAGAGGCTGCTGATAACATTTTCTTGATCTATAGGCCTCGCGATACCAAAAATAATTATCCAGAGCCTTTTGTAGACATTCCTACGGAAGGTACGGCAATGGTTATAATTGGCAAGGGAAGACATGTAGGCACCGGTCAATTCATTTGTGGATTCAAGCCGGAGAATACGTTATTTTATCCTATGAATGAGTATCAATTGGGGTTGCTGAACAGTCCGATGATCATTCCTGATGGGGATAAAAGATGCGAAGACTTGGATATGCCGTTTTAATTGAACATCAGGTGAATAATTTGGCAAAAATATTTGGAATATAAATACATTTTTGCTAATTTTACACATCCAAATTTTAATACACTAAAAGTAAGTAATATGAAATCATTAGTATTGGATACTCATGAAGTATCCGTTTATCCGCATCTATCCGGATTAGAATTGATAGACACGATTCCTGATAAAGAATTGCAGGAATTGTCAGAGTCCATCCTTGACGAAATATCACAGGAGGATTCCAAATTTCCAATCTTTTATGAAAGCGATTCATTCCAATTTTCAGGAGAATTGACAATTGACAATTGGAGCGGTTCTTATGCCGTATACCCAAGTGTCAAAATATCAGAGCTTGAAATTATTCCGGGAAATGATAATCTTGTCGTATCATCTGTGGAGATCGAAAGGTGCAAAAGAAAGATCTCGGCATATATCGTTCACCAGATTGTAATTACGAATTGATATGATAACCACTGGAATATTTGATCTGGTAGCGTTTCTACTTTTCTGATTGTAGTAGTTTTGTCTGCAATCCTTTGGAAACTTATAGATCTGATTAACGAAATCAAGAAGAAGTAATCATGGAACTATGTTTATCATGTCGTTATTGTGCGACTATTCAACACTTCAATAAGAAGCCTTATCTGTGGTGCGCATTCAAAAAGCATGTATTACATGACTTTAGTAATAAAAGATGCTTTGTGCTATGACCTCCATCAATCCCTCAAAAGACTTCGCCCCTCAGCTTGACAGGCTGAAAGATATGGAAGTTGACGAGATAATCTATATTTTGAAACAGGAATACAAACAAACATATGAAAGCATATAAAGGATTCAACAAAGACCTCACATGCAGAGGATTTCAGTATGAGGTTGGAAAAGAGTATGAAATGGCAGGTAAAGTGGAACCTTGTGAAAGAGGATTCCACGCCTGTGAGAACCCGTTTGATGTCCTTGAATATTACGGGGATGTCCTCAATCACCGTTATTGCGAGGTGGAGCAGTCCGGCGATATAAAGAAAGACTCGAACAAATCGGTGTCAAGCAAGATCCGGATTAACGCCGAGATCGGCTTCCCGGGGTTGTTCAAAGCAGGGATTGAATGGCTCAAAGAGATTACCGATCCATCCAAGGTGAGGGAATCTGAAAACTGCTTAACGGATAATGGAGGATACTCCGCTAAGATCGGTTCGTCAGGGGACT
>CAMWID010000077.1 GCA_947174235.1 uncultured Porphyromonadaceae bacterium | reverse complement strand
CCGGTTTTACCATTCTCAACCAATGCAATTTTGATTCTGTTTATCTTGGGTGATTCCATATCACTTGCTTTGCTTACTAATTACAATTATTTGATGTTAAACGCAAAGTTATATATATAATCTGATATAACAATCAAAATAAGGATAAATTTTGCAACATATCCGACATTACAACTTGGTGCCGTTTCCCGTATTTCTTTTGTTATTCCGCCCCACAGTGATTCAATCGGGATTGACGATAAAACGTCCGCAATAAAAAGAAAGGTATTGCAAAACCGAAGAAACCGCGTATATGCAGTTCCGGTACGGTTTTGCGACACCCTTCTTTCTAATGGCAAGTTGTCGCTTTCTTATATTGACGATAATGTTATAATTGCAAGTAAAAACAATTCAATTTATTACTGAAAAGATAATTATATAGTTAAGCATTTAAATTCGGTTTATCGGAATTCCACGGAGTGGCAACCGGGTCATTCCCAACTTCCGGGTATGCCGCCGTAAGATAAATCATATCGGATGACGGTATAATAATTAACCCCGTTGATGTTGATGAAATCATTTGAATTGACCTTCCAATCTATTTGTCCGTTTGCCTGATATTTATCGCTCCCATTGTATAGATGGAAGGATATCGCTTCGGAAACATCAAGATCAAGGTAATAGAAACCGTTGTATTCCCCGGTATTGCCACAGTCTATATTGTTTACCCTTATATACGGAAATCCTAAATTTTTGTCCCAGTATATCCTGTAGTTATGGGAGTCGGTCATTTCAGGTCCGTAATCTTTCACCGCGCAATATACTCCGACAGGATCCAGGCTGCATTTCCACCAGTATCCAAGGGCGGTAGGGTTGCCGTCTTTAAATCCGGAGATGTCTGAATCAAACAATTCCTGACTGGTGTCGCCTATTACTTTCCATCCGGTCGCGTTGGCGGGGTTTATCTCATTCGTCTTTACGGATCCGGCGGCGGTCTCCTTGCATATAGTGTGGATTATTCCGTCGGCATCTATAAAATTGAAAATCACATACAGATCCTGAGGAGCAAATTCGGCAGACTCGAAAGCGAAATTAAACCATTTGTCGGTCATTGTGTTGTAGTCGCCGATTGCGTGACCTGGCCATGTCGTGGTGGGCACCTTCACGCCGTTCTGTTCCGAATAAAGGAAGATATGGGTAGCCCCCGACACATTGAATGATGTCCGCTGTAATTCAGTAGCGTCATTGATGTCGTTGATACACCTCACAGAGCCGCCATATGTTGTGACATCCCCGTTGATGTAGGAAGCCGAGGTGCCGGAGATCATAAGCATCTTCAGCCATTTGCCTATCTCTTCTTTCTCAGTGCCTGATGCCGCTGTCTGTGTCCAGTAGTATCCCGCACGCGATTCCCCGAGTTTGTTTCCGTCGTTCATCATCATCGCTTTTTGGAAAAATACCTTTCCGATCGACGGGTTGCCGGTATCATAATATGCAGAGAAATATGAACCTGAAATATCGGTCACAAAACTTTTGGAATTTTTCAGGGCGTCCCATACTTTCTGCATCGGCACCCGATAGCCGGGGGGAGCAACATCAGAATACAATGCCGGATCGGAATAATCACCCTTATACTTCGCCACAGTATAATATCCTCCCGCAGCGTCGGGATTACCGTGATAAGTCATCCCTCCCGTAGCTTCGATATACATTTCCGCAGACTTTGCCCCCAGATTGCGGTCGAGCCAGTAGCGCATACGGTATGCCCCCATTATAGGCACCACCTCGTAATAATAGAAACTGTCGGGATCCGGCGTGTCAACCCTATGGCGCTGCTCGTCTTTATGGAAGAATCCTGTATGATACAGTCCGAAGATGTATTCTTGAGCGAGTCTTGACTGGTTTTCCCTTGTGTTGCCGACAGGTATGAGGGAAAGTACAAGACTGCCGGTGCCGTATGTATAGTCGTTTTCAGAAGATCCGTCACTGCCGTCTTTCCCGCTGCAGGCGTTTCCGGGACGCGTCAGTGTAAATTTGAGATCGGAGCCTGCGGTGTGTCTGCATGTCTGGCCGAATGTATAACCGGAAATTTCCACGTTGGTGACAGCGGGATCACCCTTCACCGTGATATTCCAATCAAAATCATAGTCCTTAAGCGCCGTCATGTTTATGTCATATGAATAGCTCCAGCGGGCTTCTTCCGTCAGCCCCGTTTCGCCATACATCACAGGGAAATGAAATCCACGGTTCCGTTCCTTTCCGTTGTTGTTTTCAGGGAGAATGCCCCATAGAGCCGGATATTTATCATTGTCGGAAGGCGTTCCTTCCGATTCAAGAAATCCCCAGTAGTCATTGACGGTGTATTTCACATTGTTAGAGCCGTCGATCATTTTCAGGGTCACTTCACAAAGGTCATTGCCGTTGAAAAGACGTTCCCATATCACGGGTATCTCACGGGTCAGACCCTTCCAGGACACTTTTACGGTCGTATAGAGCGATCCTGTCTGTTCGGTACTGTCAAAGCGCAGCGGACATCTGAATATCACCCCCCGGCTGTCGGGATCTTCTTCGTTGTCACTCCCTGTGATTTCCGTGTCAGTCACGATTTCCGGCTCCCCCAATGTAAGCCAATCGCAGTCGGAGGAGACACATCCCTTAATAAATCCGGCATCCGGCATCTCGTCATCGTATATGGAGAAGCATTTGATGTAAATCCATTCTCCGCTCCATTCGTTGTCCGCGTTGGCTCCGTTGGTATATGTCACCTGATGCGTGACCCCCAACTCACGGATCCCGTCGGAGATCATGTTGTAGATTTCCGGAGAATGGTCATGTATGGTATAGTCTATCAACGGGGAGGGATGGACAGCCGCCTCTTCCGGCGACGGGTAGCCTGCCCCGTTAACGTTCAGGATCATTACCTGATACCAATGGTTCGGCTTTACGTCAAGATACCTTTCCGTCTCCTCGCCGTCAATGGATTCAGAGATCTTGAAGTCAAGGCGGTAATAGAAGTCCACGTCGTTGAAAGGTATCTTTGCCACGATAAAGCATTTCCCTCTGTGCGGAAGATCGGCATTCAATGTAGGATGAATAAACGAAGGGGCGTATTCATCAATTGATGCGGGGTATCCGGAAATTTCTTCGGGAGAGGCGCATGCGTCCAGAGTTCCGGCGAACGTGCCGCTTTGGGAGGCGTCTCCGAAAATAGCGAAAGGATATACCGGCTCTTCCGGGTCATACGCCCCTGTCGTATTTCCGGAATCGTTCGCGGCGGAAACCGTTACTTTGGCTGCGTTCCTGACAAGGGGCACATCGCTGTCGAAAAGGTTTTCCAGTGACGACTTCCCGCTCATCACGAGAGTGCCGTCGTGTGACACAGATGTAAGTGTACCGTTCTTTATATCAGCCAGAGTATTCCCTTTTTCAGCGGAGAACTCTCCCGGAGGGTTCGCGATGAAATAGAACACCGGAGAGTTTTCTTTCCTTACATCGTCGTCAAGTTTGAAAGAGACCTTATATCTGTCGTCACCCAGACTTTCGGGAGCAAGCCCGTCTATGGACTGTATAAGCGAGGAAGATTCGTCATCCCCTGAGAACACGAGCACCGAGAGATCTCTTACCAGAGATTCCGGATCTTCGTCCGCGCGTGTCGCCACGACGGAAGGAGAGGGTATGGAGAAAGATATTTCCAGTTCTCCATCGGGATAGATTCCGCTGTTGCCGGGTATCCGTAAGTCGTCGCTGCAGGCGGCGAGCGCCGTCAGAAGCAAGGTATATAATAGTCGTTTGATCATGGTCAATATAAAATCAAATAATAATCGTATGGTTTATTGTCGGCTTTTATCCTTTCCGTC
The DNA here is from genome assembly GCA_947174235.1 of uncultured Porphyromonadaceae bacterium. GTDB lineage: Bacteria > Bacteroidota > Bacteroidia > Bacteroidales > Muribaculaceae > Lepagella. The sequence continues at coordinate 9,710 of CAMWID010000077.1, read as the reverse complement.
CTGATACTTTTCCAATTTTCAGGATATACGTCGGAACCATCTTCCTTACATGCGGCAATGTATCTTTCATCATATAAAGACGGTACTGTCAGATCGCAGTAATAATATTCTCTCCCGTTGATTGTTTCTGATCCGGTGAATGAGGAACTTCCTTCAATATTGGCAGATCCGTCATTATATACAATCCTGGTCCGATGGTCTTTGTACCAGTAAATACGATAGGTTATAGATGCAGGTGCGGTATCGGTGAACACATTGTTTATGCGGTCTTCTACATTTCCGTTGAAATTGAGCCAACCCTCCCTGTCGGGGAAATCGAAAAGAGGGACACCTACCGCCGCATTTCCGGGGAATCTTCTTTTTGAATCTTCGTGGGTGTCATTAAACATTATCAATGCCTTGCCGGGGGTGGCTATCCCGGTAAGTTCAAACATCCACCATCCGTCGCCTTCCTCAATCATCTGTATGCCCGGCCAAAGCCTGCAATAAGAGTCGGATTTGCAAGAATTGCAAGATTGTTTTTCGCGATGGTCTTTGCAGAAGTCCATGTCAAGGTAATACCTGACAGATCCTTGGTCGCCTGAGGCTGCCCAGGTACATCCGTTTCCGGAGGGATCGAAATCGCGGTTGTCAAATTTGAAGAAGCCCTGTTCTTTCGATCCGTAGAAAGGTATAGGATTGTTGTCTATGTCATAGAGGGCGGAACGGTTGGCTTCGTTGTCCCATCCTTTGAAAGCTATTTTCCCTGTGAAGGAATATTCGAGCGCGGCAAGACAAGACCTTACTCCATTCTCAGATACGGAATAACCGATCGGTTTCGATGCCAGCGATTCCCCATTGAATGTCTGGGAATAGTCTCCCGGAAATTCAAGACACTGGTAGACGTAGATATGCGGCGCGGTCCAGCCGTCGGCGCGGAAGTGTATCTTATAGTTGAGGATATTGGGCACGATATGGATAGTCACTGTGACCGGGTCCGTTTCCTCTCCGTCATTTCCGATTCCGGTAACGGTGAAGGTAAGGGTACGGTTTTCCTTCCAGGTCTCTTTCCCGGAGTTAAGACCTCTGAAGGCGAGGTTAAGAGTCATAAATCCGTCGGCAACTTCCTTTTCCGCCCCCGATTCACCAACACTTATCCTGACACCATCTTCGTCGGTGAGTCTTATCACATATTCCTCCTCATTGATTCCGGCACCCCATTCAGACTGAGGAAGCGAGTTCCATCCGGCTTTCCTGGTGATTCTCACTTTAGGGAGATTTGTGTCGATGCTGACAGGGAAAAACCCGCTGTAGTTTCCGGATGCTATCTGTTCGCGAACATCTATCGTGATGTTCTGCGGGGATACGTTGAGGTAGTTCTCAAGAGTGAGGGGCGACACGTCTATTTTCTTGTGGAGGTTTGCCGCCACGATATGGAAATAGCTGTATTCCTCTTTCCCTTCCGTAATTTTTTCAAATTCCGAGGATCTTATTTCGGGGTTCACCCATACGCTGATAGTGTCGGGGGATGTTATGGAATATTTGTAGATCTCTATCGGGTCGCCGTTTTCGGGAGTATAGAGAGGAGACTCCAGTGAAATGTCTTTCGCGTCGGAATCAAACCATATCTTGGTGACCTTTCCCGTCGCCACAGGGTAGGAGGTCTGTTCGAGATGCAGGTAATAGGGTCCGTGGAGATCGTATAGAAGCCGGTTTACGGTCCATGGCTCTACACGTAATGTCACCTCCCCTTTCTTTTCAAGGGAATATATGTAGTGTGTGCCGCGTTTTATGTCGCGACGGGAGTCGGGAGAGGGGAGAGGGTTGGGTGAGTCGGGCGATACCCCTTCAGTTTCTCCGAGAGGGAGTGTGACTACCTTTCCTCCGACAGTCACTGTGGCATGCGACTGAACGCCGCTTTGCTCTTTGGCAAGGATACGTTCAGGAATGTAAAAAGAGAATGTTTCCGAAGAATCGTCATCTCCGGCAATATTGTCCATGCTTACAGGACCTTCTATAGTCCCGTAGTTGGAAAGTTCCTCATTATGCAGGAGTGGAACCGTGGCGGAAATATTGTTTGCCACCGCCGAAGAGACGGAGGCGGCGTCCCCGTTGACGTCTTTTGCCTTGACCGATACCTTCGCACAGGCGAAAGTAAGGTCGGCGAGGATTGTCTGTGTAGTGCCTGCCGTTATCTCGAAAGATTCGCCAAGCGGGGAGCCGTCGCTGTCGTGAAATCCCTCATGATCGCATGACATGGGGATACCGTTTGCCGGGAGCGAACCGTTGAAGCTGTCTTCATAAACAATCTTTTTTTCCTTAAGCTCCTGTTCGTCCGAGGGGAGATCCGCGCCGTCGGTAAAGTAGTTCGCGGTCAGGAAGAATTTATATTTCCCCGGCTTCAGTTTTAAGCAGTATGTAGTGTATTGATCTTTCAGGTCCAGATTGCCCGTCTCGGGACTCAGGCGGGCTGTGAATGTCTCCCCGTCACCGTCCTGAGGGAACGCGAAGAAAGAGATAGAGGTATATCCGAGTTCGTCTGCTGAAGCGTTGCCTGCCGCCGTAGAGAAAGAAGGTATGGCGGGAAGCATGACGGAAAAGCCCCCGTCGCCGGATGAGGGGATGATGTATTGCGGATCATCGCTGCACCCGGGGCTCAGCGTCATGCACAACGCGGCGAGGGATGTCGTCAGGATATGTGATATGTTGTTATTTTTCATTGTCGTCGGTTCTGATGTCGGTTGATTCAGGGGATGGTGTTGAATACAATGTTTTCAATAATCATATTCAAACGTCAACTGTCTCCAGTCGTTGACGGCTACCTTCACCACCAATTCAGGATCTTTAGGTTCGTCGGGGTCTTCCGGGTCGTAGGGTATGGGGAAAGAGCTTACGCTTTCAACCGAAAGCTTGTAGATGTTGTTTCTTACGACTCCGAATTCCATCGGTCCCGACACTTCCGGATCGTCATTGTCGTTATGGCGGATAAAGTAATAATAATCGAGTGTGTTCCCTTTCTGCCTCTCTTCCGGGGCGTTGTCGGGGGCTTCGGTTATCTCGAATCGGAACAGAATTCCGGTAGTGAATCCCCGCAGCTGTCTTCCGGCGTCGGCTATGGTGTTTTCGGGCAGATAGATCCAGGGGGTATATCCCCCGTTGGTGGAGTCATCGTCTTTCCACAGGTAACTGTCGGTGGAGACATTTTCCCAACCTTCCCGGTCTGCCGGGGGATTGAAGGGGACAGATACCTGATTTATGAAGTGTTCCGCAGGCAGGGCGGTGATTTCTCCGAGTTTTATATCGTTGTCCGTGTCAAGGAAATAGTTGGTTTCGGTTTCTCTTCCGAGGAATTCGGTCTTATCGGTGTCGGGATTGTAGATATGACGGAATGTGAAAAATTCGCGGCTAACGTTAAAGGGGCACATCGCGCGGAGGCGCACTATGTAGCCGGACTGACCCACCCTGTATGTATGCGGCTCCTTCTCCAGAAGCGATCCGTCGATATTGTCGCGACATTTGTCGCGGTAGTCGATCCTTGCCACGGATCGTTCGATCTCAATGGGCGTATCCATCAGGGGGAAAGGGGAATCTTCCATCATATGGCTTGCGAATGTTTCCTCATCCCAGCCATGTATCGTCAGCGACTGAGACCTGAAGTTCGACATCGGAAGCCCGGATGCAATGGAGAGGAGGTTTGACCCGAGACCGGTGACGGAATATCTGAAATCCTCAAGTCTGAAGTCTCCCCCGGCAAGGGATAAATATGTAGTGTTGTCATGGTTGGCGATGATGAATACCTCATATTCCATCCCTTCTGCTGACTTTCCGAAAGATAAGGCTTCCTCGAGCGATAATCCTGCGGTCAGGGTGTATCCGGTTGTGTGTGCCGCCGGGGAGGCGCCTATGACAGGGATAAAGAGGTCTTTCCCTCCGGAATTTTTGGCACGCAACACAAGGATGGCGCGCATGATCCGGTTTTCATCCTCGGAACCAGGCTCTGTTCCGTCGGAAGATGAGTCGGTTCCGGAAGTCAGGCTTCTTGATGCGAGGCTTTCCGACAGTTTGACATTGATGTTGAAATAAACCATAGCGTCGGGCGACAGGAATACGGGGTCATTACCCTCCCCGTCATTGCCGGAACAAGCCGGGAAAGCAAGGAGTGCCGCCGCCAATATCGGTATATGCCTGTTATGTTGTCTCATTGTGTTGGGAGCTATGATTTGTCGTTATAGAAATATAGTGGGGAGGTTTAAAATCCGGTATTGTTTATCCTGACCAGCCAGTCGTTGATGATCAGCTGTGTGGAGAGCCAGGTTTCTCCGTTTGAATCGTCGAGAAAGAATACGAATCTCCAGGAATTTTCCCGGTCGAGATATTCCTGGTCGCCCATGGCGGCTGTCTCTCCGTGGTTTTCCTTGAAAAGAAGCATATAGCTTGAAAGAGGTATCCTGAAGATCTCCGCGCCGTCACGTTTCCGGCATACTCTCAGAAGGGTGGGGGTGGCTTTGTCGCGCACGATCCTTGAGGTGGAGAAGTGGGCGAGCGCTATGCTTGTCTCAGATCCGGAGCCGGCTTTGGTTTCGGTAGCGGATTCGGACCGCCGTGTCTCGGTGAGATATGGACGGTATTCCACGACCCCGTTCTCGATAAGGTTGTTGTCTTTGTCAAAGAGAGTGTTGTCGTCGGTGATGTAGAACTCGAAATCCTCATGAGAGATCGGTGATCCGTAAGCGTTCTGGAGAGCCACCTGTATGGAGTTGGTGTTTCTCATCATTTCCACTTTTGTTTCCGTGGAGATGGCGGAGGAGATTGTGAAATCTGTCGTCCCATAGAAGTGGTTGTGCAGAAGCCGTTTTGAATCGTTGTCAAGGCATTCCTGACTTAAGGACACCCTTATCTCCGAAATGTCTGACGCTTCCGAGGGATCTGAAGAATGGAAGAAAGAACTGTTTTCGCATTCCATTCCGCCGTAAGCCACGGCATGATACTTCCCTTCCGGAAGAGAAATATCCATCCGGTAGCTCTCGTCTCCCAGAAGTTGCCGGGATGTCTCGTTGCGACGGGCTACGAGTTTGCCGCTCTCATCAAACACGAGCAGGGAGAGGCAATGCACCTGGTTGTGGAAAGCGTTCGCATATTCCATGTTGTATTCATATACGAACCTGAGTCTTGCCACAGGCTCGGGACATGGATCGAGTCCTTCGTTTATCATCCCGCAGGAGGTGAGGGAGAGCGTCATTGCGGCGGCTGAAACCGCCGCAATGACACTTGAAAATATAAACTTGACACCTTTCATTGAAAGAAAAGTTAAGTTGGCGATCAGAATTGTATGTTGTTTTTACGGACTGTCCAGTTGAGCACTTGTACACTCATCTTCAGTTTTACGTCACCTTTCTCATCCGGATCATCGGGATCTACCGGATCGGGATCGTCACCGGGGTTACGGGGATGACCTAAAGCGGAGATACTTTCCACAGCGAGTTTATATACATTGTTGCGAACCACTGCAAACTCCATGGGAGCCATTACCCCGTTGTTGCCATTGTCCCAATGGCGGTTCCAATAGTAGTACAGAGTGCAATATCCACCGTGTTCCGCATCATAGCGGTAGATGGTGAATCCGTTTTCGACAGCCTTTTTTTCGTCAACATTTCCATCATCACCAATGGATGCATTATAGGCTGCGGTAACAGAAAGGTTTTCATTTCCTTCTTTGTTTACCCATGTCTCCACCGCGTCCCAGTTTCCGAAAATGGTGGTTGAGTTGTATACATAGATATCTTCGTAATTTTCCATTGCTGTCCGGATTGTTTCCGGAGTATTATCGGTAACATTCATGATTCCACGGAATACAACGCCTGTCGAGATTCCGGTTTTCTGTGCCTGCGCCGCGCCGGGGATTGTATTTTCTGTGACATAACGCCAGATTTTGTATCCTTCGTCTTGATTTCCGGTATTCCATTTATCCTCATTGTCGTCACCGTTAAGGTCATCGGTAATTTCAATCCGGTTCCATTGGTTTACATCTAAATCTCCATCATTATTGTATAACGGGTACATGAAATTATTGGAGAAGCCTGTAGTCGCTTCCCAGTTGTTGGCTTTCTTCCATTCCCAGTCGGCATCAACGATATAAGAATCTCTTGAATCAGTTCCCGCATAGTTTGTATTATCATTTTTGTCTAATGTTCTGTGCAGGTAATAGAAGGATTTGCTGAGGTTCACAAGAGCCATGTGGGTAAGTCGGATCTCAAGACCACCGGAGACTAAATTGTCGCCGTTCACCCCGTTGACAGTTATATCTATAGGATATTTTCCATCTTTTATCGTGTTCTTGAAATCAAAACGTGCGATAGAGCGGATAACAGGTATCGTTCCAAGGTCGAAAGCATTTACGGCATAATCGCCATTTTCAATTTCAGATTTTTTTGGCAGGGATAGTGTTGTGTTTTTTTCGTTTGCCATAGGGATGTTCATCCCTTCCGATACATTCTTGTACTCAAGGTTGTCCTCGGATAGGGTATACACTTCATCCATCCATGATGAAGCTTTGTCGCCCCGGGTGTGAGATGCCATTGCTTTTTTCAGATCTTCCGTAGGGTTACAGAAGACGAAAACGTTTACAGATGCCTGATCCGGATCCTCGCCAAGAGAGTTGATGTAGTTCACCAATACGGATTTGTTGAAAGTAGAGGTAGATACTATGGGAGATTTCTGTTGCTCATCTGTGGCGATTGTAGATACCGACCGGGCGATGAAGTCATTGTTGTCCCGGTGAGCAAGCACGACGAGAACTTCCTTGACGTTGTTTTCGAAGTCTTTCCCGACCTCTTCGCCGACATATTCTCCGGCTTCGGCACGGGTTCCGCCGGAAGAGGGGAGGGAGATTGCGATTTTCATGTTCACACCGTCTTGTGCTCCGTTCTCCGGAAGCACGGGACTGTCGAAGTTTTCGCTTGAGCAGGAGGCGAGGATGCCGGCTGCCATAAGCGGGATGAAGAATTTGTTAAGCAGTTTCATTTTGATTTTAAATTAGTTAGATGTTATAATATTGTTTTCTTTCGATTTTTATGGGATAAAAAGGTGGCTGTCAAGGCAATTGCTTGTCTTGATCAAGACTGTTTCCCGTAATCCGGAAAAGTTGTGGAGGTGGTCAGACGCCTGTCGTGGGCTATTGATTTTTGTCAGCCGCCTGCGAAGGGAGATTTATGGTGTCGCTTATGGGAATATAATTTTTTCCGTCGGCGTCAATGATTTTGCGGAGACTCTCTTCCGCCTCTTTTTTGTATGGGCTGTCAGGGAGAGTTGTCAGTATTGACAGGGCGGCGGCATGATCCCCTTTGATGGCGGTGAGGATAGCCCGTCCGTATCGCGCCTCTGGAGAATCACCACTTTTTTCGAGGTAACGTTCCGCGCCGGCAAGGTCGTTGCGCCGCATGGCGGAGAACGCCGCATTAAGGTTGGCTACAGGATCGGAGGGATACATGCGAACCGCAGTCTCGAACGCCTCGTTGTAGAGGTCGCTTCCCGGCTCCTGCGATTGAGCAAGAAGGTAAAACTCCTGAAGGGAAAGGTTTTGCGGGGCAGTGTGCATCACCTTTATTATATCCTCCGGCGATGTGAATGAACGGATGTTGTAGGTGATCGCATAATCGGAGTGGCGCAGTGCGGGATATACGTTTTCCAGCAGCCACCTGTAGTCGGCGGGAAACTCCTTTTTCAGGGCGGCTTCCCGGGCGTCGTCGTCACCGTCATAACGTGGAGAGTCGATAATTGCGATAATTGCGTCGGCGTTCATGACCGCACCCCTTCCTTCGGCGGAGGCTACGAATTGTCGCAGCCCCTGCCAGTCCTCAGGCTCGAAAGAAGTGGATAAGGTGTTTGGCTGGAACTGATAGAGCCTGCTGACGTATCCGGAAAGGGCGGCGGTTCTCCCCTCCGCCAGTCTGGAATTGCCGGCATACGACCCTTCGGGCGATGCGAATCCCTTGATGTGTATGGAGGTTATTGTGAGGTCACGGTCGTTTTTCACAGAATCAATGGTTGCCCGTATCTTGGCGAGTTCCGCAGGATTGCGGCGGTAGTCGGGGTATATTACGGTCTTGTTGACCGGGAAATCGATATATGCCCTCGCATTGATTGTCCTTGTCTTCACGGCTTCAGCCTTTGGGGAGACATAGGCGTAGGATGGAGAGAAAGTTTCCGGTTCGAGATCAAGGAGCGCGATCGGAGATATTCCTGAGGCTACTGTCGCTGAGCAGCATCCCGATTCAACAGTCTCAACGGCGAGGGTGGCGTTTTCCATCCATGGTGAATATACTGTCTCGTCACGGTAGACGATCGGATCGGTAATCTCATCGGCGCGATACACCGGAGCCGCGTCCGTACCGTCATTTCGGAGATGTCGGAAAAACCTGTTGCGCCCGGCGATCGTGACAGACTTCATTCGCAGAGTGTCGGTTCCGTTTATAATGATCGGAATGATCTCCAGCTCGCGGTTTCCGTTCATCTTCAAGCCGGATGGGTCGATAGTCATCCCCACCAGCAGCTCGGTTCCGTTCTTTATAAGGCGCAGGTCAGAGACTCCGGGACTGACATGGCTTTCCGCAGCCGGCAGGGCTAAGTGAATTGAAAACAACAGAGAGGCTGTGATTGCTGATTTTTTCATATGGCGGAAGATTAGAACAGGTATTCGAGATTAATCGCCAGCTTTGTGGGACCTACGTAATTGTGAACTTTCCCGGAGGCGGATTTTGTTCCGCATTCGGTGCATGGGTATACGTCATAGCGGGAGTAGATCCATCCGATTCCGAGTTCCGCCTCAATGTTCCAGTGGCGGCTGAGTATCCAGGAGTATCCGTAAGCGAATCCCGCGCCCGCCATCCACCCCTGTCTTCTGGTGTGAGAAAGGGAAGAGAAATCGGTACCAAGGAAATGGATGTTGTTTTTGATGTTGCCCACATTAAACTGTCCGCCTATTGCGTGAAGGGCGAAGAAGTGTCCCTGAAACGTGTCGCAGAGCCAGTATCTTGCCTCAGGCTGTATCAGCCAGTGGCGCCAACGATGACTGTCGACGTTCCAGGCGTTCAACTGTCCCGAGACATCAAGAGTCCATTTGGGCGCGAGTCCTGTCTCGACCCCAATGTTGGGACTCAGCAGGGCATCGGCGGCGATGTTGGTTTTCAAAGCCACGCTTTGAGCCGTCATCGGGGCGGAAGCCGCGAGAAGGATCAGTGGGGTGGCAATTTTTCCGAGTTTCATGATCATATAATCCTATAATCCTAATAAATCAATCCGGATAAATCGGTCTGCGACAGGTTGTGACAGATATGACCCCATCTGTAAGAAAGGGTGTAAACATGGAGCCGTCATTTCAGAAGCATCCCGGTTTATCTAATAAAAAATGACACAAAAGCGGCTTCCGTAAGATAGTCATATGAAGCATCTCTGTGACGAGCTGCTCATAAATTTTGTCGGCCACTCAAAACGAGATAAAATCACTTCACACTTTTTACTAATCAATGATGGATAGGTGTAGTTCCAATTTGTAAAAAGTTGTAGAATAAGATCTCAAGCAGTATCATGTAAAGAATTCAGTTAAGCGTCCGGTCTCTTCCGGAATCGGCACAAATTTATAGTGAAAATTTTTAAAATACAAATAAAATTAACACAAATTAACAATTGGGGGGGTAAAACGGGAATTTAAAATTTATTAAAATTTATTTCATGAC
>CAMWID010000076.1 GCA_947174235.1 uncultured Porphyromonadaceae bacterium | reverse complement strand
ATTCACACAGATTTTAGTAATTTTGCGCTCACTTAAGCATCTCTTGCCAAGAGATTTGGATGGCACACATCACAATGATGCCCCGGAGCCGGTGGTTTGATCACCGGAAGATCCGGGGCATCGTTGTCATATATTTATGGGCAGTACATATTAAGATTATCGAGAGGCGGCTGCAAACTTATGCATATTTATTCGGGAGTGTCTGTATATTGAATAAAAATTTAGAGGGGTGTGCGTTTTTTGCCATTCTTAGGGTTGATTTTTCGTCTTAAAACGTTAACTTTGCCGATTATTTCCCTCCGGGGAGGTGACAGTGGATGAATATTCCAAATTACAGGGTGAACGACTCCTACGCCGGGAATCCCGCCAAATAACAGAAACAACAGGTAATAAAGATGGACAAAACGACAAAAGCTATCCATACTCCTTTTCAGAGAAGAGACGCGTATGACGCGCTCCAGATGCCGGTATATCATACAATGGCGTTCGAGTTTGACGATGCCGACGTGATGGCGGACGCTTTCTGCGGAAGAACAGACGCGCCGGATTATTCGCGTGTGTTGAATCCTACAGTGACCCATTTCGAGAAGCGCGTCGCGAATCTCACGGGCGCGAAAGAGGTGAGCGCATTCACTTCGGGCATGTCGGCGATCAGCGCCATGATACTTAGCACGGCGGCGGCAGGAAAGAATATTGTCACTTCGCGGCATCTTTTCGGCAACACATACCTGTTGCTGACACGCACGCTCAAACGGTTCGGTGTGGAGGCGCGTCTTACAGACCTCACTGATCCGGAGATGGTGAGAAGTCTTGTCGATGCCGACACCTGTTGTATTTTTCTGGAAAGCGTCACCAATCCTCAGACCGAGGTGGCAGACGTGAGGGCTCTCGCTGAAATAGCGAGGGAGCACGGCATACCTGTGATAGCCGACACCACGATGATTCCGTTCACCCAGTTTGACGCCAACGCATCGGGGATAGATTTTCAGGTAGTGTCGACCACGAAATATGTATCCGGCGGCGCCACGAGTCTCGGAGGGGTGATAATAGACTACGGAAGATTTCCGGAGATTTCGGAGCGTATAAAGAAAGACTCCGTGTTCAACTACGGCGGGTATATGACCCCCCACGTGGCTTATATGCAGACCCTCGGGCTCGAGACGCTGCAGGTGAGGTATGACCGTCAGGCGGCGTCAGCGCTGAAGATTGCGACGCTGTTGGAAAAGACTCCGGGAGTAGTGAAAGTGGGCTATCCGGGGCTTGAGAGCCATCCCCACCACAAACGGTTTAAAGAGATCTACGGCGACAAGGCGGGGGCGATGCTCACATTTGACCTCTCCGACGAGGCGGCGTGCTTCAGGTTTGTCAACGCCTTGAAGATGATACACAGGGCGACAAATCTTTTCGACAACAGGAGTCTCGCCATTCATCCCGCGAGCACAATCTTCGGACCACTCACTCCTGAGCAGAGGGAGTCGATGGACGTGTATGACACCACCATCCGTCTTTCGATCGGACTGGAGGATCCGGACGATCTCTATGCCGATCTCGTGCAAGCGATAGAGGCTGCTACCAAAGACTGACCTTAAATCACAAATATGGGAAAATACGATTTTGACACAGTGATCGAGCGACGCGGGAGCGGAGCGATCAAGACAGATGTGCTTGAAGAAAGATTCGGACGCGGGGATCTTATCTCCGCATGGGTGGCTGACATGGATTTCGCCACCCCTCCGTTTATCATAGACGCACTTAAGGAACGTCTCGGACACCCTATCCTGGGATATACCGCCGAGCCTGCCGACTACAGGCCCGCGATAATCGACTGGGAAAGGGAGCTGCACGGATGGGAGATAAAGCCGGAATGGCTGAGCTACATACCGGGCATCGTGAAGGGTATAGGCATGGTGCTGAATGTCTTTACCAAACCCGGAGATGATGTGGTGATCATGCCGCCGGTATATCATCCGTTCAGGATAGTGCCTGAGGAGAACGGCAGGAACGTTGTCAACGTTCCGATGAAGGAGGATGAAGGGCACAGGTATCATATAGATTATGAAGCCCTGGAAAACCTTGACACCAAGGGAGGCGTGCTGATCTTCGCCAATCCCCACAACCCATCGGGAAGGATATGGAGCCGTGAGGAGCTGCAGAGGCTCGCTTCCATCTGCAAGAGGAAGAACCTGCTTGTGATCTCCGACGAGATCCATGCCGACATGGCTTTGTGGGGCAACCGCCACGTGCCGTTTGTGACTGTGAGCGAAGATGCCGCCGGCAACAGCATCACGTTCTGCGCTCCGTCGAAGACATTTAATATCCCGGGTATCGTCAGCTCGTTCTCAGTGGTTCCTGACGAAGGGCTGAGATCCCGTTTCTACGGATGGCTTCAGGCGAGCGAGTTCAACGAGGCACCCCTTATGTCGCCGATCGCCACAATAGCCGCTTACCGCAAGGGTGCGGAATGGCGCCGCGAGATGTTGGCATATGTGGAAGACAATATCCGGTTTGTGGAAGAATATTGTGAGAAAAATATTCCCGGTGTCAGGGCATTGCGTCCAGAAGCTTCATTCCTTGTATGGCTTGACTGCCGCGGACTCGGGCTGACGCAGGAAAAGCTTGTGGACATGTTTGTCAACAAAGCACGCGTGGCGCTTAACGATGGCGAAATGTTTGGCAAGGAAGGTAAAGGTCTGATGCGTCTCAATGTCGCTGCCCCGCGCTCCGTCATAGAGGAGATAATGGGCAGGATCAGTGACGCTGTCGGGAGTCTGAAACAAAACAGCTGATGAAAATAATCGATATCATACAAGAAAGCCGCAATCCGGTGTTCTCGTTCGAGATATTGCCGCCTCTGAAGGGAAACAGCATATACAAGGTGTTTGATATTGTGGAAAAGCTTAAGAAGTTTGATCCCAAGTTTGTCAACATCACATCCCATCACAGCGAATATGTCTATAAGCCGCTTCCGGACGGCACTCACCGCAGGGTGAGTGTCGTGAAGCGGCCCGGAACTGTCGCTATAGCGGCTGCGATACAGAACCGTTACGGTCTGATTCCGGTGCCCCACATCATATGCAAGGGGTTTACAAAGGAGGAGACAGAATATGCCCTTCTTGACCTGAATTTTTTGGGTATCAACAATCTTTTGGTACTCAGGGGAGATGAGAAAGGTCAGGACACCACCAACGGTGCGCCTGAGCTTTACCATGAACACGCCACCGATCTTCAGGAGCAGGTAAACCTCTTTAATCAGGGTATCGGACTTGACGACATGAAGATCCAGGGGATAGAGACCCCCTTCTCATATGGGATGGCATGCTATCCGGAGAAACATGAGGAGGCTCCCAACATGGATTCCGACATGTATTATCTGAAGAAGAAGGTGGAGAACGGCGCGGATTATCTCGTGACGCAGATGTTTTTCGACAATGAAAAATATTTCAGGTTTGTGGAGAGATGCCGTGCCGAGGGTATAGACGTGCCTATACTCCCCGGGCTGAAACCTATCTCCAAGAAGTCGCAGCTAACGGTGTTGCCTAAAGTTTTCAGGACTGATATCTCGGAGGAACTTGCCTCCCGGATTCGCGGATGCAAGACCGACGACGAGGTGAAGCAGGTGGGTATCGAGTGGGGTATACGTCAGAGCCAGGAACTTCTTGAAAATGGCGCTCCCGGTATCCATTATTACACGATGAGCGTGAGCGACAGCGTGTTGAAAATAGCGGAGAAAGTGTTCTGAGTCACTTCCCCGAAAAATAAAGTTGGTGAACATTTCACGGGTGTCCGGGGGCATTGAACGCCATTGCTTGGATTTAAATCCTGATGATACAGGGCGGGATACTTCGAGCGGACAACCGGATAACTTCAGCAGATATTAGATTAACAGACAAAGTCTTTTGAATTGAAACCGAACGAATTTATACAGCTTATGAAGCGGCAGGTGCTCGTGCTCGACGGAGCCATGGGCACCATGATACAGCGCTACCGTTTTACTGAGGACGATTACCGGGGCGACAGATTCAAGTCGCATGATATCCGGCTGTCGGGATGCAACGACGTGTTGTGTCTTGTGCGTCCCGGGCAGATAAAAGAGATCCATGATGCGTATCTCAACGCGGGAGCCGATATTATATCAACCAACTCATTCAACGCCAACGCGGTTTCAATGGAAGACTATGGACTGCAGCGTTATCCCGGGCTGATAAGGGAGATCAACCGCGCGGCGGCGTCGCTTGCGAGGGAATGTGCCCTTGCCGCTCCCGAGAGACGTTGGGGAGGGAAGGCTCTTGTGGCAGGTTCCATCGGTCCTACCAACAGGACGGCGTCGATGAGTCCGGATGTCAGCGACCCCGCATTCCGCAATGTCACCTATGACCAGCTCTTTGATGCTTACAGCGAACAGATCCAGGGGCTGATCGAAGGGGGCGCGGACATATTGCTGTTTGAGACAGTGTTCGACACGCTCAATCTCAAGGCGGGGCTTGACGCCGCCAACAAGGTGATGGAGAGGACAGGGAAAGAGCTTCCGGTGATGGTTTCCGCCACAATTTCCGACAGGTCGGGAAGAACCTTGTCGGGACAGACGCTCGCCGCCTTCGTGACATCGGTGGAAAGTTATGACCATGTCGTGAGCTTAGGTCTCAACTGTAGCTTCGGTCCTTCCGAGATAGTGCCTTATGTAAAAGAGCTCGGAGGTCTTACACGGCATTTCGTGAGCTGCCACCCCAATGCGGGACTGCCCAATGCTTTGGGGGAATATGACGAGACTCCGGCTATGTTTGCCTCGCATGTCGGTATGATGTTGCGTGAAGGGCTGCTGAACATTGCCGGAGGGTGCTGCGGCACTACGCCGGAACATATAGCCGCACTTGTCAGTCAGCTTCCGGATGCAGTGCGCAGGGTGGCTCCCGAGATCGCTCCTGCCCTGCGTGTGTCGGGTCTTGAAAGGGTAGAGGTGCTTCCCGAAAACAATTTTGTAAACGTGGGCGAGCGTTGCAATGTGGCAGGTTCACGGAAGTTCCTGCGTCTTATAAAAGAGAAGAAATACGAGGAGGCGATGACGATAGCCGCACGTCAGGTGGAAGACGGCGCCATGATGATAGATGTCAACATGGATGACGCCATGCTTGACGCCCGGGAAGAGATGGTGCATTTCTTGCGTTATATCGCTTCCGATCCCGATATCGCAAGGGTGCCGGTAATGATAGACTCCTCAGATTGGGATGTGGTGGAGAGCGCTTTGAAGAATGTGCAGGGTAAAAGTATTGTCAACTCAATCTCCTTGAAGGAGGGTGAGGATGCGTTTGTCAGGAAGGGAAGGCGAATCAGGGAGCTCGGCGCCGCCGTGATAGTCATGGCGTTTGACGAGAACGGGCAAGCCGACACGTATCAGAGAAAGATAGAGATAAGCCGTCGCGCATATTCTCTTCTGACTGAACGGTGTGGATTCCTACCGGATGATATAATATTTGACGTGAACATCATGGCTGTCGCCACCGGTATGGAGGAACACAACCGTTATGGCATAGACTATATCGAAGCGGTGAGATGGATAAAGCGGAATCTTCCAGGGGCAAGGACGAGCGGCGGCGTTAGCAATCTTTCGTTCTCGTTCAGGGGGAAAAACGCGCTTAGGGAGGCGATGCATGCCGTATTTCTGTATCATGCCATCGGTGCAGGTCTTGACATGGGTATCGTAAACCCCGCCACTTCCGTCACATATGAGGATATAGAACCCGGTCTCAGAAGTCTGCTCGAAGATGTGATTCTCGCCCGCAGGGGAGAGGCTCCGGATGAGCTTGCCGTATATGCCGCCGGAGATACCGGTAATGCCGCCGCTACGAAAGAGACCGTCCAGCGAGACCGTTCGATTCCGATGGATGAGAGACTGAGAACCGCCATAGTAAGAGGGAATCCAGAATTTCTGAATGAGGATCTCGATGAAGCCATGGAGTCTTATAAGTCGGCGGTTGGGATAATCGAAGGTCCTCTTATGGACGGGATGAACCGTGTCGGCGAACTTTTCGGAGAAGGTAAGATGTTTCTTCCGCAGGTTGTGAAGACAGCCAGGACCATGAAGATGGCAGTGGATCATCTAAAGCCGTTCATGGAGGCGGCATCTTCGGAATCGCCGGAAGGGAAAGCCGGAAAGGTGGTTTTCGCGACAGTGAAAGGAGACGTACACGACATAGGAAAGAACATTGTCTCGATAGTATTGTCTTGCAACAATTACGAGGTGATAGACCTCGGAGTCATGGTTCCCGCCGAGACCATAGTTGAGACAGCGTTGCGTGAGAAGCCGGATCTGGTATGCCTTTCCGGTCTTATCACTCCCTCGCTGTCGGAGATGGTCAATGTGGCTAAAGCGATGGAGGCGTCTGGTCTTGACATACCGCTTCTTGTAGGTGGCGCCACCACATCGCGTATCCACACGGCATTGAAGATCTCTCCGGTATATCATGGTCCGGTGGTGCATATGACGGATGCAGCCCAGAATCCGGTGGTGGCATCACGGCTTCTCAATCCCGCCACGCGTACCGATTTCCTGGAGGCTCTCAGGGAGGATTACGAAAACCTCAGAAACAGTTTCAACAAAAAGAATACGGGAACGGTGTCTTTGGAAGAGGCGAGAGAAAAAAAGGTAAGACTTGACTGGAACGGATATGTCGCCCCTAAGCCGAATATGCCTTTGGACGCTCCCTCCGTCATGGATATCGACCTTCAGGAAGTATCGGGTTATATAAATTGGAAAATGTTTTTCCATGCCTGGCGTCTGACAGGGGATTATCTTGAGAAATTTCCTTATGACGGATGTCCCGCATGCGTGGCGGCGTGGAAGGGCGTAATAAAGCCGGAAGATCAGACAAAGGCTGAAGAGGCATGGAGATTGTATAAAGACGCGCGTGATGTGCTTTCCGAGATCTCTGCATCCGGACATTTTGACGGCAAAGCGATTGTAGGGTTTTATGAGGCAGCCTCATGCGGCGATGATGTCAGGATAGGAGGGGAGACCTTTCCGTTGCTCCGCCAGCAGGCGCGGGACTCTGAATATCTGTCTCTTGCAGACTTCGTGGCTCCCGGCGACATAACACGCGATGTAGTTGGAGTCTTCGCCGTGACAGCCGGAAAATTTCTCGCGGAAGAAGCGGAAAGACTTAAGGAATCCGGAGATTCTTACGGAAGTCTTCTCCGACAGTCGCTCGCCGACAGGATAGCGGAAGCTTCGAGCGAATGGCTCCACCGCAAGGTGAGAAGAGAGCTTTGGGGCTATGCACCTGAAGAGGATGCCGATGTAAAGACGATCCTTCGCGGAGAATACAGGGGGATAAGACCGGCGATGGGTTATCCTATGCTTCCCGACCAGCTTCTCAACCATACACTGGCGCGTCTGCTCCCTCTGTCGGATGCCGGTGTGGAGCTTACCGAAAACGGCGCGATGATCCCTTCCGCCACAGTGAGCGGTCTGTACATATCCCATCCGGAATCACGTTATTTTATGACGGGGACTCCCGGAGAAGACCAGCTCAGGGATTATGCGGAAAGGCGCGGAACGGGAGTGGAACGGATAAAGGAAATATTGAGAATGTAACAGGCTCTAACTATAAAAGATATGCAGACCAACGACCGACACGTGAAGAAGATTGCCATACAAGGTGTGGCGGGGTGTTTTCATGACGCAGCCGCCCGTCAGTTTTTCGACGGAGAGGAGGTGGAGACAATACCTTGTGATTCATTCCCCTCGCTTTTTGAGACGCTTGAGACAGACGCCTCCATGCTCGGCATAGTGGCGATAGAGAATACCATTGCCGGCAGTCTTCTTGCCAATCATGAGTTGTTGCGAAAGAGCAACCATACCATAATCGGGGAGCATTCGGTGCGTATCAGCCATGTGTTGTGCGCTCTGCCGGGGGAGTCGATCGAAACAATAGAGGAGGTCAATTCCCATCCAATGGCTTTGATGCAGTGCGAGCAATATCTGCGGCGTCATCCCCGGATGAGAATGGTGGAAAAATTCGATACCGCAGGGAGTGCCGAGGAGATAGCGCGGGAAAAGCTGCGCGGGCATGCCGCCGTGTGCGGAGAGTTTGCGGCACGACTGTATGGTCTTGAGATTCTTGAAAAGGGTATTGAGACCAATAAAAGAAACTTCACCCGTTTTTTGATACTCGCCGATCCGCTGCTTGCCGGAGAAATGAAACCGAAAGAGGAGGAACTCAATAAATCGAGCATAGTGTTCACTTTGCCCCATTCTCATGGCGCACTTTCGAAAGTACTGACAATCCTCTCCTTTTATGACGTGAATCTCACAAAGATACAGTCGCTCCCTGTAATAGGACGTGAATGGGAATACCGTTTTTATGTAGATCTGACATTTTCCTCATATTTCCGTTACCGTCAGGCATTGCAGGCGGTCACTCCGTTGATGAATGAATTCAGGGTGCTCGGAGAATATGTGGAAAGAGTGGGAATAAATTGAAAATGATATGAATAAAAATAAAATATCACCCGCTGCGAGGGTGAACGAGATAAAAGAATACTGGTTTGCAGGAAAGATGCGCGAAGTGGCGCGGATGAATGCGGAGGGAGCGGATGTCGTTTCCCTTGGAGTCGGAGGTCCGGACCGTATGCCCGCTTCCGAAGTGGTTGACACACTTTGTGAGTCGGCACGTAAGGAGGGCAATCATACGTATCAGATAGCCTCCGGCATACCTCAGCTCAGGAATGCGATGAGCGGATGGTATGCCCGTCATTACGGTGTCGCCCTGGATCCTGAAACCGAAGTGCTGCCGCTCATAGGTTCAAAAGAGGGTGTGCTGCATGTGAGCCTTGCGTTTGTCAATCCTGGGGACAAGGTGCTTGTCCCTGATCCGGGCTATATCACCTACACAGGAGTCAGCAGGATGCTCGGTGCGGAGGTTATACCATATGACCTCAAGGCTGACGAAGGCTGGATGCCGGATTTTGACCAACTTGAGAAAATAGCGTCAGAAGGTGGAGTGAAACTCATGTGGATAAATTATCCCAACATGCCTACGGGGGCTTGTGCAGGAGAGGGATTGTTTGAAAAGCTTGTGGATTTCGGCAGACGTCATTCCATCGTTATCGTGCATGACAACCCGTATAGCTTCATACTTAACGACAATCCACGAAGCCTTCTTTCTGTGGATGGAGCCAAAGAGGTGGCGATAGAATTGAATTCATTGAGCAAAAGCCACAATATGTCGGGGTGGAGAATGGGTATGGTAGCCTCCAATCCTGAGTTTGTAGGCTGGATACGCAAGATGAAATCAAATATTGATTCAGGACAGTTCAAACCTGTGATGGAAGCTGCCATAAAGGCTCTTGAATTGCCCGACAGCTGGTATCGTGAACTCAATGAGGTTTATTCCGGCAGAAGAAAAGTCGCGGAGAAAATCATGACTGCCCTCGGCTGTACCTATGACCCTGCCCAGAGAGGTCTTTTCCTGTGGGGCAAGCTTCCCGAGGGAGAGACCGACAGTGCAGCGTTTGCCGACAAGGTGTTGTATGATGCGAAAGTGTTTATCGTACCGGGATTCATATTCGGGCGCAACGGTGAGGGATATGTCCGCATTTCCCTTTGTTCGCCTGCGGAGAGGATGGAGATCGCTTTGGAGCGAATAGTGTCAATGAAACAGAAAAAATAAAATAAAAGATGAATTTTGATAATTTAAAGCCCATAGTAGATGGACTTGATGATTCAGGGAAGCCGCTTGTGATGGCTGGTCCCTGCAGTGCAGAGACGGAAGAGCAGACGCTCTCCACCGCCCGTCAGCTTGCAATGGGAGGTATAAAGATTTTCCGTGCAGGTATATGGAAACCACGCACCAAACCGGGTGGCTTCGAAGGTATCGGCAAGGAAGGTCTCGGATGGCTCAATAGGGTCAAGGAAGAGACGGGGATGCTTGTCGCCACAGAAGTGGCGATGCGCAGCCATGTGCTTGAGGCTCTTGAGGCAGGGGTAGATATCCTCTGGATAGGTGCCAGGACATCAGCCAACCCGTTTGCCGTGCAGGAGATTGCCGACACCCTCAAAGAGGCGGGGGCGACAGATATCGCGGTTCTTGTCAAGAACCCTGTCAATCCGGATATAGAGCTCTGGATAGGGGCGCTTGAGAGAATTTATAACGCGGGAGTTCGCCGTCTCGGGGCTATCCACAGAGGATTCAGCTTCTATGGCAAGAGCATTTATCGGAATCCACCCCAGTGGCACATACCGATTGAGCTCCATCGCCGAATCCCTCATCTGCCGATCGTGATCGATCCGAGCCATATGGGTGGCAAGCGTGAGCTTATATCATCGCTTTCACAGCAGGCGCTTGACATGAAGTTCAACGGACTGATGATTGAGAGCCACTGTTCTCCGGATGATGCCTGGAGCGACAAGAACCAGCAGGTGACACCGGAGGTATTGAAGATCATTCTTGGTTCGCTGGTTCACAGAAACGCCAATCAGGACACGGAAAGCCTGCAGAACCTCCGTGAGCAGATCGACCGTGTGGATACAGAGCTTGTGGAAATGTATAAACGCCGTATGGATATCGCCCGTGAGATCGGAAGATATAAAAAGGAGCATTCGATGCCCGTGGTTCAGGAGTCACGATATGATGATCTGATCAAAAGCCGTGTGGCTGCGGCGGTACAGATGGGTATGTCGGCAGATTTTATGAAGACAGTGCTTCAGGCTATCCACGAGGAATCTGTGCGTCAGCAGATCGAGGTGCTCAACCAGAACTGAGCCCTTATGGGTGTGCAGGACAGAAATCTCAAAGATTTACGAGGCAGACAGACATAATGCAGAGACCGCCGGAGAATAATTCTCCGGCGGTCTCTGCATTATGTCTGTCGCGGCAGGTCGTTACAATCAATAAAAAACGGATGAAATCCGGCAAAAGAATAACTGTTGAGACATACCCCGCAGACAGGTCGGTGCAAACAGGCGGGTCAACTTCATTTTGAGATTTCAAATAGATTTCTTATTTTTGTATAATCAATAAAAGGTTTTGCTTGATTTATCAACGTCGAGACTTCGTTTCCTGACAAAATTGGCTTCAAAAATTAGCTGTAATGTTAAAATATTCAAGCCTTTCAGCGGTATATCCGGTTCTGATATGGATTGGCATGTGTATGTTCAGGAATGGCAGCTATGATCAGGACAAAATCATTTTGGTAATCCCCCAAAAAAACTTAAAAAATAAAGTAAAAAGATAATTAAGTAAATTGTATGTGACCGGCGTATTTATTATTAAACGGGATCTGTCATGGTTAATAACCGGAGCGGGAATCCTTGAATTTTAATATTTCGTCGATACATCTACAAACCACCTGAATCATGAAAAAATCTATAATCGCAAGTATTTTCGGTGTGGCGGCGCTATGTGCCGGAGCCACCGATCTCTTTTTCTATTCCCCGGAAAACGGGGCGGGAGGCCTAAGGTTCGCTGTCAGTGAAGACGGTAAATCCTGGCGCAGTATTGGCAATGGCTATGATTTTGTAAAATCAGATTACGGTTCGTGGGGCTGGGGCAAAAAAATGTGGAATCCTCAGCTGTTCCCTACTTCCACAGGCTGGTCCTGTCTTTTCAGGGTGAATCCGGAAGGAACAGCCATTGGCTGGGCTCAATCTCCTGACCTTATCAATTGGAAACCCCAGGAGTATCTTCTTGTCTCCGATACCGCGAAACTGACTTTCCGTTCAAATGTAGGTTTTTCTCCTGCCGTGATAGACCTTGACGGGGAAAAGGTTTCCGGATATGTTATGAAGACGGATGACAAGACAGTGGAGAACCTTGACAGATATACGGAGGAGCGAAGCCGTCTTGCCTCCCTTTATTCCGAGCATTGTGACAAAGATGCGGAACGTTTCGCCGGACTTCAGCCTGTGAAGGGTAGCGTAGCTGCCACCGGAAAGACAAAGGATATAAGCCCGCTTCTTATGGGTATCTTCTTCGAAGACATAAACTATGCCGCTGACGGCGGTCTTTATGGAGAACTTGTACAGAACAGGGATTTTGAATATGACAACGAGGAGAAGCGGGATATAAAGGAATGGGGTCCGCAGTATGCGTGGGAAGTTCGCGGAGACAAGATCGGGTTTACAATTTCGACAGACGAACCTATCCATGCAAACAATCCCCATTACGCCCGTCTTGATGTGAAAGGGGGGATCGCCACGATGGTAAACAACGGCGGAAATGCCTTTGTCAACACGGGTTTTGACGGAATTCCGGTAAAAAAGGGTGAGCCTTACCGTTTCAGGGTGAAAGCGAGATCCACAAAGAAGATGCCGGTGGAAATAGACATTATCTCGGATCATGGCAGGAAAGTGGCATCCGGTAAAATAACTGTAAGCAAGTCAAGAGACTGGAAAGATTATGAACTTATACTGACCCCGGATGAGTATTCCGCCAATTCGACATTACATATTATTCCGAAGAACACAGGCGTGCTTGATCTCGATATGGTCAGTCTTTTTCCGGTGAATACATTCAAAGGACGAGAGAACGGGCTCAGGGCGGATCTCGCGCAGACACTTGCTGATCTTAAGCCGAGATTCGTGCGTTTCCCCGGAGGTTGTGTGGCGCATGGTAATGGAATTGACAACATATACGACTGGAAAGGCTCCATAGGCAAGCTTGAGGAGCGGAAGCCATTGTCAAATCTATGGGGTTATCACCAGACTCGGGGGCTTGGCTATCATGAATATTTCCAGTTCTGTGAGGATATAGGCGCCGAGCCTCTGCCGGTTTTGGCGGCGGGTGTTCCCTGTCAGAATTCTTGGACTCCTTCGCATTACAGCCATGATGCGGTTACCAATTACGGACAGCAGGGAGGAATCCCTATGGAAGATATGGATGAGTATGTTCAGGATGTGCTCGATCTGATAGAGTATGCCAATGGTCCCGCCACTTCCGAATGGGGTGCGAAAAGGGCTGCCGCCGGACATCCGCAGCCGTTCAATCTGAAATATATAGGCATAGGCAATGAGGATATGATCACAGAGGTCTTCAAAGAGCGTTTCAATAAAATCAACAAGGCGGTGAAGAAGGCATATCCTGAAATAATTGTAATAGGTACGGTAGGTCCTTTTTATGAAGGTCCTGACTATGAGGAGGGATGGCGTCTTGCCAAAGAGCAGAATATAGACATGGTAGACGAGCATTATTATGTGGATCCGGCATGGCTTATCTATAATCAGGACTTTTACGACGATTATGACCGCAACGGTACCAAAGTATACCTTGGAGAGTGGGCGGCACATCTTCCCGGACGCCCGTCAAACATGGAGACGGCGCTTGCGGAAGCTTTGTATCTTACCTCTGTGGAGCGCAATGGAGACGTGGTGACAATGAGTTCGTATGCACCGTTGCTTGCCAAAGACAACCATACCCAATGGAAACCGGACCTGATATATTTCAACAATACAGAAATACGTCCCACGACAGACTATGAGACAATGCGTCTGTATGGGGAAAACAGCGGAAACAAATATCTTGACGCGACAGTCAGGATAGACAGTGACAATGACAAGGTAAGGGCGAGGGTAGGAGCGTCGGTTGTCAAGGATGAAAAGACAGGAGACATAATAGTCAAACTCGTGAACATGCTTCCCGTGGAGGCATCGATGGAGGTGGATCTGAAGAAGTTCTATCCCGCAGGTCAAGGGGCTGTCAATTCGATACGCACAGTGATGAGCGGAAAGCCGGCTGATGAAAAGGCTTCGGTGAAGACAGATCGCGTATCTCTCGATTCCCCGTTCTTTACCATACCGTTGTCGCCTTATTCATTTACAGTATT
>CAMWID010000075.1 GCA_947174235.1 uncultured Porphyromonadaceae bacterium | reverse complement strand
CCACATCAATGAGGTCTGCCACCATGAGGGAGGCTTGATTGTCTCCCCAGGGATTTCAACCGGGTACGGAACCGGGCATTCGATGGAGTCCACACGGCTCTTTACCCGCCGCAGGGAGTCAATCTCCGCGAGAAGCGTTGTCCTCTCGCTCTGCCATTCCCGGCTGCGGTCTGTCACCCTGTCCCGGTCTTTGCCGACAGTGTCCCCGTTCTCGTTGACCGTGTAGGTGGTCTTGTCGAACACGTAGACGGTTTCCCTGTCCGTCTCCCTGACTCCGGAGGCGATCAGACGGGTGATAAGACGTGTGAGGGAGTCTGTCTCCAGCACCGTGCGCGTCTCCCTCACGACAACAGGCTGTGTCTTCGGCGAGCATCCCGACATGAGGATGCCGATCAATATGGTTGCCGCTAATGCCCCCAATGCCGTCAGTATATTTGATGAATTATCTCTGTGATAATGTCTCATTAATGATGATGTATGATTAAAAAGTTGGTCAAAATATCTGATTTAATTATAAAAGTTAGCCAAATTTGGAATCGTATTTTTACGATTCCTCATAAATTGCTAATTTTACCCCGTCAAATTTAGAATTTGCATGGGCAATCCCCTCCGCAAGTCCTTTCCTTAGCCGTCAGGGAAAGACGTCACCCAATTCAGCAAAGGAATCTAAAGCCGGGAAGTTGTAGGTCCCGGCTTTTCTCTTGCGCCTACAACCGCAAGAAAACCGCGGGTTCTTACCGCAGAAAGGAGGTGGTTGCCCATGACAGATTCTAAATTTGACAATGAAAGACAAGGTCATTACATTTTCAGACGCTACATTCATAAGAATGGCAGAAGGATTTATCCAAGAAATGGAAAAGCTTTCTATTTCTGGGTAGCAGACTAAGTCGAGTAATGGGAGGACGTTCCTACTGCGTCCTCTTTTTTTTATGACGTAAACGTCCGGGCGGATTTGGCTCCGTTGTTAAGCAGGGTGCCGTATCCGATGGCGTTCAGTCTTCTGAGCCAGCCGGTGCGGAACACTTTCTGCGACGGATTTTTGATGCACAGATTCTCTATGAAGGTGACGCGGGCGGCGTGGATCCGGGCGAAGAGGTATTTCTGATCGGCATAGCCGTTGAGTGCCGCGAGGGTCTTGCTGCCCACGATGCCGTCAACCGTCACGCCGAGGATCTTCTGCACGTTGGTGATGCCATATTTGCCGGATGCCCACACCCAATCAACAAGCAGGTTGGCGATGCTTTGGGACTTTATCTGATCGGCTTTCCACCTGTCCCAATAGTGAGGTTTCATCACGCGGTCAATGACATCCTGATCCGTGAGTAGCCGGAGATCGTCAACGTCTATGTCGCCGTCTCCGTCCTTGTCATAGCCTACGCTGCGCCATGTGGCGATGGTCACGCCTTTGTTGGTGGCTCCCCCCTTGTCTGCGGGGTGGTTGGAGAAGCCCCCCTCATAACTGAGGATGAAGGGGGCGAGGATGTTTATGTCTGCCATGGTTTGCTGTTGTTATTTCTGTTTCTGTTCTGTAATATTGTCTTCCATCATGTCTTCCGCGTCAATTACCTGTTTACGGGAAAGGAATTTGAAGATGTTGAACCGCTTCGAGGTGACACCCTTGTACTCCAGATAGTTGTTGACGCATGAATTGATCTCTATGCCATAGACGAGGAAAAGAGTGCTGAGGCTTACAATCGGTACTCCGAGGTTGACACCGAATGTTCGGCTCATGACTTCGGCTACCGTGACCCAGCAGAGGTAGTCTATGATCTTGTTGACTGTCCGGCGACAGGCGCGTGAGGGACGGATGGGTTCGCCCCTCACCCTTGCAGCCGCCATGCCGAACCGTAGGTCTACGAGGACGAGTACCAAGCCGAGGAGAAGCCACGGGGCGAGGTGCTCGTAGAATTGAGAGATGGCACCGACTATGGTGCTTGCCGTGGCAAACGCCACGTTGCCATGTTCATTGAGTTCTGGGATGTTCATTTTTCTCTGTTGTTTTTAATTGTTGTTTTTAATTGTGTTGCCGGAGGGCGGGAACCCGCTCACTGCGTGCGCGGCACGGTCAGGACCGGAGGGGGGTGTCATGCCTGTTCCATGGCGAGACGGAGGATCTGCAGAGTATACACCTCGGGCGAAGCTGCGGTCATCTGCCGTACCTTGTAGATCGTATTCCCGTTGTATGCAGGAAAGAGCATGAAGGTTATGCATGCCCACTGGGTGTCAAGAGTTCCCGTGTTGTGCGTGATGACGAGGGTGTGATCCTGTAGGGTGACTACCAATCCCTCTCTGAGCTTGATGTTGAACTTCTCGGCGTTGGAGAAACGAGTATCGCTGATCATGTAACCCACGGGTTTTCCGGTGATGTATTTCCGGGTGAAGTCGGTGAGACTGATGGTGCTGCCGGCTTCCTCTTTCCCGGCTATGTCGTAGCGGCTCATGGAGTCAAGCCTGATACGGGACATGGAGCCTGAGGCGGTTATGACGGGGAGGTATTCGGCATTGTTTGTGGGGGATGCCTTAACATTGGTGGAAAGGAGATGGTCAGAAAGTTTGATCGCGTCGCTCATGCCGCCACCCCCTTTCCGAGTTTCGTCAGACCGCAGCCTCTGTGGAGAGGCGCACCCATGTGTTCCAACCGGAATCGTTGTGCCACATGCGCATGTAGATGACTGACATCTTGCTTCCGTTCCCCTCTTGATGGGCGTGGTAGATCTGCGAGATGAAGGATCCGGCTACCTTGACCTCGAGGATCCCGTATGGGTAGGCACCCGGAGGATGGTTGACTGTCTTCTGCGCCGACACGGTGTAATATCCGGCGGTCTTGCAGGTGTCGAAGTCGGTGCAGTAGTCGCGGTGTACCAGCGCGTCGGTCATTATCCCTTTGAGGATTGTGTTGGTTAATATCTTCGCTTCCATTACGCTGCCCTCCTTTCTGTTGACTTGCGTAACGTGTTGCAAAGCAACGCTTTACCCCCCCAATTTTGCCATTACTTCCCAATCGCTCCATGCTGCACCGGTGGAGCCTTTGCTACGGATGGCGATATAGCCGGAGAAGTTGAACCACACCTGTATGCCCGTGGCTTGGGCAAGATTGAGGACGTAGCCGTAATTCCATCCTGAGCCTTTGGTGGGCTTGGTGATGATGGTGTTGGTATTGACGTTGTAGATGCCCCGGGTTGTGGGGTTGTCAAGATCTTCGGCGTTGCTGACGGTGCCGAAGGCAACGGAGGCGAGGCTGCGCTGTGTCATTTTGACGGGCGAGTTTGAGGCTGAGCCGAGAACCACGGTCGCGTCTATCTGAGGCAGCTTGCTTAGAAATTCGCTGAATGTCATTGCGTCAGTCATGCTGCCCTCCTTTCTGTAATAAATTGCAAATAGCTGTGATATAGCGTTTTACCCCCCCCGATAGATCTTCTGGAGCCGGACTCCAATCAGTGGCTATGTTGCCACGCTCGATCTTTATGTCAAAAATCCGGACGTTGCCTCGGTCTACTCCCTGAGCATATACGGAGGCGTATGTATAGTTAAGATCCATCCCTTCGGGGAGTGTGACAGTTTTTTCACACCTCCCTTTTCCGGATGTGGCATCATCGAGAGTGTAATTACATTCAACGTAGAACTGATACCCGGACATCTGTTTTACAGGGATCTGTACGCCGAGACGATGTGAGGAAGTGCCAGATGCCATCTCTATGTCGCTATATTCATAGCTGAACGACACCGTGACCTGAGAGCCGGGATCCTCTTTGGAAAGAAGAGTCGCCAGATTGTAACGTGCCGTCTGGCTGGGATATGCGCTCATAACGAAAGGTGATGCGGTACCCTTAAGGAGGTTTCTCCCTCCGATCTTGATTGAGGACAGGATGGAGGCTAAGAAATTTGACATGGAAATGGGACGGAAGCTGCCTCCGGAGTCGGATGCCAGGACCATATCTGAGCCGGAGAGAGAGGTGACCGCACCTTGATTTATTTTCATTGCGTCACTCATATGCAAGCCACCTCCCTTCCGGATGTCAGGTTGATTCGAGAGGGATCCGTTTCCAGGGCTTCCACTTGCCGTTGCGGCGTGTGCGGATGAACATCATTTCCCCCTCTATATCGGTTATCCTTTGGATTATGTCCACATTCCGGGCGAACACTTCCATGATTCCGTAATGCCATGACACGCTTGGTGACGGTGGTGTCTCCGAGGTCGTGGTGTTTGCATCCAACAGATATATCCCGGGTTGGATACAGTCCTCGATGCAGAAGCTTGGACGAGTCCGCGGCAGTGTCACGTCCGAAAGGATCGGCTTTAGCAACGCCAAGGATAGTACCTCTGTCAACAAGGAGGGTGTAAGCGCGTCTTTGAGGAGTATGGCTTCTGTCATGCTGCACACCTCCTTTCGGGTTGAGTTTGTAACCTATTGACGCGGAGCGTTTTACCCCCCCCCACGCAGGTTTTGTGATGTCAAGTTCCACGGCGGTGTAGCCTTCGGGGATCTGCGCCTCGTATTCGGGGGTGAGACGTGTGACGTTACGACTGCACAGTATTGTTACACGTACCGACTGCGCGGCTGTTGATCCGGGATACCAGATGTCAAGGTATCCTTCAGATGCGGATTTCTTTATCACTCTGATTTTGGAGAAAGATCCGGTTCCGCTGTTGCTCATGTTTACAAGAGTGGTGACTTTGGAATAATCTGACGGACTTGCGTGCATCATTGCCGCGAAGAGAACGAAGTTGCCTTTTAGTGTCGACCATCCGTTTGAGACAGACAGGAGCACGTCTCCGGCAACGTTGTAGGAAAGGAGCCTTATCCATCCTTCCGCCTGTGGGTTGATGTCCCATGATGAGAGGAGGTTGGCGCGGCTAATCTTTTTCTGCTGCCCGGTGGTGTCGAACGCCAGTATCCTGTCTGTTCCGGCAAGCGAGAGGGATTCCGCTGACTCGAGGAGCGCGGTTGACAGTTTCTTAGCCTCAGACATGGGACACCTCCTTTCCGGGGGCTATGAAGTCAGCAAAGGTAAAGATTCTCCGTGGAATGCTCGCCATACCCCGATGCTTCCTTCCCATATGATCCGGAATGCGAAGTCTATGGGGAAAGCTGCCATTTGAGAGGCGGTCAGTTTGGAATGGTGCGGGATAAACAATTGGAGTGTGCAGCTCGAAGCTTTCGCCACAATCAAGATCCCGTAATTGTACATTATATTCGAGATCTTCACTGAATATATCTGATACATGCCGGGTGTCAATATCAAATCGAAATTGACCCGACATTCCCCTTTGTCCACCAGGGCATCGGTCATGATTTCCTTCAGGAGGGAGTTGGAGAAACATTCCTTGATGAATGTCGGGGTGAGTGCCGATTTGAGTGTAATCGCATCGCTCATATGCGGGCGACCCTCCCTTGTCGGGGTGTGCCGTGGGTGGCTGTGCGTAAATATGCCCCCCCCAGGCAGTTATAAGGGCGAGGAGGGCGATAAGGATTGTTGCTGTTTTCTGTTTCATGTTTTTTGGTGTTTTTGTTTTTTTGGATGCTTCGGTGTATGCGCTCACTTTGTTCGCGCCACGGTCAGGATTTTTGGGGTTTTCTGTTTTCTGTTTTCCGTTGTCCGTGCCGGGGATGGTGGCGGAGGGCGGGTTGTGCGCCCGGGGAAATTTTTCTTGTGGGTGTTTTGCAGGTGATTCATTTTTCTGTTGTCTGTTTTCCGTTGTCTGTTTTAGTATTTTTTGACTTCGAGGTAGAAGCCGCCGTAGTTGGGGGTGTCGTCGTCGGAGATCCAGATGTCTATTGTCAGGGCTCCGGAGGCGGCGGTGAGTGTCTTGACGGTGGCTTTTACGGGGTGGCTGCCGCCTCCGACGATGTCGCCGTAGCCTGTGGCGGTGACAAAGGTGTTGTCGGCGGTGAGTCCGCAGGAGGCGGGGAAGACGAAGCGGTATTGTCCGGTGTCTGTGAGGCGGCTGAAGGTTGGTGTGGCACTCGCCACGAATTGCTTGACGGAGGCGGTTCCGGAGTCGGTGACGCGGGCGGCGTATACGACACGTGGCTGCTTGACCTTGTCGATGTAGAGATCCCCTCCGAGCATGAGCTTAAAAGCTCCGGACTCGTAGAGTGCAAGGAGGTAGCTGAGGGTGTCGCGGGTGAGTGCGAATCCGTTGGCGAAGTGGCGGGACATGAAGCTGTCCTGCACGATCTGCGCGAGGTTGAGGGTGTATGAGGCGGATGATGTGCAGCCGGAGGCTTCAAGGGAGAGGGATATGCGGTGCCGTCCGGCGGGTACGGCGACGGTGAAGGTGCGGTCGCCTCCGGTGGTGTCTCCGGAGATGGTGCCGTCGGGGTTGAACCAAGGTGTGAGCGACATTACGCATACGCGTGTGGAGCGGAGTGTCTTTGTCCCCGCGCTGTCGAGGGTGTCTATGACACAGTACAGTGCGGCGATGGCGTTGCGCTGCGGGACGGCGGTGTCGGACATTTCCAGTTGTCCGTTTCCCGTTGTCCGTTGTCCGTTGACCGTTGGCGCGGGTGTGAGGGAGAGCTGTGCGTTGAGGGTCACTTTTATTTTTCCGGGCTGCGCCACCTGTGCGGTCAGGTTTGTGGCGGCGGCTGATTTTTTGACGGTGAGGTCTGTTTTGGTGGCGTCGACGGAGAGTGTCTGTCTTCCGATGGGGTCGACGGTGAGGGTGAGCGGGGCGGCGGGGAGTACGGATGTTGACGTGTATGAGGATCCGTCAATGGTGGCGCATTCGTTTCCGGCGGCATCGAATATTCTGATCGCCTTGTCTTCAGGGTCAAGGTGTATGTGTTTTCCGTCGGGATCTCCGGCGGTGATGTCTCCGGAGACCTGCACGTTTTTGAATACTCCGGTGTTGCAGAGCACTTTTCCGTCGGCGGCGACAAAGATCTCGTTTCCGTCGTCGTCGGTCATGATGATGTGTCCGGCGATGAGGTTGCGGATGAACGCCTGTTGAGCGAGGAGGATCTTTGTGGCGATGAGGGTGAAGGATCCGTCCATCATCCCCCACCATGTGTTGCTCACGCCGTCGCCGGGTTTCCGCGCCTCGGTCTTGAGATGGTTTTCTTTGCAGTAATAGGAGATGTACTCTCCCGGGGATTTGCTGTTTGGCATCAGGACTACGTCGATGCGCGCGCCTTCTCCGGCTATCCCTGACTTGAAGCTGTATCCGTCGGGGTAGTCGGTCCAGAGGCGCGGAGGCATAGCGGAAGCTCCGGGCTTGCCGTCTTCGGCTATGTGGGCGTAGTGTATCCTACGGGAGGCTGTGCCTTTTATTGCCATGTGTTTTTGTGTTTTCTGTTGTCTGTTTTCCGTTGTCCGTGCGGGGAGGGGGCGCGGGTATGCGCTCACTTGTATGCGCTCACTTTGTTCGCGCCACGCTCAGGATTTGATTTTTTAATTCATAATTCATGATGCATAATTCATAATTTGTGCATTGTGCATTATGAATTCATGCATTATGCATTGTGGATCAGGAGAGGGTTCCTTCGGCTATTATCTCGTAGTCGCCGACTCCGGATCCGTAATCTTTGAAATCTTTGACGGTGACGCGGCATTTGTTTCCGGAGAGTGTGGCGGGATTCCACACTTTGAGACCGTTGCCGGCGACGACCGTGAAGGTGAAGACGGCGGTTCCGGAGACGGTTGCCGTCTGTCCGCGTTTCACGAACTGGCAGGTGAACTCGAGATATGCGGCGTCGGTCATCTCGTCGTCGAGGGTGAGGTCGTTGGTGGATGTGGTGGAGGCTCCCGTGGTTCCGGGGTTGTAACCGGATGAGATGATGATGTCGTATGGGTCGGATGCGTCGAGGACACCTTGGATGTCGAAGCCGAGTTCCGCGCCGTTTTCCTTGACTATGACTTTGTAGAGTGAATATGTGTCGACGTCGGGTTCGTTGACGGTGAGTGTCTGGGTGGTTACGGCGAGTTTCGTAAACGCGCCTCCTGAAAATTTGTACCATTCGTACGTCAGACCGGATGTGATCTCCTGCCCTCCTTTCATGGTGAGTGCCTTGAGGACACAGCTTCCTCCTTTTTCGGAGATCGTGAAGTTTTTCGCGTCGCCGGGGGCGATGGTGACTTTGGCGGTGTCTGTTCCGGTGTAGGGGACGAGGGTGACGGGTGCGGACACGTGGAGGGTGTCGGTGCCTGTGGTTCCGGACATGGAGACGATCGCCTCGAGAAGGAAGGAGCCGAGGACTACGTTTCCGAGGTTTCCGATTATGACGAGGTTGCCGGATGAATCTTTCTTGAATATGGCTGTCATTCCGGTTGTGGTGCAGGCTCCGGCGGTATTGAAGGAAAGTTCGGTGCCGTTGGCGAAGTATCTGACGGCTGCGGGAACCACGACGCCTTGTGTGCGGGCGGATGTCACGGTGAGGTTCATCGTGATGGGCGCGGATGATGATATCGCGGGGTAGTATGTGACGGCGGAACCGTTCTGGAGGTATTCCTGATATAGATCGCCTTTGCTTCCCATCCATATGGCGGAGTATCCCCCGCCTTTGGAGGTGAAGTGGATCTGTCGTGATGCTGATGCGCTGTATGGCATGGCTGGTGGTTTTTGTCTGTTTTCTGTTGTCTGTTTTCCGTTGTCCGTGCGGGTATGCGCTCACTTTGTTCGCGCCACGCTCAGGATTTGCTTTTTTTAATTCATAATGCATGATTCATAATTCATAATTTATGCATTGTGAATTATGCATTGTGCATTATGCATTATGCATTATGCATTGTGGATTCTTGATTGGGTTGTTCCTGGGGTTCCTGTCCGGGGAGGGGGTATGTGGCGATGCCCATCTGATCGTCACGCGCCTGGTCGGGTGTGAGTGCTATTCCTCCGGCGAGCTCGAGGGCGCGGTCAATGTCGGGGTGTATGCGCGCCATGACGGCGCGGGTTGCGAGGTAGTTGCCATCGGGGTGACGTATGAGGGTGTTGGTGAGTCCGAGGGCTTCTACGTATTTGGGTGTAATCTTGTAGTATTGGAGTATCATAGCTTTGGTGGTTGTGTTTTTTTGTTTTTATCTTGCGATGAGGATGGCTCCGGAGGCGTCGGTGAGATAGGATCCGTCGGCGAGCTCGAGGGCTTTCCATCCTCCGGCATCCTGTATGTCGAGACCGAGGTCGAGGGTGGAGCCAAGAGAGGAGAGCGGGATGGCGGGGTTCATTCCGGTGCCTACGGCTGTTCCGGCGGCGTTGTACCATGTGACGGTGACTTCCCCTTTCGGGTCGGTGATCATTTTCTTTGCGGTGCGGATGATCGCCTGAGGGGCTATGGAGGAGTCGGTCTGCCTGATTCCGGAGAGGCGTGTGATGTCGTATTCAAATTTCGGGAGGAGGCGGACTACGGACGCAGTGATTGTGTCTGTGAGTGTCTTTCCGTTGAGCTTGTATGTGACTTTGCAGCGGATGTCGATGCGATCCTGCATCTGAGCGCGGTTTACCGTGACACCGTTGCCGGAGCGTGAGAGCGCCCAGTCGTAATGAGTGCTTCCGAGGGCTCCCCAGACAGAGTTGTGGCACGTCTCCCAGTCGTATACGGCACCGGGAATTGCGGGCTTCAGGATGGGGTTGAGGGTGAATGTGTCGGGATCGTCCCAGGGGTTGTATGATGTCTCCGTAGCCTGATCGAGCTTGAGTGTGGGGAATGTCTCGGTGGATTTTGAACGTGCCTGCCATGTCACCTCCTTCAATATCCGCTCCCCGTTGGGATGCACGAGAGTGGCGCGGAAGATGTATGTGACGGGGTTGCCGGGCTGCACGTTTTCCTTTATCGAAATCTTGCCGTATGTGGCACTCCCAGCCGCGGTATCGATTATATATTTTGTGCCTGATGTGATCTCGGTGGCGGCTCCTATCTTGCCTCCCGAAGTGTTGTCAATCCGGTACCAATGTCCGTCGGTCAGCATTCCGGCGGCGTTGGCAACCTCCGTTCCGGTATTCGGGTCGGAATAGCCGATCACGGGGGTCAGCACAAGCGGGACAAGGGCACGGTCGGGGTAATACTCGTCGGTGGTAACGTCGTATTCCTGCACCGGCTCCGATGCCGCGTCAACCTTCATCGAGGCGTAGGTCTTCAGCGGGAGATAATTTATTTTAAATCCTTTCCTGATCATATCATAAATAGTTGCGCCTCTTCGGGCTGTAAGTTGGGGTTATCGGGGTCATGGAGCGTGGCGGTGACGGTGAAGACAAGTTTCTCCGGAGGCGCGCCGAACTGAAAATTCATGTCCGCGGCTGTCAGCAGGGCTGACGGACCGAAGTTCCGGTGATTCTCGTTCCACAACGCGTCGGATGCGGTGTCCTCGGCACCGTTCCGGTGGCTCTTGCGTGTCCAGTCGTAATAGATGGATGGTGACCGCGTGACATCATCGCCTATGTATGTGGACTTCACCGACAGAGGGCATTCGGGGTTGTCGAGATCCACGATGCTGTCCACCTCGTTGAATTCGATGTGCAGCATCCGGTCGCCGACCGCGTGGGTCCAGTATGTGGTGTTCCAAGCCGGGATGTTGTCTGCGGTTGCCACGCCCCCGGAGTTGCAGAGCCAGCCGTGCCCGTTGTACCATACCAGAGACCGCTCATACTGCCCGGAATCATTCTGTTCCGTGCCGTCATAATACCTTTCGCCAAGCATCCACGCGCCGCGGTCTATGGTCGTGGGCACGGGTCTGCCCTGATAATCCATGGTGATATATGTCTGCGCGGCTATGGTCTTGACATAGATTCCGTCATCACCGGGCTTTATGCGCGAGTCCATTTCGGAAAGGAACTCAGGGAAGGTGCCGAACGACGCGGCTATGTTGCCGGCGTCGATGATCGGTTTCGTAACGCGGAACAGCTTGACCACCCTCCCTTCCGTGGAAGACAGGTAGAGGCATTGCTGGCGTTGCAGGTAGCGCGGGTCTTCCGAATCGCCGGAGTTTCCCCACCGCGCTATCTTCATCATCGGTTCGGGCTGGAAGTTCTTACCCGCCGGGGTCTCCTCGTCGGGATAGAGGATAACGGTTATCTCGTTGTTGGCGGGGTCGACGGATATGACGTTCATCCATGAGGTGTAATACATGGCGTTGTTGACCGTCTGCTGACCTTCCCCGGGGGTGAGACCCTGCGTGATGTTGTTGTAGATACCCTTTATGACGTTATGCTCTATCTGGGCGGTGAAATAGCCGTCCCACTTCTCATGGAGTTTCAGGGTGTAGCTGCCGTCGCCGTTGTCGGTCACGGTCTCTATCGTGTCGCCCTCGGTCATAATCTGGTCGCCCTCGACGGCTGTCAGACGGTTGACGATAAGCTCCGCGAACTGCGCGAAACTGCGGAACACGCCGCTCTCGACCTCCATGTTTCCTTTCTGGTCAATCCTCCATCCCATCAGCCCGGCTATGAACTGCCGCGACTGCAAGAGGTCTTCCGCCGTCAGGGTACCGCCGACCGAAAGACCGTACGGTGTCCGGTCTGAATACCGCTTGCTCAGGAAGTCAAGGCTGTTCTGTACCTTGACCTTTTCTCCGGTATGGGTAAGACCTTCGACCTTGCTTTCAAGGGTCTTTAAGCGAGACACGGAAACCTTCTCGCCACAGATGTAGGTGACGTTGGAATATTCGATGTCAAGGTCATGCTCAAACCCAATGATGCGTGACTTGCGCCCCGCGTCTCCGGCAACGAAATGGAGATTGACCACGGAACCGAGACGGGGCGAATTGCCTTCATCCGCTTGAGCCTTGCACCAATCCCACATCATGGGGCATGTATAGGTCTGCTTGTCCTTCCGGTATTCGTCAAGCAGCTTTTCAGCTTCATCAAGAAGCTCCTGCTCGGCTGCGTCAAGAAGTCCGAGGTCTTCCATCTTGGTTGAGTCCCAGCCGTAGAGCGAGAACTTGTCAGTCTTTGACGGATGGAGCACGGCATCGGGCAACGAGCGTCCGTAATCCTCGTTGGCGACAATCTCGAACATCTGCGCATCGGGATTGATGCTGCCATCGTCTTTCTTCTCCGCGAGACCGAGAGGATTGAATTTAACAGCGAAGTCCATGCCGTTAAGATTGCCGCTCTCAAACACCACATGAAGCTCTTCTTCGGGAAGAATGTAATCTTTGCTGAAATGGAACGTCGTGCCGTATTTGACGCGATAGAATGTCTGTGTCACTCCCTCGGTCGTTGATTCATAGGTCTCAACATCGGTGACAGAAAGAGAAGTGCGCGGATAAACGCTTTCAAGCACAATCTCTTCCTCTACGATTTCATTCTCCGGTATGTCGGGGGATGTCTGTAGATATGGCGTATCTTCGGGCAACATGAGCCTTTTGACAACCACTGCATCGACCACATCGGATGATTCCTGCGTGCGGTAGTTCGGAGGCAGGTTGCGTGTGGAGCCGAAAACGACAAGACGGTTGGCGGGAGTGGTCTTGGCATCGGATGTGATGGACACCACATTCTCCCCTACCGTGAAATCATACTCCCCTATCGCGTTGCACTTACCGAAATGGATAGCATTGCCGACAACCCACCATTCGCACTCGTAAGCATCCGCGATTGCCTGTATGCCGCCAAGGATAGACATGTTGGCGTAGCTGATATACTTTGCCTCGGTCGAGAATCCCGCGTCGGTATCCACGCGGAACGGAGAGCCGTCATAGGTGAAGCCGAGGGTATTCAGGGCGCGGAGAATCACGGCGGCGTGAACGTCAATGGTGGCGGTAAGCTTGAAAGAGGTCTCCTTCGGCGCGTTGGTCACACCCGGCATGACGTAGAAAAGCAGCCTGTTCGCCCACAGCCAATAGTAGGCATCGAACTTCAGTTCATAGTCATAGCCCCCGGTAGTGGCGTTGTACTTCTCCTGTTGCTCCTTTGTGATATAAAAGTCTCCTATACGTGTGCCGACAGGAAATTTCATCTTGGACTTGTCTGAGAACTTGACCGTGATGGAATCCTCGATCATGAGTTGCACACGTCTGCGGCACCCGATGTTGACGGGTGTAGTATAAAGCAGGGCGTTCGAGCCGGAATATATCTTCAGCGGGTCAGTCATTGTCGTGTGCGGTTCTATCCTTTGGGTTGGTTTCTGTCACTTTCAGCGAGAGCGTGGCAATGCCTCTGCGGAACTGGGTGTATTGCGGACATGAGTTGTAGTCGAAATGATATACCACTTCGGGACGGTCTGACAAATACATGTCGATGACCCCTTTCTCCAATTCGGCGCAAAAGGCTTCATGACGGGCGTAGAACTGAGCCTCGTTGTCCGCTATCATCTGGATTTCAAGGTTCAGTTCACGCGCCGCCACTTTGGGGTCGGAATTGTCAGTGCGTCTGCCGTGTTCAAGGCGCGACTCGTTGGAGACGCGCTCTTTCATGGAGACCGGGGCAAGCAATGACGAGAGGGTGTTTCCGGTGGTCAGGATCCCCCACTCTGTCTTTGCGTTCTTTCCGTTGATATAAATTGTAGGACTGCTCATGATTCTATATTTACTTTGGCTGTGCCGTCGTTGGCAATCTCAGTATGCACCTCGCCAATTTCTGTAATTGTAGCCACGGCAAAATTTTCTGCCGACAAACACAATTTTGCGTTGTGAGCCACAATTATTTTGTGTAGATGGGTTGGTTTGGAAACACGCAAATATGCCTTGGTATCGCCTGAAATGAGTATGTTTGTGACGTTATCGGGGATAAGAGAAGGGGTTATCCTCCCCTCGTCAATGAAGACTCCCGTGAGGGCGTTCAGCCGCTCCTTGTGTTTGCGGAGAAATTCAAGCGTCGGGAATCCGGTCTTGATACAGAACTCCCTCCCCTGCGGCGTGAACATCATGCGGATTGCCGATTCAAGCGAATCGACATTATCTTTCAGGTCGCATGCACCGAGTCCATTCAAATATCGTCTAAGCTCTTCCATGATCACAAGTCTTTTATTGCCGATTTCATCTCTGAGACATCGGATGAAATGTCTGCAAGAAGTTTTGAATATTTCGCTATGTCCTCAAGATACCCGGTCGAAAGAAACATCATGTCCTTGATGGCAAGCAGAATTTCGTTGTCCCCGTTTCCGGT
>CAMWID010000074.1 GCA_947174235.1 uncultured Porphyromonadaceae bacterium | reverse complement strand
TACTTAATGCTCTGAATGGAGCCATAGCCTCAGAAAACAAAACAACGGCTGATAGTATTTTATCGCTATGCAACAAATTCTTGGATTTAGATAATACCCAAAAACTTGCACTAACCAAACATCGTTTATCTTATGCCCTAAAATTTGATGATATCCCCAAAATCAACAAATTAATTGAACATATAAAAAATCTTTCTAATCTTGACACAGGTATTTTATTAAATCTTGCCTTGGCATATAACAAAATTGGCAATTATATCAAGGCAAAGGACTTGCTCGATTATATTGATAACGGACATGAGTACGATACGCTTAAATATCTTGCAATATCAGTTCCAGTCCTTGAGAATATGGGCAATCACAAGGATGCTCTTGCTACTTATAGGAATTTCAGTCACATGATGGATTCCATAAATACGTTAAAATTTGATCAAAAAGCACAAGCTATTGAAGAAAAACATAAAATTGAACTTCAATCCCAAATTGATGCAAAAGAAAAATCCCAAATAATATGGGGATGCGTTGGTGGGATCGTAATACTTGCTTTAGGGATATCAGCCTTGATATTATTGGTGTGTAGAAACAAGGATAAAAGAGATTTAGCTATTCAGAAGGTCAAAATTACAGACGAAGAAAACAAAAGACTTAAATCTGAAAAAGATCTTGTATTGCAGAAGGCTATCACAGCACAAATCGAAAATGATAAATTAAAGGCAGAACGTGAGAATCTGACACTTGAAAACAGGAATCTACAATTGGAAAGGGACAAAAAAGCATTGGAAGCAGAAAATCTGGCTCACCGTGTCGAAACGCTGGAGAATGAGAGTGCAAGTCTGAAGGAATTAATTGACTCGCAAGAGGAATTGCCATCCGAAGTTCAAGAA
Organism: uncultured Porphyromonadaceae bacterium; assembly: GCA_947174235.1. Lineage (GTDB taxonomy): Bacteria > Bacteroidota > Bacteroidia > Bacteroidales > Muribaculaceae > Lepagella. Next base: position 13,181 of record CAMWID010000074.1, on the reverse strand, counting down.
GCCATAAAAGTACGGATAGAAATGTTAAATTCCTTGATGGCGGGGTATATAACTCATAACGACCAATATGAAAAGCCCTATGAAGCATGGATTAAAGAACTTACCGACAACACAGAAGAGTTTATGAACAGCAATCGCCTGGCATTTCAAGTTTCACATCCTCGGTTTATTCAATATTTTGAAGATCACGATTTAACTGTAGGTGAAATCAACTATGTGTGTCTTTACGCCATTGGGTTAAGAGGCAAAGATGTGGGAAGCTACATGAAGAAACGTAGCCATGTCAATATCAGCAGCGGCATCCGTAAAAAGCTGGGCATAGACAAGCATGAGACAAATATCGGCATTTATGTGCGCAAACTTCTGAAGGAATTATAGAATAATTTCCTTGATATTACCTCCAAAAACTTTCATATTTTAGTTTACATGAAAGTAGGAGACCCGGTGCGCAGAAACAAATTACCACTAAAATCATATAATGTTGATTTACTGATATTTACAAATATAAAAAATTAAAAATATGAAAGTTTTGTTTTGAAAATGAAAGTATTCTATCGTAATTTTGCAACATCAAACCAACCAAAATCATATTGAAATGAAAAAATTTTTATCTCTCTTTTTTGTAATGATGCCAACTGTTTTCTCTTCTGTTGTCCAAGAATCCAACTATGGAGAAACAACATATTAATGTTGCATCACAAACATCACCGATGTATTATAATATTAAACAAAAACCATAATAATTTTACAATATGAGATTTCTATATTCTATCGTTACAATCATTACATTATCAATACTCTCGTCTTGCTCAAATGAGTATGAGCCAACAACCGAGCGCTATGGCAGCAACCGTGACTGGACTTATTCCAAAGAGCAGGTCAAAGTCTATATTGACGACGTGGAGCAGACCCAAGTCAAGGAAATAACCGTGGTATCAAGACAGCTTGACACAGAAGGAGAAAACCCTCCATTCCCATGGTATGAAACGACTTTCAAAGTCAAAGGACTTATATCTAAAAACAAGATCTTTGAAATCAAAGCCCTTGCGGATGTGGAAAGATTTGAAGGGACAACAACTATCAAGGGTGTGGAATATAATGTTACCGGCATATACACCGGCAGCCCCTTTGCTTATTACAAAAACATGGGCATAGTGATCAACCTGAATAAGAAATAATATATCAATGACGCGTTGTCTCATAACATGTGCCTCGGCTTTTACCGCCTGGTGCGTTATGGCACAGGTTCCTGCCGACACTTTATACAATCAGACACTTGACGAGGTAATAGTGACCGCAACCGGCGCTGACCGTAATCTTAAGGCTGCCGAAATGGGAAGGCACGTAATCGGAAGTGACGCCATAACCCGCCTCCCCGTGATGTTCGGCGAGCCCGATATAGTCAAGGTGCTTCAGACGCTGCCGGGAGTTTCACAGGGCGCGGAAGGCTTCACCGGACTCTATGTACATGGAGGGGATAATGACCAGAACCTTTTCCTCTATAACGGTCTGCCCCTATATCATGTGAGCCATCTCGGAGGGATATTCTCCTCCTTCAATGTGGCGACTATCCGGAATGTGGATTTCTTCAAGTCCGCCTTTCCGGCAAGATTCGGAGGACGTATATCCAGTATCACCAACATCAATATGATGGCTCCCGATTTTGAAAGATACACCGGAAAATTCACAATCGGACTTCTGGCTGCCAACGGCTATATTTCTGGTCCTATAGTGAACGACAGGTTGGCGTTCAGTGCCGCCGTCAGACGCTCATGGATTGATATAATCGGTCTGCCGGCGCTGGCTGTAGCCAATGCAATACAGAAGAAAAACGGGAAAAAGACCATCGCAAGCTACAATTTTACAGACTTCAATGCAAGAATCGACTGGAAACTTGGCGGCGGCAAAATCTACGCCATAGGCTATTACGGACACGACTATCTCAAATTCGGTGACCGCACATTCGAGGCGACAAACAAAAACCTCACCATAAACCCTGACGGCACCATATCGTCGCTTCCCGCAGACGGCACAAGATTTTTCGATGAGGACACCAACCGTCTGTCGTGGGGAAACTGGGGAGTATCTCTGAATCTCGATCACAGGCTCGGAAACGGCTTCCTGAACGTGTCGGCATACCACACCTCATATTCTTCACGATACAGACAGCAAAGCGAACATCAGTCTGACCTCTCGGATGACTCTACATACGACAATACCCTCAACAGCACTTTCAACAGTATCAGCGACTTCGGCTTCAATGCCGGATATATGCAACAGTTTGAAAGACTGTACCTGCTGAAAACAGGAGCCGGGTACGTCAGACATAACTATCATCCCGAAGGGATCGAGAATGAATATGTAAACTCCCTGCAACACTGGAGCGACAGCAACGGCAATCCGTCTGTCAGGGCTGACGAGGTGTATACCTTCATCGACAATCTGTTGAATTTCGGAGAGCGGGCGTCGCTTGACCTCGGATTGCGTTTTGCCCAATATTTTATCCACGGCGAATCATTCCCACGTCTGGAGCCACGCGCTTATGTCAGGATCAACGTGACGGAAGACTACAGTGTCAAGGCATCATATGCCCGTATGAGCCAGTTTGTCCAGCAGGTGTCAAGCAACTACATAAACCTCCCGACCGACCCCTGGCAACCCGTCGGAGTCAACGCGAAACCATTGCTGAGCGACCAGTATTCCTTCGGGGTTTATGGCAATCTTCCACGCGGCTTGTATTTCTCCGCCGAGGGCTGGTACAAATCAATGCGCAACCTTGTGGAATACCGCGAGGGAATATCGTCGCTTAATCCCAACCTCACATGGAGCGAGAAAACGACCACCGGAAAAGGATGGGCATACGGCGTCGATCTCAGTGTCACAAAGGAGACAGGCAGGCTCACAGGGACAGTGGGCTACGGACTTCTGTGGAACTGGCGTAAATTCGCAGACCTAAACGGAGGCGTGAAATTTCCGGCGAAGTTTGACAACAGACACAAAATCAACATAAACGCGACATACACCCTCAACGACAGGATTGAATTCAATGCAGGATGGACATATATGACCGGAAACAGGCTTACATTGTCGTTGTATAATTATGACGAACCCGGCGACAACTTCCCGGACGCCCCCACAACCGGAATCGGCACTTCCGGCTTTGACTGGGAACAGGCTTCCGGACTTGACTACTACTCAAGCCGGAACAATGTCAGGCTTCCGGCATATCACCGCCTTGACCTCGGAATGAGCATATTCAAAAAATTAAAGAACGGAGGAAGGACAATCTGGAATTTCAGTATATATAACGCTTACTGCCACATGAACGCGATGACTATCCGGAAGGATGACTTCGTCGGCCCAGACGATGAGAGCCGTTCCTTCCAGAAATTCAGTCTTATCCCCATTGTCCCGTCTGTATCATACACTTACGAATTCTGACAAATATGAACTATCTCAAACCACTTTTACCGGGCATTTGCTCCATATTTCTTCTTGCCGGCTGCTATCAGGATATTGACCTTGACAGATACCGCGAAGACAACGGCGAGAGCCTGCTGACATTGAACTCAATCATCAATCCCGACTCCACAATCGCGGCGGCGGCAACCAAGACATATTTTTTCTCAGACGTGCATAACAAACGTGACTATGTGAAAGACCTTGACATAAGCGTCAAGGTCAACGGTAATACAATGGGGGTCATGACGTTTGATAAGAAATCCAACCTATATGTCTCCTCCGTCACTCCGTCGGAAAACGATCTGGTGGAGTTGCAGACCGTCTACAATGATTCCCCAGTCAGCTGCAGTGACATAGTGCCGAGGAAAGTCGGGATCAAGTCGGTGTCCGTGAGCAGGGAGGGACCACTTTCCATATATTCCAACAACGATTATATCTTCACATATGAGATAACCTTCACGGATCCTTCCGATTCAAGAAATTTTTATTTTCTACACTATGACACTTCCGATTGGAGAAAAGGTGTCCCCATGGGGGAACGGGACTACACCCATGAGCTCGTGTTCCAACGTCTTGCAAATCATGTCAACGCCAATATTCCCGGATGGGAGCCGTATTCTCCATTCGGACTTCCATTCACCGATGACGGCATTGAAGGGGAAACCCATACGCTGACGGTAAAAGAGATAATTCAGGGTGGAGGTTTCGTCATAGACCTGGCGCACTATTCTGAAATGAAAAGGACCTTTAAGCTGTTTTCTATTTCCGAAGATTATTATCAATACCTTCTGAGCGTGCTGTATAACGACACTGATTCTGACGGGCTGCATGGAGGCTTGATTGATCTGGGTGTCACCGAACCTATTAAATATTTCTCAAATATTCATGGAGGCATCGGAATCTTTGCGGCATATTCCCTTGATGAGTCAGAGCTTGACGTAATGGAGATATGCGGAGCTTTTCCAAAATAGAATGAAGACAACCATGTAGTCGGTCTAACGGGCAGGGGCACCTGCCCTTATTTTTCAGCCGCATCGGGCAGACATCTGAAATCGGGAAACGAAAAAACGGAAAACTCAAATCTTTTTTGTAATTTTGTAGTATGGATAATAATATTCAGAATATCCGTCCCGATGTCCTCAATTATGATGATATTCGCAAGATGGCTCCTGCCCTTGAGGGACGAAAGAAACTTGTCGACAGATTGTTGCATTTCGTAGGTATCGACGAGGTCAACAGGATTCACGGCGATTATTGCGACACGCCGGGGATCATGTTCTCACACCGTCTTGTAAACGAGGAATTCAAATTCAAACTGAGGATAGACAACCTCCAGACCCTCGCGGGGTTTAAAGACGGTCCGTTCATCACTGTCAGCAACCACCCTTTCGGGAGTTACGACGGAATCCTGCTGCTCCATATCGTGGGTGAGTTCCGCGAAGACTACAAGGTGATGGTAAATCTGATTCTCAATCAGATACAGGCTATGCGACCGAACTTCATAGCCGTGGATCCGCTTAAAAGCGACGACCCTGAAAAAAAGAAGATCACCATGCAGGGGATACGCCTCGCCATGAAACACGTCAAAGAGGGTCATCCGCTCGGATTCTTCCCTGCCGGCGCTATCTCCAAGCTTGACAAGACCCTCTCCGTGAGCGACCGCCAGTGGCAGCCTACCATCATCCGCCTTATCCGCCAGATGCAGGTGCCGGTGATCCCAATATTCTTCCACGGGCAAAACTCTGCGTTCTTCAACATCTTGGGGATGATAGACTGGCGGCTGCGCACACTGCGTCTCCCCAAAGAGGTGTTCCGCATGAGAGGGAAGGAAGTGCATGTCTCCATCGGCGATCCTATCTCCGTGGAAGAGCAGAACAGATGCGAGACTGTGGAGGCTCTCGGAGACTTCCTGCGGGGCGAGACCTACAAACTGAAATCAATAAAATGATCCGGGGAAACCACACTCCTCCCCGTTACCATCTCCCACAAAATTATGGATGACGTAACCAAAGCGAAACAACGCTTCTCTATAATAGGCAATTCCCCGGCGCTTGTGGCTGCCATCGAAAGGGCGGTCAAGGTCGCCCCAATCGACCTGTCGGTGCTCGTCACCGGGGAAAGCGGAAGCGGAAAGGAATTTTTTCCGAAAATCATTCACGCTTTCGGAGCCAGAAAACATAAGAAATATATAGCCGTCAACTGCGGAGCCATCCCCGAAGGGACTATCGACAGCGAATTGTTCGGCCACGAGAAAGGATCTTTCACAGGCGCCATAAGCTCCCGGAAAGGGTATTTCGAGGAGGCGGACGGCGGCACGATATTTCTTGACGAGGTGGCGGAGCTCCCTCTCACCACACAGGCGCGCCTCCTGAGGGTTCTGGAGACCGGGGAGTTCCTGAAAGTCGGATCTTCTAACGTCCAGAAAACCGACATACGCATTGTCGCGGCAACAAATGTCAACCTCCTGAAAGCGGTAGAGAAAGGGAAATTCCGCGAAGATCTTTACTACCGCCTGTCGACGGTGGTGATAAACGTGCCATCCCTCCACGACCGTGGCGAGGACATCCCTCTTCTCGCCCGTAAATTCGCCGCCGATTTCTCTGAGAAATACCTTACTGCGCCGATCTCTTTCGCTGAAGACGCACGTCGCGCCATGATGCTCTACAGATGGCCCGGCAACGTCAGGCAGCTGAAAAATATAGTGGAGCAGCTCGCCCTGTTTGAGGCGGGATCCGAAATCTCCAGACACACCCTTCTGGAAACCCTTCCCCTCGATCATTCCGGAGCCTCTTCTCTCGTGGCGACAAAACCGGAAGTGAGCTATGAGACTGAACGCGAAATGCTCTGGAAAACGGTCTATGCCCTACGCAACGACATAGCCGAGCTTAGGGCTAAGATCGACGGCTCAACACCCTCGGCGCACGCAGCCACACAGTCGCTCATAAAATATGAACCTGACTGTGGTGCGAAATACAGCCATCCCCGCGAAGACTCGGCAGGGATTGAAGACGTGGTGGCGGTCCCGACTCTCGAAGACTCGGAAAGAGACGCCGTGGCGGCTGCCTTACGCAGAAACAACGGCAACAAGAAACTCACCGCCCAGCAGCTGAACATCTCGCAGCGCACCCTCTATCGAAAGATCCATGAACTCGGACTCGATCTCGACGGATCCGAGACCGACAACAACGAACTATGAACCTGAAACTTCTCTCATCAGCCGGGCACCACCTGCCCCTCAGGACACGCATATTGAAATATGGCGTACTCCTCTCCACATTCATCGTCTGCATGATGCTCGACAGCTGTATCCCGTCTTATAAATTCAACGGATCGGCGATAAATTACGACATCTACAAGACCATCGACATCTCTGATTTCCCAATACGCGCCGCCCTCGTATATCCTCCGCTGCAGCAGACGTTTGAAAACAAGCTGCTCGACAGCGTGACGCGACAGACCCGCCTCCAGGAGATAGACGGCAACGCCGATCTTGAAATGACGGGAGAGATCACCGGGTATTCTCTCTCGCCACAATCTGTCGGCACCGACGCCTACGCCACCGAGACACGCCTCACGATCACCGTGAGGGTGAAATATACCGACAACAAGAACCCCGCCAACGACATAGACCAGAGTTTCTCCGCCTACCGTCAGTTCTCGAGCTCGCTGATGCTCACCGACGTTCAGGACGACCTCTGCAATGAAATATGCGACGAGCTTGTGGATCTCATCTTTAACGCTACCCTCGGAAACTGGTGACAAAATCATGACTGAAAAATACCCATATTTCATATATCCCGATGTAATAGCCCTCAAAAGCTGCACCGATCAGGAAGAGACCATACGCCTCAGACGACGCATAGCGGCAAATGTCGGCGACCGTGCCGCCCTGAGAATTATTTTCGGAATGGATCCGGAGGAATTTTCCAGATTCTATCCCGACATGTCGCCGGTGACTCTCTCTACCGCCGACACCATCGACTCCTTCCTTTCACATTTCGGCAATCCCGACGCACCCGTGTCGCAGGCAACAGCCGAGATCGGCATGGATCTCACCCGGACATCCGACTCCAGGCAAGAAATACCCGAAGAAAAAATCTTTGAGGAAGAGATCCACGAGGAAGAGATCCCAGCCCCGCACACCGAACAGGATGCGCGGGAATGCATAAAAAATCATGATTATCAAAAGGCTTTGGAAATTATTATGCGTCTGCACTTGAATAATCCGGAAAAAAGTATTTACTTTGCAGACCAAATACGCTTTTTGAGGAAACTAATCCTCAACCAAGAGCGACAAAACAACGAAAACAGCTGATTCTAAAAGCTTAACAACAACTTTAATCAAAATGTATATTTTTCTAAGCATCCTCATCGTGCTCGCATGCCTTCTGCTTATCGGCGCGGTGCTTATCCAGAAATCAAAAGGAGGAGGCCTGGCTTCCGACTACTCTCAGGGCAACCAGTATCTCGGCTATCGCAAGACCACCGATTTCATCGAGAAAGCCACATGGACTCTCGCCATCTTTATCTGCGTGGTGAGCATCTGCGCGTCTTTCGCGATCAAGACTCCTGTCAACGTGTCGAGCATCGCTCCAGCTCCCGCAGCCACTTCGGCTCCCGCTCCCGCGCCTTCAAGTGCTCCGGCTCCCGCACCCGCTGCCACACCCGCTCCCGCAGAGGCTCCTGCAAACTGATCAACCGGAAAGCTTTCCCCGTAAAGCCCCGGCAAACGATAAAAAAGCCGCATCCGAACGATGCGGCTTTACTTGCGTGCATATGTATGGATCATAATCCCCTCCCGATTCAGGGTACGTGCCTCTCCTATTATTGCCCGACGCTTATGCGTTCCAGAGCAGCTTGTCGCGAAGGATAGTGGCGAACGTAGAGTCCTTACGCCTTACAAGACGCGTGACAAATCCCGCACGTTTCACCCATACCTTCTCACCGGCAGCCACAAGATATGACATGTCGTCAAGACTGAGACGGAAATTTCCCGTCCGGCTCTCCACCGTAAGTTCGAGTTCCGAGCCGCCACCGACCACAAGAGGCCGCACCGTAAGGGTATGCGGGGCTACAGGAGCCAGCGACATACAGTCGATCGTAGGCTCAAGAATGGGACCGCCTGCCGAAAGATTATATCCGGTGCTCCCCGTAGGAGTGGCGACAATAAGCCCGTCACACCTGTAATCCGCGAGAAAATGCCCGTTGATCTCCGTCCTCACAGATATCATGGAAGAGGTCTCCTCTTTCAGGAGTGCCACCTCGTTGAGGGCGTAATGCCAGCATCCTTCAGGTAGACCGGGACTCTGCACCCACAGGACCCGCCTGCCGAAAGATTATATCCGGTGCTCCCCGTAGGAGTGGCGACAATAAGCCCGTCACACCTGTAATCCGCGAGAAAATGCCCGTTGATCTCCGTCCTCACAGATATCATGGAAGAGGTCTCCTCTTTCAGGAGTGCCACCTCGTTGAGGGCGTAATGCCAGCATCCTTCAGGTAGACCGGGACTCTGCACCCACAGGACCATACGCTTCTCGACTATCACGTCGCCACGGCAGATACATCCCAGCATCTCCCCTACCTCTCCTATGCGGCAACTCGCGAGAAACCCGAGATGTCCGGTATTCACTCCCAGCACGGGAATCTCCCTCTTCCCGACCCACCGGGCGGCGCGGAGAAACGTGCCGTCTCCTCCAATGCTTATCACTATGCCGGCATCGTCCGGCACTTCCGATGCGATCTCCGCCCCGTGCAGGTCTATCCCCTTTCCTGAAAGATATTCCGCGAAACGGGAATGCACCGACACCTTGAATCCCAATCCGTCAAGGTGCGCGAAAAGATCGGCAAGATCCTTGAGATAAGGCTCCTGCCTGCGGCTTCCGTATATTGCGATCTTGTTTATCAATTTCGGTCTGTTTTTCAGTTCTATCCTTCACGTCCGTCTCACCCCATGATAGCCATAGTCATACTTCGCGCTTTTGCTATAAAAACACGAACCGGGAAACCCTGTATCATACATTCAAAAGCGTCTGAAGAGCGAGAAGACGCTCCGCGGCTATCTCCGAATCCCTCATTACATCGGAAGAACCGTGAGCCTCGAGCACCTTGAAATCATATCGTTCGAGACTCCTCACCGCCGCCGACGGATCCGTGTGGCGCAATCTCAACGTCACTCTTATCCTCCCGTCGGAAGAAGGGGTGGAGAAAAGATCCACAAGATGCGCGTCGCTGTCTTCCACCGCATGCGCAAGCACACTCGCGCTATACTCTTCCGGACGGCATTCCACCGTCACTTCGCTGCAGTCGTCGCGCGGAGCTATCATCCTCGCAAGCCCTTCAAGCATCGATGTCTGGTCCACCACCCCGAGCGGCGTGCCTTTGTCGTTGACCCCCACCTCACGTCCGGGGGTGTCAAGCAGACGCGGCAGCAGCTCCAGCAGCGGCATGTCAGCCTCCACAGTCCGCAGCGGATTGCGATCCGCGACTGTTTTCCCCGGTGATAATATCTCTCTTGCTGTCATAGCCGTGTCCTTTCTTTATATCTGTATACTATGTATTCCGTATTCAATCGGTATATGCTGATTTTGTCAGAATCCGCAATTGTCCGGCACCGGACTTCTCCTCATTGTCAAAACAGCAGACAATACAAACCATCCCGAGATTTCGCTTCCATATGGGCGCCGGCTTATATCAACTACTTATTTTAACGTCTTCAATGCCGTTTTTCTTTGCGTTGATTCCCTTTTTTTATACTTTTGCATTTTAAATGAGTTTTCTAAAACTTTCCTGCCCAAAAGGAGGTTTATCTCTTTAGACAACTTATTTTAAATGCCGCCTGCAGTTCAAAGTTACAAATTTTATGCCGAATTTCATTAATGTAACGTAAAAATTTGTGACACACTGCTTAAGCGACAGCGTATATATACCATTATAAACTATTTATACTATTGACAATGACCCGGTTAAGCGTCAACATCAACAAAGTGGCTACCCTGCGCAACGCGCGTGGGGAGAATGTGCCTGATGTGGTGAAATTCGCCATAGACTGTGAAAAATTGGGTGCCCAGGGCATCACGGTGCATCCGCGTCCCGACCAGAGGCATATCACACGTGCCGACGTGTTCGCACTCAAACCGGTGGTGACCACGGAATTTAATATCGAAGGATACCCCGCGCCGGAATTTATGGATCTCGTGACGGAGATACGGCCGGCGCAAGTGACCCTTGTGCCCGACGCTCCCTCGGCGGTGACGTCAAACGCCGGCTGGGATGTGATCGCCAATGCCGACTTCCTGCGTGATATCTGTGCCCGCCTCGCTGCCGCAGGTATCAGAAGCTCCATTTTCGTCGATGCGGATCCGGATCAGGTCAGGAAAGCCGCCGAGATCGGAGCGGCACGTGTGGAACTTTACACAAAGCCATATGCCGACAATTATTCCGTTGACCGCGAGGCGGCGATAGCCCCATTCGTGAAAGCGTCTGCCACAGCAGCCGAAATCGGCATCGGTCTAAACGCAGGACACGACCTGAGCCTTGAGAATCTTGAATACTTCCACAAGACATTACCTCATCTCGATGAAGTGAGCATCGGGCACGCCCTGATCTCCGACGCACTATATCTCGGGATCGGCGAGACAATCCGCCAATATCTCAACTGCCTAAAATAATGATCATCAATCCCTGATTATCAAGAATTGATAATCATTTCAAGGCTTGACCGTGGTGCGAACGAAGTGAGCACACCACCCCAAACCCCAAGAACTATAAAAAAACAACCCCAAAAATAATGACTGAACTTTCTTTCTGGTCGCTTGTAATGGACGGCGGCTACATCATGATCCCCCTGGCAGTGCTGCTGCTTGTGAGCATCTACATTTTCATAGAACGGTGCATAGCCCTGCACCGCGCCTCCAAAAGCGATGACACCTTCATGAAACGCATCCGCGACTATATCATGGAAGGAGACATTGAGAATGCGGAAAACCTCTGCAAGCGTACCGACACGCCCTACGCCCGACTTATACTCAAAGGTGTGAAGCGAATCGGCAGACCCATGAATGACGTCCTTGTGGCGATCGAGAACACCGGCAACATTGAAGTCTCCAACCTCACCAAAGGTTTCACCTGGCTATCCACAACCGCCGCCGGTGCGCCGATGCTCGGATTCCTCGGCACCGTCACAGGTATGATCGAGGCATTCTTCGCTCTTGCCAACGCAGGAACCTCAGCCAACATCACGGTGCTTTCCTCCGGAATTTATCAGGCGCTCGTTACCACTGTCGCCGGTCTTGTGGTCGGCATCGCCGCCCTTTTCGCATACAACTTCCTCGTATCCCGTGTGAACAGAATCATGAACTCCCTTGAGTCAAAGACAATGGAGTTTATGGATCTTCTCAACGAACCGGCGTGACTTTAACAATTCATGATTCATATTCCACAATTATGAATCATGAATTATGCATTATGAATTGAAGTAACACATGGCACTCAAGAAACCTTTCCAGACGCTCGACACATTCTCAATGTCGTCGATGACAGACGTGATTTTCCTCCTGCTGATTTTCTTCATGGTGACATCCACCCTGATTTTCCCTGCCGCGATTGACGTGAACCTGCCGCAAAGCAGCGAACAGACTTCCCTCAAACCTGTCACGGAGGTATATATCGACGCCGAGTCAAAGCTTTATCTCGTGGCTGACCGCAACGATTCCATCGAGGAAAATTCCACGGCACGTGCCGTCACCCGTGACGAACTGCTTGCAAACCTCATGCTCATCCAGAGGCAGGATTCCCTACGTGCCGTCGCCCTTTATGCCGACAGCACTGTAGCATACGCGCGCGTTATCGAGGTGCTTGACCTCGCCGCACGCAACAACCTGCGTCTCGTACTCGCAACACGTAGCTCCCAGAAATGAAACGATATGACAAAGACCGCGCGATAGCCGCGTTTTTCACATTCCTCATAGCTCTGGTGATCCTTCTTGTCCTTTTCTTCGGAGGGATCTCCTGGAACAGCGACGCCATAACAAAGGCACCGGCAGCTGAACTTATGGAAGACGAGGAGCTCTTCATCGAACCTGAACTTGTGGAACTCGGCGAGGAGAACGCGGTCAACAACAACAAACCCGCCCCTGCCATGAAAGGGGAGCCGGATCCGGCGCCCGAAGACAAGGCGGAGATAATTGAACCGGGACCAAAGCCGGAACCCGCGCCACCGAAACCGAAACTGAACACGCAGAAGAAAGAAAGCACAATGAAAGTGGAGGAGCCTTCTCAGACCGACAAGGAACGACAGAAGGCGACAAGTTCGGTCGCGAGCAAATTCTCCACCAAAAACGGCGCGGTGGAAGGCACCGACAAAGGCACCTCCGGAGCCGGAGGCACCGGGATCGGCGTCAGCGGCAACGCCCACGGACGTTCTTTCATCAGCTGTCCGAAACCTGACGTGGCACTACGCCACAAGACGATCGTGACTGTCAACGTGGTCATAGATGCCGAGGGGAAAGTGACCGAAGCGTCGGCCACGGGAAGCGCGGACGCTTCCATACGGCGCAAATGCGAGGCGGCAGCCCGGCAGGCACGCTGGTCCGCAAAAAAGGGGGCTACCTCCACACGCGGTTCCATAACCTTCACCATAACCCCGGGGGGGGGGGGCGGGGGGGGTGGGGGGGCGGGGGCGGGGGGGGGGGGGCCGGGGGCGGGGGGGGGGCGCGGGGGGG
>CAMWID010000073.1 GCA_947174235.1 uncultured Porphyromonadaceae bacterium | reverse complement strand
GCCGTGAGAATAATACCATCCTTGCTTGTTGATTCCAAATAGAATCTTTATCTTTGTATCTGTGATAATTTTTGAATGTGTGATGATTAAAGAAGTTAAATGGAGCAATCGATCAATATTCATTACTGTGATAGCTACAGGAATATTGATAGCAGGGATGATCTGCAACAGGGAAAATGCCGTAATATTCAATTCGTTGGCTATCATTGTAGCAGCAATGCTCTTGTCCATGTGGTATTGGTCTCCCGTGGCAATTGAAGTAAACGAGCATGCTATTGTAGTAAAGAAAAGGATAAGCCGGAAAACGATCCCTTATTGTACAATTGAATCCATATCATCTTTTACTCCGATGCCTTGGTTGATTAATCAACGAGTTGTCGGAAGCGAGGGATATGCCGGTTATTGGGGATGGTATAAAGATTCCCATATCGGAACATACTTCGGTTATTTCGGCGAAAGTTCCAATTGCTTTCTTATCCGGCTCAAAAACGGTCGTAAATACGTATTGGGATGTGAGGACTCACAATCCATGATAGACTACATATCTAAAAAAATTTCATGATAAATCTATACTGACTTCCTTGCATCATAAGTCACACACCCCGGCTTTCACCCACATCGTTGATGAAAAGGTGTCGTAACAATGATTCCAATAATCTCCGGAATGAATAACCTGCTCATATCAATCTTTATGAGCGTTGTTCTCATTTTAATGAAGATTAAATATGTCTATAAAATCAAACCTCAATTAATAAGATTGAAAAGGAATAACTAACCGATAACGATATGAAGAGACCTACTTTATTTGTTCTGAGTCTTTTATGTCTTCAGACTGGAATGACAGCCCAGTACTGGAAGCCATTGCAGGCAGAGGCAAATGCAGAAAAAGCGTTTGTCGAAAGCCCTTCAGTGGTGCTTCTTGACAGTACGAGTGTAAATGTTTCCGAACTTGGTTCGGGCACATTCGTGATCCGTAAGGTAATTCAAGTAAACAGCGAAAAAGGTGCGCTTGCAAACCGAGTGATCAAATATGACTATGATCCACTCACAGCGGATGCAAAATTTGCCGAGATGAAAATCTTTCATCAAGACGGAACAGTTACCGAACTTGACCTCAAAGAGGCGTGCGATTATCCTGCGCCGGCGAGAGCAATCTATTGGGGCGCACGTCAGATCATGATGGAACCTGGTATGCTGAAACCGGGAGATGTGATCGATTATACCATAAATAAGAAAGGGTTTACTTATGCGCTTCTCACTGCATCCGGGGAGAACGATGAAGAACGATTCGTTCCGCCTATGCGCGGAGAGTTTTACGATATAGTTCCTTTCTGGGTCACCGAACCAACAGTCAGAAAGGTATATCACGTGAGTGTTCCACGGAGCAAAGATGTGCAGTATGAATTCTTTCAGGGGGACTGTGCAAGTTCTGTGAAACTTGATGGAGACCGCAGAGTCTATACTTTTTCAATAAACAATGCACTCCCGTTCGGAGCAGAACCTAACATGGTTGACAAATTTGATGTCGCGCCAAAACTCATGATGTCATCCACTCCCGATTGGAAGGAGAAATCGTTGTGGTTCCACAAAGTTAATGAAGACTACGGAAGTTTCGACCCTACACCCGAAGCGCAGGCAAAAGTGAATGAGATAATCAAAGGGAAGAAGACAGAGATGGAGAAAATCTCCGCTCTTACCCATTGGGTTGCAGACAATATGCGGTATTCAGGCATTTCAATGGGGGAAGGTGAGGGGTATACACTTCATAACACCCGGACAAATTTCACAGACCGTGCAGGAGTCTGCAAAGACAAAGCGGCATTATTGATCTCAATGCTTCGCATGGCAGGATTCGAGGCCTATCCCGCAATGACTATGGCGGGTTCAAGAATAGAACAGATTCCCGCCGATCATTTCAACCATTGTGTCACAGTAGTAAAACTCAGCAACGGGGAATATATTCCGCTTGATCCCACATGGGTGCCTTTCAATCGCGAGATCTGGTCGAGCGCTGAGCAGCAACAGAACTATCTTCCGGGTCTTCCGGAAGGCAGTGACCTACGTCTCACACCGGTATCCGACCCCTCAAATCATCTGTTCAAGATAGTTGCCGACACTAAACTGAATGCGGATGGCTCGCTTTCGGGCAGTTTCACAGTCTGTGCGGAAGGTCAGTCAGATGCAGCGATCAGACGACCTTTCCTCCAAGGATATGCAGAAAGGGTGGAACGCGCTCTTGAAACAGAATTGCTACGTGTATCACCTCAAGCAAAAGTTGTAAACTGGAAAGCCAACGATCCTAAGAATTATGAGAAAGCGCCTATCGCACTCACAATGAAATTTACTATTCCCGATTATGCAACAGTTGCAGACGGGGTAATGATGTGCCGTCCTCTTGTCCTTTCCAATCTCTATAGCGGTGTCCGTTCATTCTTACGGGTAAACACAGACAACGAAAGCCGTAAATATGGATTCAAAGACTCATGTTCGCGCCTTATAGAATTGCATGAGACAATGACTCTTCCCGCCGGATATGCATGGGCTGAAGGAAATGATGCCAAGCTGAATACAGATACCGAATCAGATGTGGCGACATTTAGAAGCGAGCTGAAAAATGTCCGCAACAAAATGATAATAAATGCCAAACTTTCACTTGGTAAGAGAGTATATGAAGCGGAAGACTGGGCAGATTTCCGTAATGCGGTGAAAGGGTATAAGGATCTTGCGGATTCTGAACTGGTGTTTGTAAAAAACAGATAAATCAACTCTCAAAAGCGAAGACAGAGGGTTAGTTTGCTAAACTTAAACAAGTAATAATGAAGAAATATATACTAACAGCGGTTGGCGTGGTTGCGTTTCTTGCATCTTATGCACAGAAGAATGACGCGACGCTCAACAAAGTGACTGAAACATATACTCTGAAACCGGACGGGGCTATCGATTATGATTATTCCAAATCGATGATATACCACACACACTATTCTTTCTTTACACTGTTTGGAGAGACATTTGTGGTTTATAACCCCGCTTTCCAGAAGCTGACGATCAACGAGTGCAAGACCACGCAAAAAGACGGTACCGTTGTAAAGGCTCCGGACAATGCCTTCAACGAGGTTCTCCCGGCGGGGGCAGCCAATTCTAAAGATTATAACGGTCTACGCGAGATGGTAATCACACATACGGGACTTGAACCGGATTGCACGGTAGACCTTTCTTACAGCATCACCGGCAGTCCAGACGGCAGCCCGACTCTTGACATTGACCGTGTGATTCCAATTCAAGGTGCAGATATTAAGGAATACAACATCGTAGTTAACGTTCCACATGGCACAAAACTTGATTGGTCTGTCTCCGACTCCGACGTTAAACCGGTTATAAAGGAAAACACATATACGTGGACTTTCAGAAATATACCGGCTGCCGCCGGAGACTATTATGCTCCGGCATCACACAAAGGGCAACCGCGTCTGTCTGTGACTACGGCAGGCTCGCTTGAAGAGGCACTCCGTCCACTCACAGTGGAAACAACGGATATCTGTGAAGCTCCGGCTAATGTGCTGGATGGGAAAACTACTATTGAAGAGAAAGCTGAAGCAATCCAGAAATTTATCGTGGAGAACATTGCCACGGGAAATGTCGCTCCCGCATTGACCGGCTATAGATTCCGTCAATGCGCGAGTGTGCTTGCAAGCGCATTCGGAACTCCGGCAGAAAAAGCTTTGGCAATGGCAAAACTTATGCGATCAGCGGGAATTGACGCTGGGGTCGTGGTCGTTTTCCCAAAAAATATAAAGACAAGGAATATAGCCAATATTTCAAAGTTTATTGTAAAGGCCGGTGACAAGTTTTATGGAATAGACAAGACCGGTGCGTATGAAGCGGGTAATCACGCCGATAGGGATGATCTCGTGGATCTCGCGGGCAATCAGGTTTCTGTTTCTTTCAATCCCCTTGTAATCAATGATACTGTTGATGTTGAACTGTCTGTAAAGGATGGAGAAGTAGAGACCAATGAAGGTAGTGTGGCAAAACGCGGATCATATTGGGCATATACTGTTCCCGAGAACAAGAAAGGTGTCGACTCCTGGGGTATGACGCAGCTCAATTCAAAACGTACCGATTGGTTTGAGATCAAAAGTCCGATCGTAGAAACTGATGTATTTACAATCAGACTTGATGGACTGACATCGCTGACCAAAAGTTGTGATTTCAATCTTGAGAATGCGGCAGGAAGTGTAAAACTGTCAATAGAAAATGCAGGCTCTCAAGTAATCATACGTCGGGAAATAAAGCTTGACAAGAGTCTTTATCCTCCGACAGAGTATCAAATGGTCAGAGCCTTACTGCTTGAATGGTATTCTCCGGCTTATCGCCGCCTGATACTAAGATAAAGTTTTATTGCCAAGGAAGTTATTTCTCGCAAATCAATATTGAAACAAAATGACACCCAAAAGTTTTGTCAGACTTTTGGGTGTCATTTTAATTGGGAACCTCTCCAGATGCTTCTGACATAGCTATTGCATATTTACGGGTAGTATCCGATGGACTGAAAAAAATGCATGAAGCATAAGTTTTCATCATTGAGGCATATCTTTGTCTCAAATAATTCATTACACAAGAATTATTAGTCACCACAGCTGTCTAATCCGAGTTGTATGACTTCTTCATTTTCGTTGTAAGCCGAACATTCGGAACGCGGAGGAATCCGTTTGATAAATTTCGCAGGATTACCTGCCACGATTGTATCCGCCAATACATCTTTGGTTACAACGCTGGCTGCTCCGACTATGGCGTTGTCACCAATGGTGACTCCGGGGAGTATAGTGGCTCCGGCTCCGATCCATGCGTTTTTCCCAATGTGGATTGGCTTGCACGTTATGATCTGACGTTCATAAAGGTCGTGGTTGTTGGATATGAGTTGCACGTTGGCGGCTATCATCGTGCCGTCATCTATCGTTATACCTCCTGCCGACATCATCAGGCATCCGGGCATTACAATCACATTTTTGCCTATACTGACCATGTGTGGTCTTACTGCCGTGATTGGCGCACTAATTCTGCTACCTTTTCCCATTGAGGGAAAGATGCAGTGCATAAGTTCGTCATATTCGGCTGTGCCGGGCATTGTATGATTAAACTTGAATATAAGTTGAGCCTGTTCGTTGGCGAGAGCCAATTCTTCAGAAGACTGCTTTGTTACATCAATTCTGATTTCATTCATTATTTTTTGGTTTATAACTGTAATACCATAGGCGGCTTTATAGTTTCTGCCTGACAATCCTGAGTATATAGGCCACCTTTTATTGCTTCCTATATTTCTTCTCGAAAATATCATAGTGATCTTTTCCCCATTTGAGCATCTGGTCAATGATAGGAATCAGAGATAGTCCGAGTTCGGTGATATTGTATTCCGAGCGAGGGGGAAGCTCCGGGAAGATGGTCTTAACGACAAGACCGTCCTCAACCATCTCTTTTAGTTGAATATCAAGTACTCTCGGAGCTGCTTCCGGCAAACATTTGTGTATCTCGCTTGGTCGCCGTGGATTCCCATTTCTCAATTCGTCAAGGATGCAAGACTTCCATTTCGACTCAATCAGACTCATTGTAAGTCTTAGCGGACAATCCAGATCCACGGGTATTTTCTTTTCGTATGCCATTGATTAAGTTTTATTTTCCTTTCAAGTTGCAAATTTAATCAATAACTGCTTAATTCCCATATACGGAAAAATTTTTCGGTATATGAAAAATTTTTCGGTACTTGATTTTGATATATCATGGTTGTAACTTTGCATTCAGAAAATCAAACAAATACCAAAAAAATGAGGGACAAAATCAAAGAATATGAAGCAGTGGCTAACGCCGCCGAGAAGTTTGTAAAAAGTGTTGCCGAAGGCAACAGCAAGTATGCGAAGACTCTGTTCACTGATGATGCTGTACTATTCGGCATATTGAATGGCACGGTCGAGCGCGGTTCAATCGAGCAGTTCTACCACAATGTCGATACCGTTGGTGCCGGCGCTGAGTTTAAGGCACGTATCGACGTTCTTGCTGTTGAAGAGACAGTAGCTGTTGTGCGAGTTCTTGAAGAGGGGTGGGGTGGTACTATTGACTTTACCGACTTCCTTCTGTTGCTCAAACTTAATGGCGAATGGAAGTGCGTTGCCAAGGCATACAACCAAAACTCTGATACTATCAGTGAAAATAGATAAGAGCGGATCATGAAAGTCTTTAAGCCTCTGTGTCATACGTATAGCACAGCGGCTTAAAGACTTTATCTGAGCATGTGCCGTTTTTAGAAATTTTCCTCATGTTGTATACGCGCTCTTGTCAGTTCTATAGCCTCCTTCCCACTCATGAGGTCTATTTCAATTCTTATTATGCAGACAGTTTTGATAAATCTGCCAATTTCATCAGTGGGATCAATCCCGGGACTATACTTATCAGCAAGCAACCGCAATATCCGGATTTTTTCATCTGTTGAATCAACTATACGAGCTTTACCAAATACAACAGCGCTTCGGAAATATGACGTGAACTCCTCCGGAACAACGTCATCCTTATCAACCACGCAAATAGAACATTTAGGATTACGAGCCAATGAATCGATCTTGTGTCCGGCAGCTGCTGAATGTATGAATACTGCATTTCCGTCGTAAACATAGTTTACAGGCACCGCATAGGGATAGTCATTATCTCCTGTCACTGCCATAACAGCATACTTGCCATTAAAGAGGATCTTTTGCGTTTCAGACGCAGACAATTCCTGCTTGAAACGACGCATCTTACGTGTTTTCATGCCAATAGTTTGAGTCCTATAATTGAAAAAATAAGGGTAGCGATAAAGAAAATACGCCAGAATGTGGCTGGTTCATGGAAAAATAAGATACCTACTATTACAGCCCCCGCAGCTCCGATGCCTGTCCACACCGGATACACTGTGCCTATCGGAATATTTTCCGCAGCTTTGGTCATTAAAAACATACTGCAAGACAATGCACCTAAAAAGCCTGTCCACCAATAAACAAGTTCAAGACCGGTTGCTGTTTTAGTCTTTCCCAGACAGAACGTAAAGCCGACTTCCATTAGACCGGCCAAAATAAGTATTATCCAGCTCATAACTGATTTTTTTCCTATTCGAGGGCTGCAAGAAATCTCGGCGTCTCCTTCCAAGGACTATGCAAATTTAGAAATTTATATTGAGTCTGCCAAAAGGGGAAAACGGAATTTATTGATAAGAGATATAAAGATTTCATAAAGTTAAAAGTAAACATACTCTAAATTGTCTCAGAAAAAAATCAAGTCACGATACGTATCGTGACTTGATTTTTTTCTGAGAGGGGAGTGGAGGATCAATTCGCAGATATCACACCTATCAACGGACTTCCGTAGTACGTATAAATTCTGGAGAATTGCCGGATAAATGCCAAAGAAGATTGGCGAGGCGACTTGATCCCATTGTTTCTGGCATCCTTGTTGAAAAAGAGATGTGCGGAATCGTTTGTCATAGGCATAACAGAATTATATTTGTATGACACCATGAATGGCAAAAGTGTCATTGAATACACACATTATAATAACGCACAACGGTAAAAAAATATTATTCCTGACAATAAAAAAAAGATTGTCACCGAGAAGTCGTGGCAGACAATACGAGTGACAATCTTTAATATTGAATTCAAATATTAAACTTCAAAATTCTTATAAACGGCAGAAATGCAAGGAACTCCCGAGACAATGTCAAAGAGTAAGAACAATGTCTTTTTCCGAGGCGATACGACGTAAGTTTAGGATTGCATACCGCATTCTGCCGAGAGCAGTATTGATGCTGACGCCTGTTATCTCGGCGATTTCCTTAAATGAGAGATTTTGATAATATCTCATTTTAAGAACCTCACGCTGAAGATGAGGCAATTCCTTGATAAGATATTTCACATCTTCCCTTATCTGGTCAGAAATGATCATATCCTCTATAGTTTCCTCACACAGTTCTTTCCTGTTTAGGACATCTACATCATCAAGATCCGCACTTTGGAGATTTTCTGATTTCTCCTGACGGTAAAAGTCAATTATAAGATTGTGGGCTATGCGCGAGATCCATGCCGGGAATTTACCATTCTCAGTATACCGACCTTGCTTGATGGTCAGTATTGCCTTGACAAATGTTTCCTGAAAAATATCATTTGCGATATCTTCATTCTTTATTATCCTGAGTATATAATTGAAGATACGTTCCTGATGTCTTTTCAGAAGGATGTCAAACGCTTCGTTGTCTCCTTGCGCGTAAGCCCTGACCAATTGTTCATCGGTCATGCTCATTATTTTTGCCATTCTTTTTCTTTTTACGTTAAGTAGAGTTTGTCGATAGGCAGTTGATTTTTTGGGTGTGTATATTTGTTTTACATCACAAAAGTAGTCAAATTATGTGCCATATCCAAACAATCTCTTTTGAAAAAGTGCAAAAAAAAGTTAAGCCCACAATAACAACGGCAATTTTCAGTTATATGTTAAGCGTTTTTAACAAGCTTTATCGCCACCCAATCGTTTTCTTCGAGAGTATCAACGTGCGTGAATCCGAATTTTTCAGTTGACTGCAATACCACCGGTATATCGGATCGATAAAAGCCACTAAGCAGCATTATTCCACCCACTTTAATTTTCCTGGCATATTTGTCAACATCGGATGTGATTACATTTCTATTGATATTTGCAAGAAAATAATCTGCCGTATAAAGTCCCTCAAGCGTGGAGGCATCGCCGCATATCATATCGACCGCCACTCCGTTGAGTCTGACGTTTTCAACAGCATTCTCCCAAGCGAAAGGATCAATCTCAATCCCGGTAACTTTATCTGCACCTCTCATTTTACAAAGAATGGACAATATTCCGGTACCCGTTCCCATATCTATGACATTCTTGCCTTTCATGTCTTCCGACAATATAAAGCGCATCATATTGCCAGTTGTACTGTGATGACCGGTACCGAACGCCATTTTGGGATCAATTACAATATCATACTCTGCAACCGGGATGTCTTTATGAAAAGAGGAATGCACGACGCAACGACCGTCAACTATAATAGGCTTGAAATAATTTTTTTCCCACTCCTCATTCCAATCTTCACCATGAACTGTTTCGGCTGAAAAGTCCAACTTCGTCTCCATCGGGAAATCGGACAATATCTCCTTAACGTTGTTTTCATCATATAGGTCATACCTTACATATGCTGTCATACCTGATTCATCAGCAGAAAATGACTCGAAACCCACATCGCAAAGAAATGCGGCGAGAAGATCAGTTACGGTTTCATTACAAGGATCTGCATTGATCCTTAGGGCTATATAATCTTGCATAAATTTAAATTTATATCCATTCTGCATCCGACAAAAATTGCAGCGTTTTTATCGTATATACTTCCCAATGGATTCAGTTTTTCAATTTTACAACAATAAGTGCACGACTTCTTACAACAGTCGAATTGTCCGTTCAATATTTTAAAGATGAATGCAGCAGTTGCAAAGCATTTATGAGACAGCTTTACAAAAAACTTGCACAAAAAATGATGCCGGATTCAACAGATTCATCAGACGTGTGACTTATTGTGATGCAAAATTAAATAATTATCTTGACATTTTTATTTTGCAGGCATCGAAATCTCGTGATATTTATCTAATTTTGCTGTCAGTATGGATAAAGCCGAATTTAAAATAGAATTTGACAGGAACTATCTACCTTTGTGTATGTACGCGTTGCGTATACTGAAAAACAAAGACGAGACGGAAGATATAGTCCAGCAGTCGTTTGTATCTGTCTGGGAACTTCTTAAAACGGGCAAAGAAATTGATAATATAAAATCTTATCTATATAAATCCGTTCACAACAGATGTATTGACCGTCTCAGGAAACTAAACACTGAGAATACAGACAGTATCGAAGAGATTTCCGAATATGTCGCAGAAGATGACATCGACACATCTGAAAGGGATGCCATTCTCTGGGCTGCGGTTGAAAATCTCCCGGAAAAATGCAGAGAAGTATTCTTATTAAGCAAGAGGGATGGACTTTCGCACAAGGAAATATCAGAAAAGCTGAATATTTCTGTCAAAACAATAGAAAATCATATGACCAAAGCCTTTACCAGACTAAGAGATGCACTTCAGCCAAAAGGAAGAAAAGTATTCTTTTTGCCATTTCTATAAATCATGGTCTAATAATCAGATCGTTATATCTTGATTATAAAATTTTATAATCCTAAATAGGGGATTTTTGTATCTTGTGAGTCCAAAATAAAAAGATTCGAGATGAAAACCAATGAAGAAAAATTTGAGGACAGCATGCGATTTGTCGTCGCACACTTTGAGAAAGGTGTGTTCATCCGGCATAAGGCATGGGATAAAATAATGGAAAAAAATAGATTTAACTGGAGAAGGATGTTGGCTGCAGCATCGATCGCATGTGCCATATTGGCTGCCTCAGCGTTTATTTATACTTCGCTATCCCCATCGCTTCATAAGGATGCCGGAATCATCGACAACATAGAGACGGATCCTTCTCTTACTGTAGATGGTTCGGTCTCAACTGCAAAACTTGAATTTAAAGACGCACCGTTGTCGGACGTTGTCAGAGAAATAGAAACGACTTATGGAGTATCCATTTCCGGATTACCTGAAAACGAACCTACACTCACTCTTAGCTATGAGGGATCTGCCTCGGAACTTGTAGAGACCATAAATGATGTCCTTAACACAAGCCTTGTGATTGAAGACGACATACATGACGAGACTTTCAAAGACAAATCAAAATGATTTACTTCTGACACAACTATTACTTATTTTTCAATACGGGAACAAGCGCGGTCAACATTAACGTGGTCGCGCTTGTTAACATTTTACAAGTTCCACAAAAGTGATATGTATACCAATATGGCAAGACCATTTACATTTGACCGCGTCATACGAATGCTGATAGCATTAGGTATCACGGCAGGCGCAATCTGGCTGACGGGGGTGCTGAAAAACGTTTTGCTTCCGTTTTTCCTCGCCTGTCTTATTTCGTATATCATGGAGCCATTCGTAGAATTTAATCAACGACTGTTGAGAAGCAAGGGTAGGGTGTTTCCTGTATTTGTCACGATATTCGATGTGACTCTTATCGTGGTGCTTGTATTATATTTTATCACTCCAATAGTCTCGGATGAAATAAACCAGATGATGGACATGGTAAAAGAAAATACCGTACGAAACGTCACAATACCTTTTGTACCCGAAAGTATAACACAGGCAATAGAAAGGAAATATAATATTTCTGAACTGATCACCCAGCTTGAAAACGGCAGAAACTCAATTCTATTGGACAAAGGGGAATCGTTGGTCACTTCCATTATTGAAATGCTCATGCATTCGCTCGAATGGCTTTTGACATTTGTATATGTTATCTTTATTCTGATAGATTATGACAAATTGGGATCAGGATTCGAACTGCTGATCCCAGACAAGTATAAGCCGGCGGTCATGCAGATAGCGAATGATGTGAAAGACAGTATGAACAAATATTTCAGGAGTCAACTTCTTATCGCGTCCTGTGCTGCCGTATTCTATTGTATAGGATTTTCCCTGATAGGATTGCCTATGGCGATTGTGATGGGAGCAATAGTGGGAATTCTATATATGATTCCCTATTTTCAATATATTACTCTTATTCCGGTGTTTGCCATATGTATCATAATGTCGCTTGACGGTTCTGTAGAGTTTTGGACCATGGTAGGCAAATGTAGTCTGGTTTACATTGTGAGCCAGTGTATCTGCGATTATATCCTCACGCCAAAGATTATGGGAAAATCGTTAGGATTAAATCCGGCGATCATACTGCTTTCGCTTTCCGTATGGGGCACACTCTTAGGAATTATCGGTATGATAATAGCACTGCCGCTTACCACATTGCTGTTGTCTTACTACAAAAAAGTGATTATTGATCATAAGCCTCTCTCTTCACCGACTCTTATGTGACATTTATTCAAACAAACTATACGTGAAATCTTATTAAATTATTATGGAAAACAAAAGACTTACCGCCGAAAACGGCAGGCCGATTGCAGACAATCAAAACGTACAGACAGCCGGTGTCAGAGGACCGATGTCGCTTCAGGATCCATGGTTTACAGAAAAACTCGCACACTTCGACAGAGAAGTTATACCTGAGAGAAGAATGCATGCAAAAGGCTCAGGTGCTTTCGGGACATTTACAGTGACGAATGACATATCTGACTATACCCGTGCGGCAATATTTTCAGAAGTTGGCAAGGTCACACCGTGTCTTGTGAGATTTTCAACCGTGGCAGGGGAACGGGGCGCCGCAGATGCGGAAAGAGATATACGCGGATTTGCGATGAAGTTTTATACTGATGAAGGGAACTGGGATCTTGTCGGCAACAATACGCCTGTGTTCTTTTTGCGTGATCCTTTAAAATTTCCCGATCTCAACCATGCGGTAAAAAGAGACCCCCGCACCGGGATGAGAAGCGCCACGAACAACTGGGACTTCTGGACACTTCTTCCGGAAGCTCTTCATCAGGTGACCATCACAATGTCGCCGAGAGGTATTCCGGCATCATTCAGGAATATGGATGGATTTGGAAGTCATACATACAGTTTCATAAATAAGGACAATAAGCGGACATGGGTGAAATTCCATCTTAAAACTATGCAGGGAATCAAGAATCTCACTGACCAGGAAGCTGCAGAAGTAATTGCAAAAGACCGGGAATCAAATCAAAGGGATCTTTTCGAGGCGATTGAGAAAGGTGATTTCCCAAAATGGAAGATGTATGTTCAACTCATGTCTGAAGAGCAGGCTAAAGAGTACAAAATAAATCCTTTCGATCTTACCAAAGTATGGTATCATGCTGACTTCCCTCTGATTGAAGTGGGTATTCTCGAGCTCAACAGGAATCCGGACAATTTCTTTGCAGAAATTGAACAAGCTGCCTTTAATCCCATGAATTTTGTAGAGGGGATTGGTCTGTCTCCTGACAAGATGCTTCAGGGTCGTCTTTTCGCATATGGTGATGCCCAGCGATACAGGCTTGGTGTAAACAATAATCTTATACCGGTCAACAAACCGAGATGTCCGTTCCACTCATATCATCGTGACGGACAGATGCGCACAGATGATAATTATGGATCATCCGTGGCGTATGAACCCAATAGCTTTGGAGAATGGAAAGATTCTCCTGAACTGAAAGAACCGCCATTGGAAGCGAGAGGAGATGTATTCAATTATGATGAAAGGGAGTATGATGAAGATTATTATACACAACCGGGGAAATTATGGCGCCTGTTTTCTGAAGAAGATAAAATCACAACGTGTGAAAACACTGCACGAGCCATGGACGGTGTCCCTCTTTTCATTAAACAACGTCATGTCAGAGCCTGCTATAATGCGGATCCTGAATATGGTGAAAAACTGAGCAGAGCACTCGGGATAGATTTGCAGGAGGCATTGGTTGCCGAAGATCCCGCACATCCATCTTGGGATAAAAGAGATATCAAGAAATAATAGAAAATATCGAATATCAATAAGAAGCGTCACTAACGTACGGTAGTGACGCTTCTTATTGATATTACTTAAAACTCGCTGGAGAAATAGAATAGTGAACTATTTTATTATTAGCAAATTGCGAATCAATATTATTTATATGCGCACCAAAAATGCACCAATTTAATTATAGCTCAAAATCACATTATTATTAATTTATCTATTATTAGATTTTAAAAAAAAATTCTGATATTTTTTCGATGATTGACGATGTGTAGAGCTCATATTACTATCATGACGCAAAGTTAGTAAAGATATTCGATATTAAAAAAGGGTGACCGATTACTCAGCCACCCCAACCTAATACAATCTATCTACCGAAAGATTTTTCCTTCATGCCGTGTGTCCGCGTGGATGCACGGCTTATTTCTTTACGAGCTCCGTTATCAGTTTGCCGAATCTGTGGAGGGCGATGGCGAGCGTTATTGCCGATAGTGTCCCCTTTCTCGTTGACCGTGTAGGTGGTCTTGTCGATCATGTAGACGGTTTCCCTGTCCGTCTCCCTGAATCCATAGGCGACCAGACGGTTGATCAGACGTGTGAGGGAGTCTGTCTCCAGCACCGTGCGCGTCTCCCTCACTACCACGGGCTGGGTCTTCGGCGAGCATCCCGACATGAGGATGCCGATCAGGATGCATGCTATCATGGCAGCCACAAGCGTACCACCGCTTTCAATATACGGCAGAAGGCTTCTTCAAATTCTTTGTCAGATTGTTTCATTATTGAACCTTTTTGTACGAAAATTTGTATTATACGAAAAATCGTATTAATTTCTCATCTTTATCAGTTTTAAAGAGCATTATCGCCGTTACATGCTTTATATCAGC
>CAMWID010000072.1 GCA_947174235.1 uncultured Porphyromonadaceae bacterium | reverse complement strand
AGGTACGCATCACATCCGACAACATGCGCATAGAGCTTACAAATGAATCCAGCGATCTTGATGAAGTGATGGTCGTAGCCTATGGAACGGCAAAAAAATCAGAATATACAGGCGCCGCATCTGTAGTAGGGGCATCAACTATCGAGGACCGTCTTGTCACCAATGTCACCAATGCCCTCACGGGAGCCGTGGCGGGTGTCCAGACCCTTAGCGCCAACGGTCAGCCGGGTACCGGAGCCACAATCCGAATCCGCGGTGTCGGATCTATCAACGCAAGCATGGATCCTCTTTACGTGCTTGACGGCGTGCCTTTTGACGGTGATATTGCTGCACTCAACCCGAGCGACATAGAATCAATGACAGTGCTCAAAGACGCTGCGGCTGCGGCTCTTTATGGTGCGCGCGGTGCCAACGGTGTCATCCTTGTCACTACGAAACGCGGTAAAGCGGGAAAGACAAAAGTCGTGGTTGATGCCAAATGGGGTGCCAACAGCCGTCAGGTCACAAACTACGATGTGATCGAAAGCCCCGCACAGTATTATGAGCTCAGCTATATGGCACAACGCAACGCTGCATTATATAATCTCGGATACACTTCTGAGGCTGCTCATGTTTACGCAAACAATCAGATGCTCAGTGCTCTCGGTTATCAGGTCTATACTGTTCCTGATGGAGAGACTCTAATCGGGACAAACGGACTCCTCAATCCGAACGCTACCCTTGGATACAAATACGGGAACTATTACTTCACTCCCGACAATTGGTCTGACGCCACCTACCGCAATGGTTTCCGTCAGGAGTATAACGTAAGTGTATCAGGTGCCAGCGAACGATTCAACTACTATCTCAACGGATCATATACAAGTGATGATGGTGTGATCAAAAACTCAGGTTACCAGCGTCTTTCAACTCGTCTAAGCGTTGACTACAACGTGACAGACTGGTTTAAGATTGGTGCAAACCTCAACTATGCCTACACAAAGAGCGATTATCCGCGCGATCAGACATCCACTACAAGCAATGGCAACGCATTCTATGCCGCCAACGCCATGGCGCCTATATATCCCATTTATGTGCGTGACGGAGAAGGCAACATCATGTATGACGAGTCATATGGAGAGAAAATTTATGACTATGGTGACGCAAAATCCACACCTTTCGCCCGTCCAATCATAACCAACGGCAACCCGGCAGGTCAGCTTATCTATGATTCCCGCGAATATCTATCAGATCTTTTCAACGGCAAATGGTTTGTCCAGCTCAATCCTATCCAGGATCTGACCCTCACAGGAACTTTGGGATATTCTCTTGACAACACCCGTTATCACATGGTGCTTAACGGAATGTATGGTCAGTTCACAACACAAGGAGGCAACGCGACACAACAGCAAGACCGTTATTCAGGTCTTACTCTTCAAGGTATTGCCAACTACAGACATTCGTTCAACGATATTCACAACATTGAGTTGATGGCTGGTTACGAAAGCTACGAATATCGCCATGAATATCTGAGTGCTTCCGGTATAGGTCTTTACAATCCGTTCTCATGGGCGATCAACAACACTCTTTTCAACGATGCCCGCAGAGGTTACGGCAGTGTGTCTTCATACGCCACACGCGGTATATTCGGTCAGATTAACTACAACTTCGATACAAGATATTTCATCACCGGAATGTATCGTCGCGACGCATCCTCCCGTTTTGCACCGGAGAACCGTTGGGGTAACTTCTTCTCCGTGTCTGCGGCATGGGATATCGCCAAGGAAAAATTCATGGAAAACGCAAATACATGGCTCAACCAGTTGAAACTTCGCGCGAGCTTTGGTCAGCAGGGTAACGATGCTATCGGCAACGATTATGCATATCTTGACCAATTCTCGATCGACGGCAGCACGAGCTGGAGCGACGGTGTGCTTGCATACAAAGGCAACCGCAACCTGACCTGGGAGACCTCAAATTCATTCAATGTCGGAGTGGATTTCGCGTTCCTCAAC
Organism: uncultured Porphyromonadaceae bacterium; assembly: GCA_947174235.1. Taxonomy (GTDB): domain Bacteria; phylum Bacteroidota; class Bacteroidia; order Bacteroidales; family Muribaculaceae; genus Lepagella. Next base: position 13,022 of record CAMWID010000072.1, on the reverse strand, counting down.
GGGATGGTGACCGGTAGCCTCGAATACTTCAACCGCCAGACATCCGACATGCTTTACAACAGACCGGTGGCTCCTTCTTTGGGTTATTCCTCGATTCCCATGAATGTTGGGTCTATGCGCAACAACGGTCTTGAACTTGAATTTGTGTATTCTCCTGTTAAGACAGAAAAAATCGACTGGTCGATCAATTTCAACGGAACTCTTGTCGGGAACAAGATTCTCAAACTCGCTCCCGAACTTAACGGCGAATGGATTGACGGAAGCCGTATTTATCAGGAAGGAGAATCAATGTATCAGTTGTATCTCGTGAAATATGCCGGTGTAGATCCCGCAACAGGTAAAGCCCTTTATTGGGGATGGGATTATGACGCAGACGGAAACCGAATTGACGGCAGTTATCATGTGAAGAGTCAGTACAGCACACTTGACCGTCAGGCAAGCGGCAATCTGTATCCTAAATTCTATGGAGGTTTCGGAACAAATCTTTCACTTTACGGATTTGACCTTTCTGTCGCGCTGAGCTATCAGGCAGGTGGCAAGATCTATGACTCAGGCTATGCCTCTTTCATGGGTTCGGGCTATTCTTCAGATTACGGACATAACTGGCATAAGGATATTCTCAAGGCATGGACCCCGGAGAATCCCTATACAGATGTACCCCGTCTCGATGCATCAGACAGCTACACATTCTCAAATTATAACACAGACCGCGGACTTATCTCAAGCAACTATCTTGCATTGAACAATGTGACGCTGGGATATACTATCCCTTCCAATGTCACCAACAAGATCGGCATCAGCAATCTCCGTGTATATGTGTCGGGCGACAATATCGCTCTGTGGAGCGCGAGAAAGGGTCTTGACCCGCGTCAGAGCTTTACATCTGCAACTACCGCGCTATACACTACAATGCGTTGCGTGTCCGGCGGTGTGAAAATTGAATTCTAATCTCAATAAACGAAAAAAATGAAGACAATATATAAATTACTTCCTGCAACGGCGCTGTTGGCGTTTATGGGGTCATGCAACGATCTCGACACGGAGCCCATGGGAGGAACAATTACCTCAGAGCAGAAAGAACAGGTTACGGCAAACGACCCCTCGATGGCGGAGGCAAGTGTGAACGCGCTTCCGATGATGACCAAGCAATATTGCGGTGTTTTGGGAAACTCAAGTTATCAGAACGATTTCGGATGGCCATCCTCTATGCTCTTCATGGACTCAAGAACGGCTGATGTTCCTTCCACTACGGATGGATACAACTGGTTCCGGACAGCTTTGGATTATAGTGACAAAACCGCCACTTCTCAAGCCACACGCTATCATTGGGGAACGAATTACAACATGATCTATTCATGCAATTCCATTCTCAAGGGTATAGATATCAATACAACCAACAGCTCTCTGAAGTATTACCTCGCACAGGCTCTCGGCTATCGCGCATGGGCATATTTCAATCTCGCACAATTGTATCAGTTCACTTATGTAGGTAACGAAGACAAGCCGTGCGTGCCGATAATCACAGAGGAAAATGACGAGCAGGCCGCAACCGAGGGAGCACCCCGTGCAACTGTAGAGGAGGTATATGCTCTTATACGTTCTGATCTTGACAAGGCAATCGAGTTTCTCAAAGAGACCGGACATATTGCCCCCTCCGACCGTCTTGGCAAGCAGTTTATGACAGCTGTCACCGCCTCCGGTATCCGCGCACGCGTGAATCTCGTTCAGAACCGTTGGGCTGAAGCCGCCGCTGACGCGACTTACGTAATACAGAACAGTGGTGCCACACCATACTCTATTGCCGATGTGTCAAAGCCTTCATTCTGGGACGCGACTGACAATTCCTGGATTTTCGCTATTGCCATTGAATCAGGCGAAGTCGGCAACCTTCACTGCTGGCCCGGTCATTTCGTTACATTCTATTCCGGCGGATACGCACAGGTGGGAGTGTTGCGCAAGATCAACAAGCAGCTTTTTGAGAACATCCCGACTACCGACGTCAGAAAAGGATGGTGGTGTGACGCCGACGGGTACAGCCCCAATCTTGACGCAGCCCATGCTTCCGTGCTTTACAGCTATTTTGAAAACAGCAGTCAGGCAGCGTATGTAAATACAAAGTTTGATACATATCAGAGCATGTTCACAGGGATATGCTATCTCAACGACATCCCCTTGATGCGTATCGAGGAGATGATCCTTACCCTTGCCGAGGCACAGGCTATGGGTGGAGACACCGGTAGCGGACTTGCAACACTCAGGAATTTCGTCACCACCTACAGAAATCCCAATTATAACTTCTCATCATCTTCGGCAACCGATATTCAGGATGAAATCTGGAATCAGCGTCGTATCGAGTTGTGGGGTGAAGGTCTCGCTTACTTTGACCTGTTGCGTCTGAAGAAACCCATGAACCGTGTGGGAGGCGGATTTGAACCCTCAGTATGCTTCAACATACCTGCCGGTGATCCTTTGCTGATTTATCTGATACCTCAGGCTGAAATGCAGGCAAATCCGGGATTGACATCCAATAACCCCGAAGGTGCCGCTCCGACTCCTGTAGTTGAGTAATTTTTAATAGAAAACAGTATGAAAATAGTTAATAGAATAGGAATCGCAGCGTCATTGGTAATGACCGCGTTGATATCTTCATGCTCCGATAAAGGATATTGGGAGGAGGCTCCGCTCGAACAAGGCTACAGTTTTGACTCGGCGAATTATACAGATGAGTTGAAGCCGGGGGCTCAGGAGGTGAAGATCACTCTGCACCGAAGTGTGAGTTCAAGTGATGAATCAATAGATGTAGTGTTCACGCCGGGGAAAGAATGTCCGTCAGACATTTCTGTTGAAAGCCCTGTGACATTCAAAGCCGGCAGCAGCACTGCCGAGGTGACACTGCGTATAGCAGATGCCAATCCACCTTATACATACTCAGGTACCCTCTCATTCAATGGAGAACCAAGCTATGCAGGTATCTCAAAGTGTACTTTGAAAATGCCGGTAAGTTACACTTGGATTTCAATCGGCACCGGTAAATTCTACGACGGTTTCGTGATGGACGACCAGATGTTTGATGTCGAGATCATTCAGGCGGAAGGTTTCAACCGTTATCGTGTGATGAATCCTTACAAGGAATTCTATGAGAGCGGTGGCGCCGCAGACTATGGTGACATGTACGGATCGAATGGCTCTGAATATATAGAGTTCTGGGAAACTTCCGACGGTCTGCTTTCATACAACATGTGGCAGACGGGACTCATATATCAGGGAAATCCTGAGGACAGTATCAACGCATATCCATGGTCTGACATGAGTAACGGTATTGAAGGATTCGATATCTGGGCAGAACCGGGTCATGCGCTGCTTTCACCGATTTATTACGTACCCGGTGTCGGAGGTTGGGGACAGCAGCAATATGCTGTCGAGATAATTCTTCCCTGATATTCCGACGTGATCAAATAATAGAGAGGAGGCAGTGTCGTAATTGATGACGACACTGCCTCCTCTCTATTAATATATTGACAAAGTTTTATTTGGCTGTCTTAAATGTTCTGACGCATCCTTTCCTGTCAACGGCTCTCACTATATAAACTCCTGAGGGAAGTGCCGATAGAGAAGCCCTGGCTGAATTTCCATTCAAGGATATTTCGGCAGATACAGACTTGCCGTCAAGAGAATATATACGCAAGTCCGCTATTCCTTCAGGCGATTCTGCCAATATCTCTCCTGTAGAACGCTCATAATTTATCACAAGCGCCGCGTTGTCAGCCAATATATCGTCTATTCCTGCACCGACGATTACAAAAAATATCGGGGTTGCATTTTCTACAGGCATAAGTTCATTGCCGTTTGCCTCACAGAGATATGCCACATATGTATTACCCTCTTCTCCTGCAGCGAAATCCACAGTTTGTGTCAGATTGACGGATTGTCCGGCTGAAACAGTAGGAATCTGATTGAATACACTTGCACTCACAAGATTTGTATTCCCATCTTCGTTCCGGCATATGGCGAGATAAAGCGGGAATCCAAGATACCCCTGCTCGACATTGATGACACATGAGAATGGCAGGTCTGAAGTGTCCGTGACACTGTATAGCCTTGTAGGGGTATGGCTCTCATCGTTGAGGATAACGTCCTTATATGACAATCCCGGCATTGAGAAATCAGTAACGGTATAGACCGGAGCAGGGGCACCGGCTTTGACAGTCACCTCCGATGACCATTCATATGACTCATTTGTGGCGGGATTATAAAACTCTAAAGTATATACCTTATCTGAAGTAGGGGTCATAAGACCGGTTTCCACCTCAAAGATTGTTACAAATTCACGTGTCACAGTCTCATTCGCTCCAATGGTGACGGTGATTCCGTCGCTTGATTCAAGAACGGTCTGCCCAGACACGAGGCGAGGGAAAAATGTCTTGGTTATTTCCTTTTCAGAATCATTGAATATTGTCAGCGACATCTTGGCGGCGAGACCATAATACACGTCTGACAACGCCCCCGCTTCTTTGATAATGATTTGTGGAGCAGCTAAATTATCAGCTGTGTATGTACTTCCTGATTTTGTGAAATAAGCGTAATTATACCCTTCGGAGCCGCACAATACAGGGACATAATCTGTATCGGGAGCACCTGAGCCTTTTGTACATACCGTAATCTTATATCTGCCGTCTGAAAGACCGTCAGGTATAGTTACATCTCCTCCGGAGAACCCGCTGTAGCTGACGCTGTAAGAACCGTCGCCATTCGACACTGTTTTAGGCGCGCCTACGTTGCCAGAATTAAATTTGACATATTTTATTGTGCCTGAAGTGCCTTCCGCCGGCTCTATAGCAACCCCTAAATCAACATTGACAGTTGAAAGACCCATGTTTGCCCAGAAACCAGACGAGCTGCCATACTCAATTTTTAAAGACAAGGTATTGAACTTCGGCACAAGCCTGAGATTACCCAGCTGCACAAGTCTCGGAGATACTGCCGCTGTGGCCGAAGGCTGGATACCTATGGTTATATCCTGGCTATAGTTGAATCCACCTCCTTCACCCCCTCCGCTTCCGAGGTTACCGGGGTTTAACGCGTCAAGAAGGAAATAACCATCTGACATACCGGACCAACCCCAGTTGAAATGAAAATAGCCGTCTGAAGAGTAGCCGTCACATACAAATTCATGCCCTCCGGAAGGAGAGACTCCAGAATATAAGACGGGACGACCGGCAGCCAATTCATCGTAGACCATACTTTCCCATTCTGTTGAAGTGAAGTAGTCGCGGTCCATAAATTGTATGTTGGGATTATATTTAAAATTATTTATCAATGCCGAGGCGGCATGCATGCTCAAGGCACCCGAGGATGAAAGGCTATAGTTCATGCCGGATGCAAATCCGCATGCTTTCATCAGGTAAGCCACCGCTGCGGACTGTGCGTCAGTATAGACAGCTCCCGTACCATACCAGTCAAGCATGTTGTCCCAATCGAATTTCTGTTCCGAAAACGACATGTCAATTGACTCCGAAGACGACGGGACAGTGGCAGTGCCTCTCCCGGTTCCTGTTTCAGGATAGTTCCAATATTTCATTACCTGCGCCATTGCCGTGGCTACGCATCCTGTGAGTGCATGGCGCCCTTTTATTTCAGGACACTGCAGATTGAATGGCGAGCCTTGGTCCCAATTGGTGCTTAGAAGCGGAACAATTGCCTTGCGGCCTGAACGGGTGGCAGGCGAATAGCCGGACATCCCTTTCTCTCTGGCATAATTAATTTGCCTGCCATATTCCTTCATCCACCATTCCATCTGAGGTGGAATATTCTCCACATTAAACGTTCCGGTTAAGGAATAACCCAATACAGGAGCTGCCGCATCATCGGCACTGAGAACCCAATATCCTTGCGAATCCGGAACGTTGAAAACATACAGGGCAGCCTCGCCGGTGGCAAGTCTTGACGTGAAAAGCAAATCCGGGGTACCGCCTCCACGTGTCGGCAGGGAAACACCTTTTACCTCCCCCATTCTGCGGAGCGCGTCTTCCGGAGAGATCACCACTCCCTGAATCATAGAGGAACAGGAAAAAAGCGATATGACCAAAAGTAAATTTTTCTTCATATGATCGGTCTTTATATGATGGTTCTTGTATATCTGTCAGATGTAGTTGACTCCTGGGAGTCATGGCAGGCATCAAGTTTGCCGTCTGTTTCATAAACGACAGTTGAAAAGATTCGTAAAGTTAAAAATTTTTTGTCTATATTTGTCAAAAATCTTTAATTTATGGCGATTAAATCTGATTATAAGCTTATGCTGCTGGGGACATGTATGGCTATTGCCTCTCTACACTGCTCCGCACAACAGCTACACACTGAAGAATGGAATGACGGTATCAGGAGGTCTCTTGTGTTCCGCCCCGGAGATTATGGATCACGATTTTACCGGATTCCCGCTATTGTCACTGCCGAAGACGGCACGCTGGTGGCTGTGGCGGACAAACGGATAGAACATAACGGCGACCTGCCTGCAAAAATTGATGTGGTATGCCGCAGGAGCTATGACGGAGGGGTCTCATGGACTCCTTATGTGACTGTCGCCGCCCATGATTCCATAGGCGGGTGCGGAGATCCAGCACTGGTATATGACCGTATCAGCGGAGATGTGATAACAATATTCAGCCACGGCAACGGTCTGAGGCAAAAAACTCCGGCGCATATAACCGTCAGCAGAAGTCATGACAACGGCGCCTCATGGGATTTGCCAGTCGATATAAATTCCCAGATCCTCACTTCCGATCCTGACGGACAGCAGCCGATAAAGTGTATCAACGCATTTGCGTCTTCCGGCAGAGCGTTGCAATTGTCTGACGGCAGGATTGTTTTCGCGTTGGTCACAAGAAAAGAAGGGAACCGGAAATTCGATGTATATGCAGTTTATTCAGATGACGGAGGATATACATGGAACGTGTCTGCAAATCCGGCTTCCTCTGATGGCGATGAGGCTAAGATAGTCGAACTCGCCGACGGATCCCTCATAATGAGTATCCGCAATCATTCCGGGACACTCAGAAAATTTTCTCGGTCAAAGGACCGCGGAACAACCTGGAGTGATCCAATCCCCGTAGAGGATCTTCCGGATCCGCGTTGCAACGGAGATATCATACGGTACACCTGCGGAGACAAGGATCTTTTGCTCCATTCCCTTCCGTCAGATCCAGCCGGGAGAAACAACGTGGCGATTTATGTAAGCGAAGATAATGGCAAAACATGGCCGATAAGAAAAACAGTGGTCACCACTCCCTCCGCGTATTCTTCTCTGACAATACTTCCTGACGGATCCGTAGGAATCCTCAGTGAAGAAAGTCAGAACAATCATTACAGCTACGACATATGGTTCACTCGTCTTCCGATTGAAACCATCATATCCGGAGACAGCTATAGAAAATGAATAAAGTAAAAAATTATAGGCACGCCCGTCGGGCGTGCCTATAATTTTTTACAGTCAGATATCCGTATACATTATTCCGACCACTGGAATTGCAATGTCTCATACCATCCGGGCGTGACTGAGGCGGCGGATGTGCCGTATCCAACAACACCGTTCATAGTATAGATGTTGTCCTGATTTGCGAAATATCCGCCATAATTTGCAGGACAACCGAACCAAAGGACACTGTTGCCGTCGTAATCCTCACCCATCATCTGGTATGTGGCATACATTCCGGCGGCATTACCATCAGCATCAAGATAATACTGGACGTTGTAGCCTTCCTCGGCATATTCAGGCTCAAGATACCAATATGGGCTTACAAGGCGCATCAGACGCTGTCCGTCCACAGGCCAGTTGACAGCTTCCTGCACAGGAATCTCTACAGGGCTTTCATTCCCTGCCCATGATGAGAATGTCAGTGCCACGCCGTTGTCTTGCCAGTTCAATACAAGCTCCTTTGTGAGAGTGAATGTATATTTCAAATTACTGGTGTTGACATGAACAAGTGCGTCTTCTGGTTGTGTAAGAAGAAGTGTGGCTCCATAATTTACTCCCGCCTTTGCCCCGTCTGCAATATTGATGGTGTAAACAGCAGAACTGCTGCCTGACTCGAAAGTAACTTCCGAGGGTCCTGACAACACGGATTCACTTCCGGCGGAAGCCGTGAACTTAACGGGAATTGTAACCGACGCTCCGGCATTGTTTCGGGAGACAACCACATCATAGCTTGACGGAATCGTCTCGGAATCCAGAAGGCTCACTGTCTCCGCAGGTTTTGCGAATGCGTATACCTCCCCGGGATTTGATGCCTCTTCCCAATACTTCCCCTCCGTACAAGATACCATAGACATCGCTGCAAGTACGGTGGCATAAGTAGTTATTTTATTTAGTTTCATTTTGAAATCAATTAGGAGTGAATTATCCTCGATTAAAAATCATCAACAGCATTGGGTTTGCTCCATGTCTCATTGTTTGCTCCCATGGCTGTATTTGCCTCCATCTCATTGTTCGGCACAAGAAGAGGCTTGAGTGGCGCGGGCACGTCATATACCCATGCCGTGTCCCATCCGCCACCACGGCGGTCAAGACCCTTGTTCAGACGGAGAAGGTCGAAATAGCAGAACCCTTCGCCGAAAAGCTCGACTCTACGCTGGAACCACACAGCTTCCTGCACACCGGCTGCGTCAGTCGCGGTGCAGGTATAAGACGGATTACGGTAGGTCTTGACGAAGTTTTCAAGAATTTCCTTTCCTCCTGCAGCATTCCCTGCCATTGCTGTTGCCTCAGCCTGAATAAGGTACATCTCTTCCACTCGCATCAGCGGAATATCGTTTGCATTGGTAGAATTGCCAAGCACGTTCTGATAAGGCGCGAACTTGACCTGTGCATACGCCGGGATACCATACTTTTCCACATATGCCATCTGATTTGCATTCAGATTGTTGCTCTGACAATTTTCATCAAGGAACCATCCTTTGCGACAATCGGAATCAGGAATATGGTCATAGAGGGCGATATTGATTCTTCTCCATGCGCCTGCCTGAGCATATCCGTAGTTCAGGGATCCCATATGGGAAATCCAGTTGCATATACCGGTGGTCACCGTACGGTCAACCTCCTGAATATAGACACCCCATATCCAGTTATGTTCATCAGTGCTTGAGAACGAGGGTTGTGAAGCTTCAGCTATAGAGAACGGAGTGGCGCCTGAAGTGGAAATCGCTTTCGCAGCATCATCTGCAGCCGCCTGCCAGTTGTTCATGACAAGATTCACGCGGGCGCGGATACCATAGGCGGCACCAAGAGAAATGAAGCGTTTGATACCGGCATCGGCGATATGGTCTACACCATATCCACACTCTGAAAGATTCTTGATAGCCTTGTCAAGATCAGACAGCACCTGGTCATACACCTCCTGCACTGTGGCGCGTGGACACCCTTCGGCAGCCACCGCGTCAGAATTTTCATCAGTGATCAAAGGCACACAAGGAAGGTTCTCACTCCCTTTATAAGTATATTGGAATAGCTGGGCAAGATTGAAGTAGATATATGCCCTGTTTGCATACCCCTGTGCGGCGAAAAGCTGGAGCTCCGGATCAGTGGTCTCGGGATCAATATTCATAAGCACGTCATTAGCCGCGCGGATGATCTTATATCCGTAATACCAACTGAGATTGTTAAGGTAATTGTTGTTTGTTCCGAAACTGTAATCACCGGCACCGCTGAACCAGTTATAGCCGATATTGTATGATACCAGGTCTGGACCGATACAATCCATAAACATCAGGACAGAGGGCCATCCGAAATCGCAATGCGCGGATGAATACACTGCCATACTCTGATTGTAGCTTGCGGATATACCCACGACTCCGGCTGCCGCCAGATCAGGCTTCTTTGCAATAGCCTCAGCCTTTTCGTCAGAAGTGACGTATCTGTTCATCGGCTGCGTGTCAAGGTCGTTGCAAGAAACCAGCAACATCGAGGCAACCGCAGCAGATACGGATATGTATTTTAATTGTCTTTTCATTGTCTGTAGTATTAATAGGAATGATCGAATAATCTTAGAACTCAACCCTCAGACCTCCTGAGATACAACGTGAACCGGTGTATGTCGCGCCTTCAGAAGCGACATAGCTCTGACGTGGGTCAAGACCTTTGCGAGTAGACCACAGGAACAGATTTTCTGCCGAGCCATAAATACGCACGCTGCTGAGACCTATAGAGCTCACGATCTTTTTGGGAAGCGTATATCCAAGGGTCACATTCTGAAGCGACAGATAGTTGCTTGAAGTAAGCCATCTTGTTGAGCTTGAATTGGTATAGTCGTCAAGTCCGTCAAGTCGAGGAACATCTGTGTAACGATTCTCCGGTGTCCATGCATTGCGAATATCTGTATGCCAGTTCTTTCCTATAGTTCCCGTAGTTCCGGCATGCATCAGATCCTGATAGGTATAATCCCATATCCTGCCACCGAACTGATATGCGAACGCCATGCTGAAATCAAATCCGAAGAATTGAAGATTCGTACCGAAACCGCCATATGCCTTAGGCATGAGATTTCCGGTTGACTTACGGTTGTAGCTGTAAGCATGGTTGTAGTCTGTGGAAAGATACTGCTCTCCTACGATGATATTGCCTTGCTCATCTTTCTGTGTGTTGTTGTTTTCATCCAGAATAGGATCAGCATCCCAATACAGAGCCAGACCGGTAGCGGGATCTACGCCCGCATATTCCACAAGATACAACTGATACATTGACTCTCCTTCTCTATATATGCGGCTGCCGCTGATAAGCTGCCCGTGAAGATCCGGATGGAGTTTGAGCACTTTGTTGTTGACAGATGTGATGTTGAAATTAAGATCCCAGGTAACATTTCTTGTCGCTATCGGACGATAGTTAAGTTCAACCTCCACACCATTGTTACGCATGGAGCCGATATTCATCGGGATTGAGCTGTAACCGTTTGAAGGAGCCACCGGTTTGAAGTAAAGCATGTCGGATGTCTGACGGTTGAAGTATTCCACCGTACCGCTCACCTTGCCTTGCCATAGACTGAAGTCTATACCTGCGTTGAAATTGTTTGATGTCTCCCATGTGATATCCGGGTTCCCTTTGAATACAAGCGTTCCGTCTGACCATACACCGTCGGCGCCTGAAATCTGATACTGGTCGAGGTATGCATAATAATAATAGGACGAAGTCCCGAGTTTGTCATTACCCTGCTGACCGAAAGATGCCTTTATCTTCAACTGGTCAAGCCATTCCACCGGCTGCATGAAGGATTCCTTTGCAAGATCCCATGCCGCAGACAGCGACCAGAATGTACCCCAGCGTTTGTCGGGAGCAAATCTGGAAGATGCATCGCGACGTACGCTGACGCTGAAGAAATAACGCGAGTCAAAACTGTAATTGAATCGCCCGAACAGACCGCGGGTGGCATATGAATTTACTGATCCATAAGGAATCTTATTATCAATGGTGTTGTTCATCACCCAGCTGTCGGGCATGTAAAGGTTCTGTCCTGATCCGTCAAGGCTTTCTATCTGATAGTCATAGCTTTCATAACCGAGAAGAATATCAATGTCATGACGGTCTGCAAATGTCTTCTGGTAGTTCGCGAGTCCCTGAAGGTTGATGGCGCGTGTACGCACGAACTGCTGATATGCTGTGCCGCCATAATTCGCGCTCTGTCCATAATATGGATTCCCGAGATTATGATAACGGGTGTTGTCAAGGAAATAACCTGCAGTGCCGGTGATTGAAAGACCTTCCACCGGAGTGAGAAGCAGATACCATTTGCCATTGAACTGGTCCATGAGATAATCGGTCACGTCATACACAAGGTTGCCGGCAGGATTTGACATACTCATCCAGTTTCGGGTGTATGGGGTGGATTTCCCATCGCCATAGTCATATATCTTATGACCGGTTTTCTCATCTATAAGAATCTGTCCGTCAGTGCCACGCACATACATCGGATAATAAGGCGCGAGTTGGTTCGCCAGAAGGAACGCATTGGCGGATGATGCAGACGCGTCAGTATTCTGATCACCGGGATAACCGCTGTTGGCATATGTATAGCTCATGTTTGTCCCGATCTTCAACCAGTCTTTCACCTGATAATCCATCGATGCCCTGGTAGCGAGACGGCGGAAATGCGAGTTCTTGATAAGACCCTCGTCGCCCAGATATGCTCCCGAAACGAAATAGTTGAATTTTTCGTTTCCACCTGTCACACTGACATTATATTCCTGACGAAGACCATCACGCAACTGCTCATTATACCAATCGTCGGGAGTATAATAATATGTTCCGTCAGAATAACCCAAAGTGGCGTTAGGATTGACTTTACCGTCAAGACCGATAAGACCTTCACCGGAGGGGAGGGTATATACCTGATAACCGAGAGCGCTGAAAATATTAGCATTTGCAGCCGCATGCGCCGCTTCAGGAGTCATGGTCATATTGTAATAATTACCGTTGCGAAGGCTCTTATATACTGTCTCCACGTATTCATTGGTGGATTTTATGACATCATAATTAGGTACCGCGCGATGGTTTGCACCCCAACGTGCATCTACAGTTACCTTGGCGTCGCCTTTCTGACCTTTTTTGGTAGTGATGAGGATCACACCGTTGGCACCACGCGCGCCATAAAGGGCAGCTGCGGCGGCATCCTTGAGAACTGTCATAGACTCGATATCCATTGTGTTGATGTTTGCCACATCACCATCGTAAGGTATACCATCAAGCACATATAAAGGATCCATGCTGGCATTGATCGAACCGACACCTCGGATACGGATTGATGGGGATGTACCGGGCTGTCCGTTGGAGCTAAGCACCTGTACACCGGAAATCTTTCCGGAAAGTGCGTCTGCCGCATTTGATACGAGCGCGGTCTCGAGAGCATCCGACTTCACGACTGAAGCAGAACCGGTATAGGCGGATTTTTTGGCGGTGCCATAAGCCACGACCATCACTTCGTCAAGATCGCTTGCCGTGCTGGTCATCTCAATGCGCATAGGTCTGCCGAACTCCACTTTTACAG
>CAMWID010000071.1 GCA_947174235.1 uncultured Porphyromonadaceae bacterium | reverse complement strand
GTTGGTCTAATAAACCGACCAAATCAGTGTACCCCTACCATACCTGAGTAGTTACAATGCCTGGTGAAACATGACGGCGGACACTTTTCCCGGACTTTTGTACCGATTCTGTGCCGCCCTAAAAACCGGAAGGCGGTCCAACTTCTTCTGTCAGACCGCCTTCCCCTTCTCTCTGTCGGGGTGAAAGGATTCGAACCTTCGACCCCCTGCTCCCAAAGCAGGTGCGCTAACCGGACTGCGCTACGCCCCGATTGCTTTTCAGCGTTTTCGACTGCAAAGTTAATAAAAATCTTCCATTTGACAATAATCTTTGTTCAAAAATATTTCAGTAAAAATTTAGATTTGATGAAATATACTGTCCTTGATTTGTTGTCTGGAGTGTATTGTTTTGTTTATTAGCTTGATATGATGGGTTTTATCCGAGGACTATTTTTGAACTGTTTTATGATAAAAGATGGTTTATTGCGAACGGAAACGTTGTTCTGCCAATGCCGCGCGGATAATATGTGCCGGGAGATGGTTGACTTCGGCAAGGGTCTTGAACGCGTTTTCAGGATCAGTGTCGAATGTCTTTACCACAAGACTGTACTGGCTTTCGGTGACAAGGCGTCTGAAATCAGTAATCTTGCCTTTGTCTGCCCATTGGATCAGATGTGAATATACTGTCTGCACCGCGATCCCCTTCATTTCCGCTATTTTTTCGGGAGTCATTCCAGAATCGAACAGTATGAGGGTTTCTTTCTGGCTCGTTCCTATTGGCATGGTGCGTTTCAGACCTTCAAATTTTCGGATCTCTCCTATAAAATCCTTGCCGTATTTTGCAAGTTTTACTTCCCCGACACCGGAAATCCGGGCAAACGACTCGATGTCTACAGGGCGTAGCCTCACCATTTCTGCTAAAGTCGCGTCAGAGAAGACCATATATGCGGCGATGTTCTGGGTTGAGGATACATCTTTCCGGAGTTTCTTTAGAATTTCCATGAGCTGTTCGTCCGGAGAGAGTATGGGTGCCGGTTCCGGTTTCAGTTTCTTAGACTTTGCTCCGTATACAGGTTTCTCATATGAGGAGAGCTGGATACGTTCCATTCCTTTCACCACTTTCATGCCGTAGGGAGTGGGACGTAAATGAAAATTGTCCTCATAAGCCACTTCAAGAAGCCCCAGCTGTATCATCTGCAGAATATAGCTGTTCCATTCAGCCGGGGTCATGTCTCTTCCCGCGCCGTATGTCTTGAGGAGATGATACCCTTTGGATATGATATCACTTCTGGTGGATGCCCTTAGAATGTCGATAATAGTGTTCAGAGATTCCTGATATTTCACGCGTATTACCGCGCTAATGGCTTTCTGTGCCGCGATCGTGCCGTCGAACTTGCGTCGGGGTGTGTTGCAGTTGTCGCAGTTGCCGCAGTCATGTGTGACTTCCTCGCTGAAATAGCTTAAAAGAATACGTCTCCGGCATACGGAAGCCTCGGCGAACCGTTGCATGAAATCAAGTTTCTCGTTGTTTATATCTTTTTGTCCGGAGGAGTCTACGAAAGTCCGTCGCAGGATAATGTCTCCGAAATTATAAAACATTATAGCTTCGGCAGGGAGTCCGTCACGTCCCGCACGACCGATTTCCTGATAATAGCTCTCGATGTTGCCGGGGATATTGTTGTGGACAACCCATCGGATGTTGCTTTTGTCTATGCCCATGCCGAACGCAATGGTGGCGCACACCACCTGGACATCTCCATTGACAAAAGCTTTCTGAGCCATTTCCCGTTGTTGTGGTGTCAGTCCGGCATGATAGCACACTGATCTGTATCCCATCTCGGAAATGGCTTCATGCATCGCTTCCGTTTTCTTTCGGCTAAGACAATACACTATGCCTGAGTCAAGATGATATTTTTCGATAAGAGACGCTATTATCTTGAGCCGTTGTTTCTTCCCGGGATCATTCATCACTTTCAGAGAGATGTTGGGTCTGTCGAACGATCCTGTCCAGCAGAATGGATCCTCAAGATTCAGCGCGTTGGCAATGTCATTGCGGGTCAGCCTGTCGGCGGTCGCGGTCAAAGCCATGAGGGGTGTGCCGGGAAATTTTTCCTTGAGGCAACCCAGAGAAGTGTAAACGGGTCGGAAATCATGTCCCCACTGGGATATACAGTGGGCTTCGTCTATGGCGATCAGAGATACCTGGATTCTTGAAGAGATCTGTTCAATGTCAAGCAAGAGTCGTTCCGGCGAGATATAGATAAGTTTGATTTCCCCCTTTGACGCTTTCTGGATGTTGTCCTGGTTTATTCGTTCGTCCTGATTTGAGTGGATCGCCACGGCAGGGATCCCGTTAGCCTGAAGGGAAAGCACCTGATCATTCATCAGCGCGATAAGGGGGGAAATGACAACCGCACACCCCGGGAGAGTCAGGGCGGGCACCTGATAGCATATCGACTTTCCTCCGCCGGTAGGCATAAGAACGAGTACATCTCTTCCGCTGACAGCGGCGTTGACTATCTCCTCTTGTCCGTTGCGGAAAGATGAATAGCCGAAATATTTTTTAAGAATGATCTTTGGGGAAGTCATGATTGCGTTTGAATATCATTTCAGCGAAGATCCAGTCTTCAGGGGTGTCAAGGTCGACTGATCTTCCCTCGGGCATAGGATAGGGGATGATTTTTGAGAAAGATGCCATATGTCCTTTTTCAAGCGATGACACAGATATGACGTATACGGCGCCGTTATATTCCCATACATGCGGTGCGTCCTGGCGACGCGTATATTTCCCGTCGCCTTTGGAAATATGCAGGAATCCTCGGGAGTCTGTCTCGAATGCGTTGTAATAAGGGTTTGTGCGCGCCTCACATACACTTACCACCATGTCAATGTCAGGGCGCCACATTCCTACCGCTCCTTTTATGTCTTCAATCTCCCTCAGGGGAGATGTAGGCTGCAGCAGTACCACCCTTGAAAAAGACCGTCCCCGGTCTTTAAACTCCCGGAGGACATGCATTATCACAGAATAAGATGAAGCGGAGTCGGTGGCAAATTCCTCAGGACGCATGAATGGGATTGAGATCCCGCACGATTCGGCGGCACTTCTGATTTCGTCGGAATCAGTGGATACGAACACCACGTCGTCAGGCTTCATGCAAGCGAGCGCACTGTCTACCGCACGGCAGACAAGAGGGCGTCCGCAAAAAGGTTTAACATTCTTTCCGGGAATCCCTTTGCTTCCTCCCCTTGCCGGAATCAGCCAGAGAGTATCAGTCGCGTTCATAAAAAATAGCTTCCTTGAAATATCGAGCCATCAAAGTGCCTGAAGCCCAGTCGTCGCAGGGCGACAATTCCACTCCGAGCGCCTCGTCGATGATATAATCCGTGATAGGGGCTCCGGCATAAATAGAACATATGACGCCGCCTCCGAGACGGGGATTTACCTCCATCAGGAGGTATCTGTCGGCATCTATGTCATGAAGAAACTGCAGGTTGACGGGTCCGCGGAGAGAGAATTTTTCGATCACTTGTCTGCTCAGATTTTCCAGGATCTCGTTCCTGCATGTGCGTGTGCGCGTGGATTCGCCACCCATTATCTCGATTCTTTCGCGAGGCACAGTGGTCAGTATCTCACCCATGTGGGATATATAGCAATCCACGGTGTATTCTTTACAATTCGGGATATACTCCTGTACAAGATAGTTTTTCAGATCCTGCAGATGCATGAGATCCTCCATATTGTTGAAGATATGTATCCCTCTTGAGGATCCACCTTTCCTCGGTTTCGCGATTGCGGGCATCTGCGCTGACAGTACGCTGTAGGTGCGGGGTATAGGCAGCCCGGCTTCTTTGAATACTTTTGCCGCCTCCGCTTTGTCAAAGAGTTTGCAGGCGGTATCGAAATCCGTCACGGGCACAAATACGTCAGGCATCCTGTCTCGGCATATCGAGGCGATTTCGATAGCCCCGTTTACAAACGGAAGTATTATATTGACCTCATACTCCTTTACCACCCGTTCGATGTCGCCAACGACGTCCGGATCATTCCAGCTGAGTCCTTTTATAACCTTTCCGACAGTAGAAATCGGCACTTCTTCAGAAAGGTCATAGCTCACAATATTCACCTTATACCCGATGCGTTCCCCGCTCCTGATAAGGAGTTCGGCGAGAGACACCCGTCTGGCGCCTCCGAGAAACAGTACCGTCAGTCGTTGGTTTTTCATCTGTTGTAGATATTGGGTTTGTAATTTTTGAGATGGTCTCCGCTGCATATCCAGTCAATGGTACGCCGGAGTCCCTCTTCAAGCGACACCTGCGGTCTCCATCCTGTGAGACGGGTGATTTTTTCGTTTGATCCGAGAAGCCTGAAGACTTCGCTTCCCGAAGGTCTGAGCCTTTCGGGATCGACGGTCCATTTTACATCGGCGTTCATAAGTCGCGCGATGGTTTCGAGGGTAGACTGCATGCTTACCTCTTTTTGGGTAGCTATGTTGATCTCTTCGCCTGCGGTGCCTTCACATCTGGCGATCGCGATAAAACCCCGGCAAGTGTCTTCCACATAGTTGAAATCGCGTGTGGGGGAAAGGTCTCCCACCTTTATTTCACGGATACCCGACGCGATCTGCGTTATTATTGAAGGTATGATCGCTCTTGCGCTTTGCCTCGGTCCGTAGGTGTTGAACGGTCGTACTATCGTCACGTCAAGATCGAAAGTATTGTGAAAGCTGAGGGCGATCGCGTCCGCCCCGATTTTTGTGGCGGAATATGGACTCTGCGGCTGTTTGGGATGGTTTTCGTCAATAGGGACGTATCTGGCGGTGCCATATACTTCAGATGTGGAGGTGACCAGCAGACGTGACACTCCGGCGGCTTTGGCTGCCTGACATATGTTGAGAGTCCCTTTCACGTTTGTGTCCACATAACTGTCGGGAGCGGAGTAGCTGAAAGGTATGGCTATAAGGGCGGCAAGGTGAAAAACCGTATCCGCACCTTCCAGAAGGGCGCGACAGAAATTTGGATCACGTACATCACCTGTGACCACATTCAGCCTCGGATGGCATAACCCTTCAAGCCAGCCCCAGTTGTTGAAAGAATTGTATTGGGCGAGAGCCGTGACGTTGCATCCTTCTTTAAGGAGGGCTTCGGCGAGATGGCTGCCGATAAAGCCGTCGGCTCCGGTCACTACTACATTTTTCATCGTTAAAGCATATTATGAGTTGAGAGAACGGTCAGGGATTCAGGAAAGATGAGGATTGTCGCCGGAGATTCCGTCATGTCCTGTTTCCATAAAGGTCTGTATATGACGTCTTTTCTTTTCCTCGAAGATTTCAGAGATCTTGAAAAAGATTCCGGTCTCCTCCACATCTCCGAATTCATGGTTGATGGCGGTGCCGAATACTTTCATGGTCGGAGAAAGCGACATATAGGCGTTTACAAGAGGGGGAATGTTCTGTCCGTTAGCCCGTATCGCATGGTTAAGGATCCTGTAATCCTCTTTGAACGATCCTCCGGTGAAGATTTTCTGGATATTCTCCGATCGGGCTTCGCTGTGCAATTCCTCGATAGGTCTTACAAGATTGTCTTGATCGTAGAAATATTTATGAAGGAACCCGAGAAGCATGTCGCGGCATTCTTTGCCGTACGACGGATACATTGTGACTTTCCCGAAAAGATGTTGGATCTGAGGATATATCACGGTAAGAGCCCCGAGTCCATCCCAAAGATTGTCAAGTACATAAAGGGCTTTGGAATGCGATTTTGTGCTTTGATGCGTTGTAGCTACGAACGATCGTCCCAGTTCCAGGGTGGTCGGTAGCAGTTCAGATATGAATTTGTCGGAGAATCTGAACATATGTGATGTGGCGATGTTGGGCACACCGTCTTTAAACCTTATGTTCTCACCAAGAATGAACCTGTATCCGCCTACAATTTCCTTGTCATGCGGATCCCATACGAGCAGCTGCTGGCACGGTGTCTCCATGGTGTCAAATTCATCGATGTCGCATTCGAGTCCGGTGCCGCCTCCGGCATCACGGAAAGCGATCTCGCGCAGCCTTCCGATCTCTCTCATTACGGAAGGGGCGTTGAAGGCGTCGACCACATACACTTCATTATCGCCTTTGTTGGCATGGCGCAAAAGTTTGTCATGAGTCAATTCTCTCATGATCAGCTCTCTGTCGACGGGGTCAATAATCTTTTCCATTAAATTTTATGCCCGGAATACGGAATTAAGTGTCCGGGAAGAGGTTGTTTTTTGCAAAATTAGTAAAAAATAGTCACTGAACAAAATTATAACGCCATGATGCCTCTGAGAGTTGCAATAAGCGTGAACCGGAGGGCGCATGGCGAATAATTGATGAAAATAGGTGAACGTAACGTAAAAATGTCTATTTTTGCAGTCAGAAGTCTCCCGCAACTTCAGGAGCGGTGACAAATATCGTAAGATAGTTCCTGAGTCGGGTGATGTCTGTGTAAACCAAACGGCATTGTCAAATGTCTCTATTTATAGATAAATCCAAACTATATATGAAAGCAAGCAATATTTTAATGTCTTTATGCGTTCTGGCGGTCATGGCTATATCTTCTGTGTCTGCATTCTGCGCGGATGACGCAAAAAAGGGATCTGCCAAATTTGAGAGCGACACTCACGATTTCGGAATCGTAAAAGAGGAGGGTGGTCCTGTGACATGTGAGTTCCCGTTTGAAAATGTAGGCGGTGGCAACCTCATCATATATGAAGCGAAGGCGGAGTGCGGATGCACGAGACCGGAATATCCTAAGGCTCCGATAGCTCCGGGAAAGAATGGGGTGATAAAGGTGACGTATAATCCGTTGGGGCGTCCCGGAGCGTTCTCCAAAATGGTTACCGTAAAGTGTAACGGCAATCCATCAAAAATCCGTCTCAAGATCAGGGGTACGGTGTCTCCGAAATCAAAGTGATGCCGTCACGGGCGTATCCTCGTTAGGCAATATGTCAAACAATAATGTCGAGATGCATGGAAAAGTTGATTGCCGCCATAGTGGCATTTATATTTATGGTCCCGTTTAAGGCTTCAGCCGATGTGAAATGGCTTTCGACGGAATATAGTTACGGTGCGTTCAGGGAGGCTGACGGTCCAAGAAAAGGGAGCGTACGGTTTGTGAACACCGGAAAGAAACCGACATTTATAAGGAATGTGCGACCGAGTTGCGGATGTACTGCGGCGGAATATACAAAAGACATGATACAGCCCGGCGACACGGCGACAGTCAGTTTTATATATGACCCCTCGGGGCGTCCCGGTCCTTTTGACAAGACGGTCAAGGTGTATATAGGTTCTGACAATTTGTTGCAGGTGGTGAGGATAACGGGCACTGTGATCGGTACTCCGGAAACTCTTGAGAGCGGCTATCCGTATGAGGGCGGACCGTTGCGCTATGAAACATTATCCCGACCTATGGGGGAAGTGAGGAAGGGCGGTTCCCGGCATGTCTTTGTGAATGTCTATAATCAAGGTTCCGACACAATCCGCCCGGTCTGGCGGACGGAGACTGACGCGTTGCAGACAGACATTACCCCGCATGCGCTTGCCCCAGGAGAGATAGGCACCTTCGGGTTCTATCTCGACACGTCAAAAGAGAAGAAAATGGGTCCCGTGGAATATATCGTCAATGTGCTTCCTGACAAAGAATCTCCCTCCGGAGAGGAGAAAGAAATAAGGATCACAGCCGCCATAGTGCCTGACAGCAGGACAATGTCGGTGGATGACATTGAGAATGGTCCACGGGCATATCTGGTGCCGGAGTTTGTTGATTTCGGAGAAGCAGACAAGGATGCGGAACTGCCGTTTGAGTTCGAGGTTGTCAATGAGGGAAAATCCGAGCTTGATGTCTCGCGTGTGTACTCATATTGTGCCGGCGTGAAAATAGCGGCGTTCCCGCAAAAGATAGATGGAGAGGGGAAAGGGATTGTCAAAGGAACGCTCTCCCTTAAGGATGTCCCGTCCGGTGCGTTCCGGATTTATGTGGATGTCATAACGAATGATCCCCTCCATCCCGTGAGAAGCGCCAGTCTGGTCGGTATTAAATGACAAGATAAATTAAAACAACCATAATATGGAACATCCTGAAAACCATGAAGATTATAAAGGTCTGCAAGTCAACGCAGGAGTTGGCTCGCAGCCTATTGTGAATCCCTATAGGAATTTTCGGCGGATAAAGAAGCCGCAACTTAGTGTAAACGATTATGTGGAAGGGATAAGGAAAGGAGACGTAAGCATACTCGGACGCGCCGTGACACTCGTGGAGAGTGTGGCGGATGCACATCAGGCGATAGCCCAGGAAGTGATAGAGAAATGTCTGCCTTATTCGGGCAACTCGAGGCGTATAGGTATAACGGGAGTGCCGGGAGCCGGGAAATCCACTTCAATAGATGTGTTCGGTCTTCACGTGCTCCGTCAGGGTGGTAAACTTGCAGTCCTTGCCATAGACCCGAGCAGCGAGCGCACGCAGGGGAGTATTCTTGGAGACAAGACAAGGATGGAGAAACTGTCGCAACAAAAAGATGCGTTTATCCGTCCTTCCCCTTCTGCAGGATCTTTGGGAGGTGTGGCGAGAAAGACACGCGAGACCATAGTGCTTTGTGAAGCTGCAGGCTATGACAATATATTTGTGGAGACTGTGGGGGTAGGCCAGAGTGAGACCGCCGTTCATTCTATGGTAGACTTTTTTCTTCTGATCCAGCTTGCGGGTACGGGGGATGAGTTGCAAGGTATAAAGCGAGGCATAATGGAGATGGCTGACGGCATCGTGATCAACAAATGTGACGGCGACAATGTAGACCGGGCGAAACTCGCCGCATCCCAGTTCCGCAACGCCCTGTTTCTGTTTCCTCCCACTCCGAGCAAATGGAAACCGGAGGTGCTCACCTACAGCGGCTATTATGAACTTGGCATAGATATGGTTTGGGATATGATCGACCGTTATTTCGCTTATGTAAAGAAGACTGGATATTTCGAACGCAAACGCAACGAGCAGGCGAAATACTGGATGATAGAAACTATCGACGAGCAGTTGCGTCATAATTTCTACAATATGCCGGAGGTCAAGGCATTGCTTGAGCAGAAAGAGATGAGAGTGCTCAACAACGAGCAGTCGTCGTTTACGGCAGCGAAAGATGTACTTGACTGTTATTTCCGCAATCTCAGGGGAGAATGCCGATAAATTCACAAAAAATTGCTAACTTTACACCGTGGATCCACGTTATTACGTGAGAGAGAAGACGGTCGGAAATCCCTGCTGTCGGTATTCTCGTAACATCCCGGACAATTATGGCAAACAGATTAGTTGATATAGTATCCGCGCAGGCTCAACGATATGGAGACCGCGAGGCATACCGTTTTTGCTGGCGCAAAGACGGTGAATGGCAGTCTACCTCATGGAATGATTTCAAATTGCAGGTAGAGATCGCCGGGAAGGCGCTTGCGAGACTGGGACTGCTTGAAAAAGACACGATAGCCGTCTGCTCTCCCAATACACCGCAGATATTGATAACAGAACTCGGGGCTTTCCGTAACCGCGTTGCCGCGATTCCTCTTTATTCGAGTTCATCGCAGGAGCAATTTGATTATATCGTCAGCAACGGAAATGCAAAGATAGTCTTTGTAGGAGACTCGCATCAATATCCGCTTGCATATAATTATTGGAAGAAACATCCTGATCTGATCAGCAAAATAGTGGTTTTCAAAAATGACGAGTTGCGGCTGGAGGAAGATGACACCGTCACTATTTTCTGGGATGATTTCGTACGTCTTGGCATGGAGGCTTCCGCAGAAGTGGGTGCCGAGGTAGAGGCAAGAATGTCGCGCGGACTCCCGGAAGATATGGCCACGCTCATCTACACGTCAGGCACGACCGGAGAACCAAAGGGGGTGGTCATCAATCATGCGAATTACGACGCGGCGATAGAGGCGCATGCAAGGCTTCTGACCCGTATCAAGGACACGGATCTTTCGATGGCGTTTCTCCCGATGAGCCATATCCTCGAAAAGGCATGGTGTTTCTATTGTCTCAGCCAAGGGATAGCGATTGCCGTCAACTATGATCCGCGTCTTATCCAGGACACGATCCACAGCGTTCATCCCAACCTTATGTGTTGCGTGCCCCGATTCTGGGAAAAGGTCTATGCCGGAGTGAAAGAAAAGATAGCCGGCATGAGCCGCATGCAACGTGTCATGGTCAACAGGGCTGTGAAATGTGGAAAGAAAAGGAATCTTGATTATGTTCGGCTTGGCAGGAAAGTTCCGTTCCTTCTCGAAAAGGAATACAGCTTCTGGAACAAGAACATATTTCAGAAGTTGAAGAACGCCATCGGGATTCCAAATCCCAACATGTTTCCTACGGCAGGTGCCCCGCTGAGCGACAAGATTGTTGAGTTTTTGCGTTCCGTAGGGATAGAGGTGGTTATCGGCTACGGACTGAGTGAAACCACTGCGACCGTGAGTTTCTATCCGGAAACCGGGTATGAGATAGGTACCGTAGGTATCCCGTTGCCGGGACTCCAGGTGAAAATAGACAAAAACGGGGAGATCCTTGTTAAGGGAGATACAGTCACTCCGGGTTATTATAAAAATCCAGAGGCGAATGCCAAGGCATTTACAGAAGACGGTTATTTCCGGACTGGCGACGCAGGATATTTCACGAGAGGTGGCGCGCTGGTGCTTACAGAAAGGGTAAAGGATCTTTTCAAGACATCGAACGGAAAATATATCGCCCCACAGATGCTGGAGAGCCGACTTGCGGAGAACAAATATATCGACGAGGTGGCTGTGATAGGAGACCGTCGCAAATTTGTGACGGCGTTGATCGTCCCCAATCTTTCCCAATTGCGCAGATGGGCTGAAGAAAAGGGAATAGATTATTCCGACACCATGAAATTTGTATCCGATGAAAGAGTGGTGTCTTTTGTCATGGATCAGATCAACGGCATCCAGCAGGGAGTGGCTGAGTATGAGAAGATAAAACGGATCACACTTCTGCCCAACCATTTCTCGATCATGCACGGGGAAGTCACCAATACAATGAAGGTGCGCCGTCCGGTGGTGGCAAAGCGCTATGCCAAAGAGATCGAGGCGATGTATTCTTACTGATTTTCTGGTGCGGGACGCGTAATAAAGTATGCCTTGCCCGCAGTGGAAGGATGGTTTTTTGGACACAGATAAACAGGAACTGACTGAATATGATAACACAAGAACAACTTAAGGAAGCTGCCGAAAGACAGGCGGCGCTCAAAAGATATCTTGACATAGACAGCAAAAAGATAGAGGTGGAGGAAGAGGAACTCCGCACTCATGTGGCTGACTTTTGGGAAGATCGGGAGAAAGCGGAAGCCCAGATGAAAAAAATCAAGGAACTCCATTTCTGGATTGACTCTTACACGGAACTGGAGAAGCAAGTTGAGGAGTTGCAGCTGGCTTTTGATTTTGTGAAAGAGGAGCTTGTCACCGAAGACGAGGTGGATGCCCAATATGCGGGAGTAATAGACTCGTTGGAGAAACTGGAACTGCGCAACATGTTGCGCAGGGAGGAAGACAAGCTTGGGGTAGTGCTCAAGATAAACTCCGGAGCCGGCGGCACGGAGAGTCAGGACTGGGCGCAGATGCTTATGCGCCTTTATCTCCGTTATGCGGAAAAACACGGATACAAGACATCTATCGCCCAGCTTCTTGAAGGCGATGACGCAGGGATAAAGTCTGTGACGATCAATATAGAGGGCGATTATGCATATGGCTTTTTAAAAAGTGAGAACGGAGTGCACCGTCTTGTCAGGGTAAGTCCGTACAACGCACAGGGAAAGAGGATGACATCGTTCGCGTCAGTGTTCGTCACTCCGCTTGTTGACGATACGATCGAAATCAATGTAGAGACAGCAAGGGTGTCATGGGATACGTTCCGTTCGGGAGGCGCCGGCGGTCAGAACGTCAACAAGGTTGAATCCGGAGTGCGTCTGCGTTACCAATATAAAGACCCTTATACCGGTGAGGAGGAAGAGATCCTGATAGAGAATACCGAAACCCGCGACCAGCCGAAGAACAAGGAAAACGCCATGCGGCAACTTAAGTCGATCCTGTATGAGAAGGAACTCAACCACCGTATGGAGGAGCAGGCTAAGATTGAGGCGGGCAAGAAAAAAATCGAATGGGGAAGCCAGATACGCAGTTACGTGTTTGACGATCGCCGGGTGAAGGATCACCGGACCAATTACCAGACATCAGACGTTAACGGAGTAATGGACGGGGATATTGATGCCTTCATCAAGGCATATCTCATGGAATTTGCAGAAAGTTCCGACCAATAGACAACGACAAATATGACTATATAAGAAAGACGCGCTTCCGAAACGGCGGCGCGTCTTTCTTGTAAAGGACTTGGTTGGTGTTATTTCCGTTCTTTTATAAGACCGTGCCTATAGGCGTATAAAAGTTCCCTGAGTTCCTGGATCTGTCCCATAAGTTCTTTTCCCCTGTCTGTGTCCCTTACCCTGACGCGGTGTGAGCTTAATTCCACGAGGCGGTTTGTAGATATAATATCCGTGCCGTTTTTCACGGCTTCGTCAGCCGAAGTGAAAGGCTCATGCTGTACGAGTTCAAATCCACGGCTATGATACACCAGCGTATATCCCGCGATGCCGGTCGTGGAATGATATGCCTTGGAGAAGCCCCCGTCGATCACCATAAGCTTGCCGTTTGCCTTTACAGGGTTTTCTCCGTCACCCGCCTTTACCGGGACATGACCGTTGATGATGTGGCGATGTTCCCCGGAGACTCCGAACGCGTCCAGAATTCTGTCGCATACTTCCTCGTTCCCTCTCAAGTGATAATAGAATCCCTTTTCCTCATGGTGTGTCTTCTTGTCGGCTATAAGATAACGTTCGAACGTAGCCATTTTTGATTTGTCGAAAAGAGGGGAGTCAGGTCCGCACCATGCATAAAAATAATAGTCACGTGCGTTAGCCTTTTCCTCTTCCGGAGTGTCGGCATTGTATGCCGATCTCAACATCATCTCTATCTGCATAAGAAGTTCTGGTCCTTCATATGGCTTTCCGTTCACCTCCACCGGTTTTAAAGACCCGTCGGCATTCAAAGGAATGGAAGCGTGGAAAAGAAGATTGGAGTTTGACACGGAATAAAGACTTCCATGAGAGAAAAACACATTGATATGCTGTTTGAGTTTATCGCTTACGGAAAAAGAATGTACAAGCTTCTCCATCAGCAAACTCTCTTCATGAGAAAGGAGATACGGATCTTTGGAGTCTAAGGTGGGGAAATTCGTGTCGGATAGAGGGAACCATTCTCCGCCGATAGAAACGGTGCCGTTGTCATGGTCGATCTGATGAAGAAGGCGTCTGTCGTCCATTTTCCATTCCGGATGCCTCGCTATCATCTGACCTTCAAGTTTGAACTGGATTATTGATATGGCTTTATGCATTTTTGCGATAAGACTCCTGTTTTTATCGGAAAGCGCGTTGTCAGAATCACCTTTTGGCATAAATACCTTACATTCGTCATCTCCATAAGTCTCCATTGCGAATGTTGCAAGAGGCACGAGATTTATGCCATATCCGTCTTCAAGGGTAGCCATATTTCCATATCGCAGAGATATTCTCAGGACATTCGCAATGCAGCATTCGTTGCCGCACGCCGCTCCCATCCATAGCACGTCATGATTTCCCCATTGGATGTCAAGATCCTTATATCGCATGAGTGTATCCATCACGATGTGTGCGCCGTCCCCCCTGTCATATATGTCGCCAAGCAGGTGCAGGTGGTCAATACTCAGCCTCTGTATCACATAAGAAATTGCGCGGATACATTCCTCTGCCTGACCGGTAGAAATTATTGTTTCAATTATTCTGTTGTAATACAGTTGCTTGTTTTCTTCAAATGGAGACTCATGCAGAAGTTCCTCGATAATGTAGGCAAATTCTTTGGGCAGACTCTTCCTTACTTTTGATCTTGAATATTTGGACGACACTTCCTGAAGCACCTTTATGAGCTGGTGGAGTGTAATTTTATAGAAATTCTCTATATCCCGTTCTGTATTTCTGACAAGCGCGAGTTTCCTTCCGGGATAATATATAAGCGAGCACAGCTGCCTTATGTCTTCCTCTCTCATACTTGTGGAGAATAGCTCGTTTACTTTCCTTTTGATATTCCCGGAGGCGTTTTTCAGAATATGCCGGAACGCGTCTGCCTCCCCATGGATGTCGGCGATGAAGTGTTCGGTGCCTTTAGGGAGATTCAGGATTGCCTCAAGATTGATTATTTCAGTAGCCGCCGCCGAGATATTGCCGAAATTCTGAGACAAAAGTTCCAGTAAACGGCGGTCGGATTCTATCTTTTGAGGGTTAAATGCTGACATAATGATTGGTTTTGAATATCAGATTCCGGATTTTGGATTAAATTTGGTTGCAAAATTCCTGTTGAGGTATTGCGATGGCAAAGTTAATAACAAAAGTCCGGTCAAGAAAGAAAATAACATAAGATATTATTGGATTGTTATATAATACAGAACCTTCTTTTAAAGTTTCGTCTCCATAAGGAGATGCGGATGAAAGAACGTCTATAATATTAATAAGGATAAGTTATGAAAAAAGTTTTGATAATGGGTGCGTCTTCCGGCATCGGCTATGCTGTCGCGGAAGCTTTGGCGTCAAGAGGAGTCAAGGTAGGGATAGCGGCAAGGCATGCGGCACCTATGGAAGGATTAAAAGAGAAATATCCGCAAAATGTGGAGTATATGGTCATAGATGTCACCAAACCCGATGCCAAAGAACGTATGTCTGCTCTGATAAACAACATGGGAGGCATGGACATATATTTCCATGTGGCGGGTATAGGTTATGAAAATCTTTATCTTGATCCCGAGAGAGAGGTGGATATAATCAATACGAACGCCGCAGGATTTGCAAGGATGATATGTTGTGCCTACCGTTATTTCCGGGATAACGGCAAGCGAGGTCAGATAGCGGCGATAACTTCGGTGGCGGGGACAAAAGGAATAGGACGGCTTTCCGCCTATTCGTCTTCAAAAAAGTTCGGGCAATGGTATCTTGACGCGCTTGAACAATTGTCAAATGCCGAGGGTTCGGGTATTTCATTCACAGACATACGTCCCGGATGGGTGCGTACGCCCTTGGTGCCGGATGATAAAAAATTTCCTATGGAGATGACTGTGGAGCATGTGCTGCCATTGATAATAAAAGCGATAGTGAGAAAAGAACGGGTCGCAGTCATAGATTGGCGCTGGAATCTTCTTGCCGGGGTATGGAAAAATATCCCTAATGCCCTTTGGACTAAAATGAAAGTCAAGATCTCGGATCCTGACGATCCTCTACCCACGCAGGCGCTTCAGAAAAAGGAAGGCAAATCGGTTGCCGGAGATGTGAAAATGTGAATTTGCCTGGATGCAGGTTTCTTTCCGGATG
>CAMWID010000070.1 GCA_947174235.1 uncultured Porphyromonadaceae bacterium | reverse complement strand
CGTTACTACGACGACATGTACAGGAACCGGTGATTTTGGCGTTGGACGCGTTGGACGCGTTGTCCGTTGTCTGTTGTCCGTTACCCGTTCTCAATCGGAAAGATCCCGAAGTTTGATTTGTATCAGCTTCGGGATTTTTTTGTTTTGTTAGCGTCCAACAGGGTATTAGATTGAATATAATTCATAACTTCGCGGCTGTAGAATCAAAACCAATGATTATGTACAGCAACGAAGGCTTTCATTCAGATTGAGTTGTTTTCATAAGTCTTCATCTTTTTTCAATTGGCTCATATTGGGTAATTTTCAAAGGTCTTCGCCGATTTTCAATTAAAAACTTCTACGTCCGCTATAAGGCTTAGGGTTTGCCCCGAATCATCAGCATCAAGTCATGGTGCACCAAAAACAAGGTTCCTGCACTATTGTAATTGATTGGTGTCTAAGTCATCAGTAGATCAAATTATCATTTATGGTTAAGATACGTTCTCTCTTTTTGCATTGATGTGACAATATTTTTTTGTTTGAATTCGTTTTATAGTTAAGTTCTAAATTATGAACCTTAAAATATAAATGATAACTTTGGAGTCACAGATAGATAAGGAATATAAGCCACATTTTTTTAGTGTGGTTCGTCCTAATTTTGTGTTCCTAAAAGACTATCCAAATGTAGAGATTCTTACAAAAAACTCTCTACAGAAGAAAACACAGGTGCATAATGATATCCTTTCTTCCCATCGAATTGTTGGAATATCAAGAAAGATTAATGGTAAACTTGAAAATTTATTGATGTATGAAAAATCATTGTCTGGTGATTACTGCATATTGACAGATGACAATCTTTTTTTATATATCGCATTATGGTTGGATTCTCCATGGGGATTCGCTGAATTATTGAATTATGACTTCTTAGCTTTTTCAGGGGTTATTACCAAACAATCATTGGAAAATGCGATTATTCCATACCTTGATAACTCCAGCTCAAAAGATTCCATCAAATTATTAGCATTAGAGCTAATAATGCTTATGAAAGTGGGAGCTATTCAAATGCTGAAGGATGATTCGGAAATATCTGAGTCAATGCTTCAGACAGCCGGTAATTTCTTTACGCTTTTAGGTTATTATGGATTGATGGAAATTATTATCCCGGATGAGTTTGAAAATGCCGGTATTGAAATATTGTATCCATGGACTAAGATAATGGCTGAGTTGGGACCTACAACAGAAGAAAATGTTAAAAATATGGTAGTTGATGTCATTAAACATGTCCTGACAACAAATAATGAATTACGTACCAATGTCAACAAGATGAAATATTTCAGTAGCCAGTTCAGACTCAAAATTGAACAATTAATCAATATGGAATATATGAACATGAAGTGATTGGATATCTTGCTCTTTTTTAATATTGTTTAATAATGTCGTGGAAACTCAAATATATAAAGATTAAGAACTTTAAATTCTTTCAGAAAGAGTTCATTCTTCAGCCAAATGGGAAGAATGTGATATTATATGGGGAAAATGGTGCCGGTAAAAGTTCTATATATTGGAGTCTGTACACTCATTTTCAGGCAATAACCAAAACTGAAGATCAAGCTAAAAAATATTTTTTGCCTCATCATCCTGAAAATCTTAGAAACCGTTGTTCGGATATAGCCGAAAAGTCTTATGTTTCATTATGTTTTGAAGATGGCAGAGGCACTGAGAATATTCTGACAGATGGAAACGAGACCTGTTATATCTCCAACCCGTCGTCGAAAGAATTCATGAATGCTACTGCATTTGGAAGCGATTTTCTCAATTATAAATTTTTATCTTCGCTCTTTGATTTCAAAAACAGTGAGGAGAATGAGGTCTTTGACATATTCCTGAAGCAGATTCTCCCATTTTTATCTTTTACCGAGACAAGAATTAATCTTGATGGAAGTGATTCTCATGATGCAAATGCTGCGAGCTGGCTTGACTGGTTAAACCGAGAGATTGCTAATCTTCCTAAGTATAGACATAAAATACATACTATTGATCAAAGAACAGATGAGTGTAAAATATTTAAACGGCAATTAGATAGCTTCAATAGATTGCTTAAAAACGAGATCAATTCCATAATATCGGAAGCTAATCTCAGGTTGCGGGATAAATTTCATGTCGACGTAATTATTCATCCTGTTTATCATCCGGCATCTCTTAAATACAATAACGATGGAGCTTTGATTTTCCCTAAATTATTGCTTCATGCGGAAATGACAGGCTATAAGGTCATCAACAGGAATCATATCACTCATCCAAAGTCTTTTTTCAACGAGGCGAAAATTACAAGTATGGCTCTTGCCATCAGACTTGCTATCATCAACCAGCGAAGCCCGTTAAATCAAGGAGGTGGAATTCTTGTGTTCGACGATTTGTTGATTAGTCTTGACATGTCTTTGCGTCAGATAGTTTTACCTATGATTCTTGAGCATGCCAAACAACATCAGTTATTCATATTGACTCACGACCGCAGCATTTTCAATATGGTACGCCAGTTTGTCATAAGAAAAGAAGGTACGAAAAATTCTGCAGGAGATCCTGACGATTATGGAATTTGGAATAAAGACTGGTATGCTTGCGAAATGTTTGTAAAGGAATCTGAAGATGGTGGAACTGAGTCCTTTTTCTCGGAAAAAAAGGATTATCTTGATCGTGCCAGGGCTCATTTCCATTCTTTCAGAGTTCCTGAGTGTGCCAATGCGCTCCGACAATGTTGTGAAGCTAAGCTTAAAGAACTTCTTGGGACAAACTATCAGTATGCTATTGACCGCAATACGGGAGAATTGACAGATCCTTCTCTTTCAAATTTTATTTCAGAGTTTGATAAGGAAAGAAAAAATAAGAATTTTCCGGACCTATTTCCTTCCATTGATGGCGACAGGCAAAGGATTCTTAATCCTTTTTCGCATGATGATATTGATACTCCGTACTATATGGGTGAGTTGAGAAAGGCATTGGATACGATGGAGAATCTGTCAAAAGTCAAAAAACGTATGCCTGTACCCATTTCAAGGGTTGGGGATCCTGAAAAAACTTATAGCTTCGATTTAAGAACCACGACAAATGCTGGCGAGGAACACTTTGCTATGGCAAAATTCTGTTTCCTCGAAAATTTTAGTGTCTGGGAATACGAAGGAAAAAATTATCCCGGAAACCCAAAAGTAAAAGTAATATGGACATCTGAAAGCAGTAAAAAGAAACGTTTAAAGAGCATGTCAAAACAAGTTGTTTCTTTAAAGCAACTTTATCAAGCTTGCTATAAATCAGTATCTCTTAATGCTGCAACTGTAGCTTCTGTGTTAGATCAATTGATTGATGATAATACGCATAGAATTATTGAGCTTTAGCTAATTAATGGTATTTCTTTGACTGTATGTTAGCTACTCAAATATCGTATTGTCAGGTTAACGTCCTACATGGTATAGGGCATAACCGAAAATGAATTCATAACTTCGCGGCTGTAGAATCAAAACCAATGATTATGTACAATAACGAAGGCTCTCATTCAAATTGAGTTGTTTTCATAAGTCTTCATCTATTTTCAATTGGCTCAGATTGAGTAATTTTCAGAGGTCTTCGCCGATTTTCAATTGAAAAACTTCTACGTCCGCTATAAGGCTTAGGGTTTGCCCCGAAACATCAGCATCAAGTCCTGGTGCATCAAAAACAAGGTTCCATGGAATCTTTTCGACAATTGCAATACAATCGGGGAATCCCCATAGAATCTACATTCATGAGCCAAGTTGTATCAAGACACACGGAAATGGAAATGGAAAGGATCACAGATCTATTGTTTGCCAATAATGACAGGCTAACTTCTGTACTTTTGCTCTTCTGTTCTGTCAACCCACACGCTCGCCGGGATACGGCTGAATAATCCCGTAACCAATCCGACAGCGACAAAATCTCCCGCAAAGCCGCGGAGGACTCGCAGAGGATGATGAATGATTAACAGGGTGGCATACCGCGTCGAAAGACGGTATGCCACCCTGTTTCCGTAAAAAAACGTCACGTAAGAACTCCCCCTCCAAAAAAATTCCTCCGCGAGCCCTCTGCGCCTCCGTGTGAGATTTCCCCCGGGTTGAATAAACCAACGACGACTAAAAACCAGTTGTCGGTCTTGATTTTATTTTGTAATTTTGCAGTCTGAGCAAGGGGATTGACTTTCGTAACCGACCCTTAAAACAGATATATTTTTTAACTGATAACAATCAAATAATTCAGTGGTGATCCAAATGATGTCACAGTTATCTCTCTACATATCTTCAGGACAAATTTTGGAAAACCACCCCTAAGCATATATTTTATCTCATCATGAGTGAATTAGCTACGAAATACAACCCTTCGGAGGTTGAAGACAAATGGTACGCATACTGGATGGAGCACGGTCTGTTTCATTCGGAGCCTGACAACCGCGAACCTTTCTGCATCGTGATCCCCCCGCCAAACGTGACCGGCGTGCTACATATGGGACACATGCTTAACAACACCATCCAGGACATCCTGGTGCGCCGAGCTCGAATGCAAGGGAAAAACGCCCTTTGGGTGCCGGGCACCGACCATGCCGCTATCTCTACCGAAGCAAAGGTCGTAGCAAAGCTCGCGCAGGAAGGGATACAGAAAACCGACCTCTCCCGCGAGGAATTCCTTTCTCACGCATGGGACTGGACCCACAAGTACGGCGGCATAATCCTCAGCCAGCTCCGCAAGCTGGGTGCCTCATGCGACTGGGAACGCACGGCTTTCACAATGGACGAGACCCGCTCGAAGAGCGTGATGAGAGTGTTCTGCGATCTTTACAACCGCGGACTTATCTACCGTGGCGTGAGAATGGTCAACTGGGACCCGAAAGCCCTTACAGCCCTCTCCGACGAGGAGGTGATATATAAGGAGGAACAGAGCAAACTATACCATCTCAGATATATGGTGGAGGGTGAGGACGGAAAATATATCGTCGTAGCCACCACTCGTCCGGAGACCATACTCGGTGACACCGCCGTGTGCGTCAATCCAAACGACACCCGCTATGAATGGCTGAAGGGGAAACGTGTGATCGTCCCTATGGTCGGAAGATCCGTGCCTATCATAATGGACGAGTATGTGGAAATGGATTTCGGAACAGGATGTCTGAAAGTCACTCCCGCCCATGATGTCAATGACTATATGCTCGGCGACAAATACGGTCTCGAATCTATCGACATTTTCAACGACAACGGAACTATCTCCGAAGCCGGAGGAATGTACGTCGGAATGGACCGTTTCGATGTCCGCAAACAGATCATGGAAGATCTCGAAAAGGCGGGGCTTGTAGAAAAAGTGGAGGATTATGTCAACAAGGTAGGACATTCCGAACGCACCGACGCCGTGATCGAACCGAAGCTCTCGATGCAGTGGTTCGTAAAGATGCTGGATCTCGCCGTTCCCGCCCTCGAGGCGGTAGAGACGGACTATATAAAGTTTGTTCCCGCCAAATATAAAAACACCTACAGATACTGGATGACCAACATCAAGGACTGGTGCATATCCCGTCAGCTCTGGTGGGGACATCAGATCCCGGCTTGGTATCTCCCCTCCGGAGGATTCGTGGTGGCGGAGACCGAAGAGGAGGCTCTGCTGAAAGCAATCGAGAAATCCGGGAATCCGGAGCTCACCCTGTCCGACCTCAAGAGGGATCCCGACTGCCTTGACACATGGTTCTCGTCATGGCTCTGGCCCATCTCCCTTTTCAACGGTATCCTTGATCCCGACAACGAGGATTTCAAATACTACTACCCCACGACCGACCTTGTGACAGGTCCCGACATCATTTTCTTCTGGGTGGCAAGGATGATAATCGCCGGATACGCGTTCTGCAACGACAAACCGTTCAGCAACGTATATTTCACCGGCATCGTGCGCGACAAGATCGGCAGAAAGATGTCGAAATCGCTCGGCAATTCTCCCGACCCTCTCGAGCTTATCGATAAATTCGGAGCCGACGGAGTCCGCATGGGTATAATGCTCGCGGCTCCCGCAGGACACGACATAATGTATGACGACTCTCTCTGCGAACAGGGCCGCAATTTCTGCAACAAGATCTGGAACGCCTTCAGACTCGTGAAAGGCTGGCAGGTAGACAGGGAAAAACCACAGCCCGAGGCTTCCGCAAGAGGCATAGAATGGTTTGAGGCTGAAATGAACCGTACCCTCATCGAGGTGGAAGACCTTATGGGCAAGTTCAGGATCTCGGAAGCCCTCATGGCGATCTACAAGCTCTTCTGGGACGAATTCTCATCGTGGTATCTCGAAGTGATCAAACCCGCTTACGGCTCCCCCGTCGACGGAAAGACATATGACAGCACACTCGGATTTTTCGATACCCTCCTGCGCCTTCTCCATCCTTTCATGCCGTTCATCACCGAGGAACTCTGGCAGCATCTCACAGAACGCGATTACGGAGAGAGCATCATGACCGCACAGCTTCCGAAGGCGGAGGGATATGACGAGGAAGCGATCAGCCGCTTCGACCATCTGAAGGAGGTGATCGCCGGCATAAGGACAATCCGCAAACAGAAACAGATTCCGCAGCGTGACCCGCTCGAGCTCCTCATAAAGGGTCCGCACAACGGAAGCCTCGACAGCATTCTCGAGAAGATGGGCAATCTTTCCGACATCCGCGAGGTTGAGGAGAAACCGGCTGCCGCCGCTTCATTTATAGTGGCATCTACAGAATACAGCATCCCTGTGGCGTCGAACATTGATGTGGAGGAGGAGCTCCGCAAGCTCAACGCGGATCTTGAATACCACGAGAAGTTCCTTGACTCTGTACGCAAGAAACTTTCAAATGAGAAGTTTGTCGCCAACGCTCCCGAGAAGGTTGTAGCCCTTGAAAAGAAGAAAGAGAGCGACGCTCTTGAGAAGATTGCAGCTGTGAAAGCAGCGATCGCAGCCCTCGCACAGGCGTGACTTCCCGGCTAAGAGCATATCTGCCACGCGCCCTGAAACTTCAGCAGACTCGCTCTAATCCCTGAAAATAAAAAAGGTACCCAAATCCAGGGTACCTTTTTTATTTTCAGAGACATTCCCCCACGGATGTAATATTCCATCCGTGGCTATCATGAAAAAGAATCGGTGCCGGGATCCTTCGCAGGGGCCGGCACCGGTTGTTATCCATGATGTAAGGTCGTTGATATATTGAGACGGTTTTACCGTCATATCTTCTTTAATTCCACACCGCTAAGTTAGCCTATTTATTTCAATACTGCAAATTATTTGCTTAAAAATTTTAAATATTTTTTATTTTTCGCAACTTTTCTTTCCTTTTTCAGGTTTTACAATATTCAGAGTATTCCTCTGACCGTCTTCACCCGAAAAAGAAATATGCCACGACAACTGCGGCAACCGCGCCTGTAAAATCTGCAAGCAATGCATATCCTGCGGCATATCGGGTCTTGACGACACCCACACTGCCGAAATACACTGCAAGGATATAGAATGTGGTGTCGGTAGATCCTCTCACGGCTGCCGCCACACGGCTTACGAAAGCGTCAGCCCCGTTCTCTTTCATCACGTCAAGCATCATCGCACAGGATCCGCTGCCGCTCAAAGGCTTCATGAGCATTGTGGGCAATGCCCCTACCCAGCGAGTGTCAAAACCGAGCGCGCCCACTCCCGCCTCTACCCATGAGGTAAAGAGATCGAGAGCCCCGGAAGCACGGAACATCCCGATCGCCACAAGGATCGCCACAAGATACGGAATTATCATCACCGCCGTCCTGAATCCCTCCTTCGCCCCCTCGATAAAGGTGTCGTAGACATTGATCTTCCTCCTTATTCCCGCCATAATAAACGCTATGATCACCGAGAAAAGAATCACGTTGGCGGCAAACGTGGAATAAAGCTCCATCCTGTCGGCAGGCAAAGAGGAGAAAAACCATACCGCCAACGCCACGACCGCTCCTATACCGGCAAGCCAGCTCCAGATAATCCTGTCCATCCTGATCCGCTGCCTGACACATAATGCCGTCAGCCCCACTATCGTGGCTACGGCGGTGGCTATCAGGATCGGTATAAATATATCAGTCGGATTCGCCGCCCCGCCCTGCGCCCTATACATCATTATGCTTATAGGGATGAGGCACAATCCGGAAGAATTGAGCACAAGGAACATGATCATGGCATCAGTGGCTGTGTCCTTCCTGTCGTTGAGCGACTGCATCTCCTGCATGGCACGCAACCCCATGGGAGTCGCGGCGTTGTCAAGCCCGAGCATGTTGGCGGATATATTCATGAATATCGCCCCCATCGCCGGGTGCCCTTTCGGAATACCGGGAAACAGGCGGGAGAAGAACGGACTTATCAGTCTGCCGAAAAATTCTATCACCCCTCCCCTCTCGCCGATCTTCATTATTCCGAGCCAGAGCGTGAGCACCCCGGTCAATCCAAGTGAAATCTCAAATGCGAAAGCGGCCTGGGAGAAGGAGCTGTTCATAATGTCGCTCCATACTTCCAGGTCACCATATATCACGGTGCGTCCTGCCGCCATCGCAAACGCGATGACAAAAAACGCTATCCAGATCCAGTTAAGAACCATCTTGCCCTCTGCAGATCATATCTTGCGTATGCCCATTATCTCACGGACATCGCGGAGGGTGTCGGCGGCATAGGCACGGGCACGCTCAGCCCCGTTCCTTACTACTTTTGACAGATACTCGTCGTTGCTGCGGATATCAAGGATACGCTCCCTGATGGGAAGAGTCACCTTCAGGATGTCTTCGGCAAGCTGCTTCTTCATATCGCCGTAACGGATGGAGCAATCGGCATAAGCCTTGCGGTAATGATCGGCGACTTCCTTGCCTGATACAAGATCAAGCAGAGTGAAGAGGTTTTCCACAGGCTGGCTTACCGGAGAATCGGGAACCTTCGGACCCTCATCGGTGACGGCGCGCATAACTTTCTTGCGCAGCGTCTTCTCATCATCGATAAGATAGATACAGTTGCCCTCGCTCTTGCCCATCTTGCCGGAGCCGTCAAGCCCGGGAACTTTCACGGCGCCTCCGCCGAAATTAAAGTTGACAGGCTCTCCGAAATATTCAGTCTTGTAGAAAGAATTGAAACGGCGCGCGAAACGGCGCGTCAGTTCCAGATGCTGCTCCTGGTCTTTCCCCACAGGCACATAATCGGCATGATGTATCAGGATGTCTACCGCCATGAGCGTCGGATACGTCAGAAGCCCCGCGTTGACACGCTGGTTTGTCTGGTTGCCTATGATCTCCTTCTCTATTTCGTCGCTGTCTGACGTGATTCCGAGCGCTTTCCTCGCCTTGTCTTTGAAGGATGCCGTGCGCATAAGCTCCCCAATACCCACGTGCATGTTGAGAAGAAGATACATCTCTGAGATCTCCGGGATGTCGCTCTGCACATACAGTATATTTTTTTCGGGATCAAGCCCTGCCGCAAGATATTCCGCGATTATCTCTTTCACGCTTTCATGGAGCATCTTCGGATCAGGATTTGTGGTCAGGGCATGAAGGTCGGCTATAAAAAACCGGCAGTCATAATCATCCTGCATTCTCACAAATTTGCTCAAAGCGCCATAATAGTTGCCCAGATGAAGGTTTCCGGTAGAGCGGATGCCGCTGAGCACTACTTTCTTGTCTTTTTCCATATTATTATATTCCCTTATGCGGTAAGTAAATTTTATGCAAATTTAGCCATTTTTACTGTCTCTTCTATATCTATTGTTTATTTTTTCACACCCATTGGTATCTCCCGGCGGTCTTTCCTGCAATTTTCACGTCATGACCCACCCGACATTGCAAAGACAATACAACAATGACACGTTTCGCTTGTTTATTATAATGGGAACAGTCTGAACTTTTCCTTTTTTGCCTCTATCAATTATCAATTTGATTTTGATACCGGAAAAAGGGAAAGGGATCTTTCGCCGGAAAACACATTACCGATGGAAAATTCAAAAAGATCGGTCGTAGAGCCTGCGAAAGGATTCAGAATTGATCCGGATAGAATCTTATAAAATTAAATTATATATTATGGAGTTCGTAGATCTGAAAATGGAGGATTATCCATCTTTTCTAAAACTATACAACAGTTCCTTCCCCCCTGACGAAAGGAGACAATATAAAGACGAGGAACATCTCGCCAATTTCATAAAAATGAAAGGTGGAAAGTTCCATGCTTTCGCCGTCAAAGACGGAAATCTATTCCTCGGATTTCTGTCTTACTGGAATTTCGAAGGATACACATATATCGAACACTTTGCCGTGGAACCCGAGAAACGAGGCAGGAACATCGGTACCAAGATGCTCCATCACCTCTTTGAAACTGTCAGCGCCAACGTACTGCTTGAGGCGGAACCACCCGTGACCCCGGAGGCACAGAGAAGGATCAAATTTTATGAAAGAAACG
Source organism: uncultured Porphyromonadaceae bacterium (assembly GCA_947174235.1). Taxonomy (GTDB): domain Bacteria; phylum Bacteroidota; class Bacteroidia; order Bacteroidales; family Muribaculaceae; genus Lepagella. The sequence goes on along the minus strand of CAMWID010000070.1, from coordinate 5,312 downwards.
GCTTCCGCGTCAGAGACGAATTTGACTATACCCAGCCACCATACAGTGAAGGTCAGAAACCGGTGAAGCTCCTCTTGCTTACCCACGGCGATGTCTCCCTCCACAACAAAGATTCAATAAGCGACATGCTGAGGGAGGTATATAACGTCAACACCGACGTTTAGGATCGACAAGATTTTTCCGGCTTACATAACTCGAGACCCGGGCCGCAGGCATTTAATGCCTCGGTCCGGGTCGTTCATCATTCTCACATGAGGATACCTTCAGTGTCAGGATATCAGACAAGCGATTTGTTTTCCTTGTCCCCGAGCGGTATTTCGGTTGGATTTTTCTTCATCTTCACCCGCATTGTGTCAAAACCCTTCCCATAGACCCCGTTGACATTCGCCTGGGAGATAAACGCATTGTCGTCGATAGCCTTGACAATCCTGAAAATAGTCACGCTTTCTATTTTCCGGCACCATACCATAAGCACCTTGACTTCCTGCTTGGAATACCATCCGGTAGCATCCATGACTGTAACTCCGCGGTGTGCCTCCCTGTTGATTTTGTCAGCAATCTCAGCCCATTTACGGGAGAAGATGACAAATTGGGTAGCCTGACGGTTGGTATTGATCACCATGTCGGTCATATATGCCAGGACGAATGTCACCACCAGTCCGTAGACTATCAGAGGCACCTTGACATTGAGCCTGTCGGCGAACGTGCCTTCAAACGGCAGGAATATCGAACAAGACACTATCAGGAAGTCTGTGAAGATCATAGTCCTTCCGATGCTTACATTGCTCACTTTTGAAACCATGGCGGCGACAATATCCGTGCCTCCCGACGATCCGTTGTGCACAAACACTATCCCTACCCCGAGTCCGCAAAGTATGGCTCCCAATATCGCGCTCATGGATATGTCGGCTATGATGGGATGCCCTATTCCCATGAATATGTTCTCAAGCACACCGATAGCGAGCGAGATGACCGTCGCTCCGAAAATCGTACGCATCACGAAAGTCTTTCCCACAAGCCGGTAAGCTATCGTAAGCAATATAAGATTGCACGCATATTGGGTCACAGCCACAGGTATTGCCCCGCCCGTCGCGAAATATACAAGCGTGCCAACACCCGAAAGACCGCCAATAACGATGCCGTGGGGAAGAATGAATGCAGTGAACCCGAGGGCGTACAGACTCAGACCGAGGATTATGACAACATAATCTTTGGCATTGGTCATCAAACCGTTTATTTTCTTTGCCGCCATAAAATAAAGTATTAATGGATAATCTATGAATGAAGTTGTCCGAACTTCGATGTCAGGAAATGAAGTTGTCCGAACTTTTTCCTTTTAATTCCGATTTTTTTGCAAAATTAGACAATAAATTTTAAATCTGAATATTTTTCCCTAAATTTGCATCATCTACCCCGTCTGCGGCATACCACTTTCCCTTTTTGAATCGCCTACAGGCACGCAGACCGGTACTGACTCAACTTAAATGTCAAACATATGAATATCCGACATTTCTTATCATTCATCGCTATCGCGGCAGGATCATCGGCTATGTCCGCATCCGACCTCGTATCCACAGAACCTGCGGAACAGCTTTTCAACCTCGGCATACGTCTCGGAGTGAACGCCTCAAACCGCACTTTCAGCAAAGATTATTTCCAGACATACAATGTCAACAGCTGGGGCACCGGTGTTGACGCGGGAATTGTACTCAACCTCAACATGAAGGAGTTTTTCTCATTACAACCGGGATTCTTCTTCGAATCAAGGTCAGGCAACTATTCCTATGTGCAGGATTATATCAACCAACAGAATGAGAAAGACAGTTTCTCTCAGATGGGACACACCCGCACATATAATTTTACCATTCCGGTCATGCTTTCCTTCAGGTTCAATATCGCTGACAATCTCAAATGGCTTGTCGAGGCGGGACCATATATGCAGTTCAAACTCCATTCCACAGATTCCGACAAGATTGAGGTGATCAATCAAACATCTCCCTCCATGCCCGTAACGATTGATACAGCAAAAAGCAATTTCACGGATTTCGGTCTGAAAATAGGAACCGGAATAATGCTTGACGACCATTATTCTTTTGCCATACACTATATGGCGGGAGGATGTAATGTATGGAAAGCCCCGTATGAGGGTGGTAAAAACAAAACCTGGACTTTCACTCTCGGTTATGACTTCTAAGGGGAAACTCATTCCCGGAGACAAAAGTCAGGACATATTCCCCGGATAACGTCCGGCAAGAGTGATTATCTTTTCGGTATTACATTCTATCCCGTCTTCAAAATCAAGCCGCATCATGTCAGGATCACGCTTATACCATGTAAGCTGTTTTTTGGCATAGACGCGGGTGTTTTTTTTGATCCGCGAGATCGCCTCATCTTTGGTGAACACTCCGTCAAACCATGCGAACATCTCTTTTAGACCTACAGTGTTCAATGAGTTGAGGTGGCGAAGATGATACACTCCCCTCGCCTCTTCTTCCAATCCGATTTCCACCATTTTATCCACCCTTGAATTTATTCTGGCAAACAGTTTCTCCCTCGCGCCGTCAAGACATATCTTCAATATGTTGAAATCCCGCTCTTTCTTCTTCCCTGTGACAAGAGAACTGTAAGGAACTCCGGCTGTCATGCTTATCTCGACGGCATGAAACACCCTTTTCATATTTTTTTTGTCAACATTTGCATAATGCGCGGAGTCAAGCAGAGCAAGCCTCTCAAGAAGCCATGCGTCCCCTTTCTCTTTCCATTCTTCCATAAGTCCGGACCGGATCTCTTCTGGAACGGTAGGAAGATCATCTATACCGTTGCACAACGCGTCAACATACATCATTGATCCCCCGCAAACTACCGCCACCCCGCATTCCTCGAATTGCCGCCGGGCTATGCGCAGGGCATCCTGTTCAAATTCGCTCGCACTGTAATATGCATCGAGAGGCAACACGTCAATGAGATGGTGCGTGACCCCGCACATTTCCTCCGGGGTAGGAGTAGCCGTGACTATGGGGATGCCATGATATATCTGCCGGCTGTCTGAAGATATGACTTCCGCGCCAAGACGGAGAGCAAGACTGACGGCAAGGGCCGACTTCCCGGAGGCTGTCGGCCCTGTGATTACTATCAGAAGAGGTCTGTTAAATCTGTTCACTCTGCGGCAAGACGACAAATATTGACTATCACATCAGTGGCTTTCTCCATCGACGGTATCGCCACAAACTCGTAACGACCGTGGAAATTCTCGCCTCCGGCAAAAATATTGGGACACGGAAGACCCTTGAATGAGAGCTGCGCCCCGTCTGTACCGCCTCTGATAGGCTGCACCTTGGGGGTAACCCCGGCTTCCTCCATAGCTTTTTCCGCGAGACGGACCACGTGCATCACAGGCTCGATTTTTTCACGCATGTTGTAATACTGATCACGGATCTCTACCGAGGCGCAACCCGGGAACTCCATGTTGGTCTTGCGGACAAGATGCTCTATCTCCTTCTTGCGGCTCTCGAAACGGGCACGGTCATGATCACGGATGATATATGTAAGCACGGTCTTCTCTACCGTACCTTCAATCCCCACAAGATGATAAAATCCTTCATATCCTTCCGTATGTTCAGGAGTCTCCCAGCGAGGAAGCATGACTATGAACTGGGTGGCGACACGCATTGAATTTATCATCTTGTGCTTGGCGCTCCCGGGATGCACATTGCGTCCCTTTATCGTGACCTTTGCACTTGCCGCATTGAAATTCTCGTATTCAAGTTCTCCGACCGCGCCGCCGTCCATGGTGTATGCAAACTCAGCCCCGAATCTCTCCACATCGAATTTATGGGCGCCCTGCCCTATCTCCTCGTCCGGATTAAACGCGATACGGATCTTGCCATGCTTGATCTCGGGATGTGCCTGAAGGTAAGCCACCGCAGTGATGATTTCAGCAATACCCGCCTTGTCATCGGCCCCGAGGAGCGTGGTGCCGTCTGTCACAATCAGATCCTGTCCGACATAATTCAGCAGTTCCGGAAATTCTTTTGGCGACAGCACGATGTTTTCCGCGCTGTTAAGAAGGATATCCTCCCCGTCATATTTATTGACAATACGGGGCTTAACATGTTTGCCGCTCATATCGGGAGATGTATCGAGATGGGCTATAAACCCGATAACCGGCACATCTTTGTCGCAATTGGCGGGAAGCGTAGCCATAAGATAGCCGTTGCTGTCAAGTGTTATGTCTTCAAGACCCATATCTTCAAGCTCTTTCTTGAGATGCTCCGCAAAGATCATCTGCCCGGGTGTGGACGGGGTCATATTCGTAAGTTCGTCGCTCTGTGTGTCAAACGCGACGTATCCAAGGAATCTTTCAGTAACTGTCATGGAAAGTAAGTTTGAGTTTTTACAGGCGTGCATCCCGAGTTCTGCCATAACTTGCACGCGGCTGATACAGCCGTCTGCCTAAAACAGACAAGGAATGCCTCCATTCTTATGCAAAATTATAAAAAATAAGTAAGTTTATAAAATTAATTCACTGAATTGTACGACAATTTGCATACATGGTTTATGACATTATCTTTTTAAAAGAAACGGAAGCACACAAAACGACTATAAATAAACCACATATATTCAAATACAAAACCTGAGAAAATCCATTGTATACGGTCACACTAATTTCAATAATGTTCTTATATCAACTATATTGAAAAAGAGATGCCTGCGTATCATGATAAAGCTTACGCCAACAGCACTTTCCCCCTCGGTGCGGCGATACTTATGAACCTCCTTTTTACAGACAGCCTCGTGAGGCTCACATATATTCCGCCTTGTATTCGTTGTTAACAGCATTCTCATAACAAAAAGAACAAACCGAGGCGGCTCAAATCCGAATCTACCGCCCTCGACAGGGAATGATGTGGGATAGCGACAAATTAAACCGGCATTACCATACAATCAGCAACAGGTGAAACGAGAAATGTCAAATTCTCATAGTTTCCTCAAAAAAAATGAACCGCACAACAAAGCAATTGGATATTTTATTAGCTATCTTTGCAGCCTAAACTCAGACTGATATGGAAAAATTGGAAGTGTTTGATTGCTCAAACACCTTTATAGCGAGTTATTTCACGGATGACCGGGGATGTGCCCACTGCAACCGTGAACATACCCTGATATATATTCATTCGGGCGAACTGGAAATTACCGACAGCGGGCGTAAGACCATACTGCATCCCGGAGACTGTGCTTTCATGAGGCGCGACAACACGATGTGGCTTCAGAAGCGTGTCAAAGACGGCACACCTTACCGTTCGGTCGTGATG
>CAMWID010000069.1 GCA_947174235.1 uncultured Porphyromonadaceae bacterium | reverse complement strand
TGTTTTTTCAACAGGTTACAAAAAGAGGCTGCGCCTATTTTGACACAGCCCCATTCTTATAGATTCCTTATATAATTCGACACCTTATATATAATTCAGATTTCTTCTCTCAGCCATTTTTCAAGTTCGGATGTCCATTGGTCTTTATATTGGAATGCGTCTCCGTAGCCCCAGCCGTGTCCACCGGACGGATATGCGTGTAAAGTGGCACTGACATTATTTTTCAGAAGAGCCATATAATAGTTGATGCCGTTGGCAACCGGCACTATGGTATCGTCTGACGACAACATTATAAATGCCTTGGGAGTGTCGCCGGTGACTTGCAGTTCATTCGAATATTTATTTTCAAGTTCCTTACTCGGATCAGGACCAAGCAAATAGTCGTGAGACCCCATGTGTGTATAATTTGGATCCATGGTGACAACAGGATAGAACAGTATCTGGAAATCGGGACGTGTGGCATTGCTGCTGTAATGCGTGGCAAGTGTCGAAGCAAGATGACCGCCTGCCGATGCTCCCATTATCCCCACCTTGGAAGGATCCACACCCCATTCCCCGGCATGCTCACGCACAAGCCTCATAGCCTGTTCCGCATCAGACAAAGGAACTTCGCTGTCACCTTTCGGCAATCGGTATTTAAGCACTATATACGTGATTCCCTGACGGTTAAACCACTCTGCCATGTCGTGACCCTCATGACCGGTAGCCTCCCATACATATCCACCTCCGGGACACATGATTATCGCCTTTCCATTTGGATCCTTGGGTACATATACTGTTATCGCCGGATCCTTAGTGAAATCCGTAGCCCTTATTGCAGCCGTCTTTGCAGCGGTGGTGTCAGACGGGTTTTCATCCCAAAGCAACATCTCCACCTTAGACTGTCCGTGCGAAGTAAGAACACTTGACAAAAACATACTTACAAACAATATTGTCTTTCTCATTTTTATTATTGATTATATCCGAATATATTATTGATTATATCCGAAGCCGTTTTGACTTTTTATGCAATTTGAATTTATTAAAGCTTTTCGGCTATTTGAAAAGCGCTTTCCTTTCTTTCATAATTTCCGACTGTTTTTGATTCTCTCATCAGTCATTTCCATCTCCAAATTCCTCTCCGTGGTTCAAAGCCATCCCGACTTTCAATTCGTACCGCAACTTCAAGCACTATTATCTAAGATGTGTGCGCATTCATTGTAAATGCTCTGAAACTTATTGATAAGAGAGAAAGGTTGATACGGATCAATGAGTTTGTTCGTGAGACTTGCATGTCAACCGATCACTTTATCAGACTGTTCAAACAGGAACCCGATTGCACACCCGCACGCTTCATTACCAACAGGGAAATGATGAGAAATTGCATCTTTACAAGGATTTCCTGATTTCATCAATCTCACTATCGGAAAGAGCCGTGGCATTTCTTACCAAATCATTGTCCAACCCCATCGATATCAGCTTGACAGCAATCTCTCTGATACTCTCCGCACGTCCCTCCGCACGTCCTTCCGCTCGTCCTTCCGCTCGTCCCTCACTCAAGCCTTCCTCTCGAGCCGTGTTCAGCACATCATCCTGAACCCTGATATTGTCTATGTGGGCTTCGTATGCCCTCTTTTCCTTTGGAGACATTGACATATACTTCAACTTCTCCATAACACCGCGCAGACCGGGAGTGCGTGTGTTCTCTTTGACCTTACCTGTTTTCAGATAATCCATCCATTCATCCAACGGAGATTCCGGTATCTTGTCATACGAGTTTACCCTTACCAGATAATACTCCGGAAAAACTTCTTTGGGTCGATGTGTGACTATAACTCCTTCCTCCTTTGTATTGACATACAACTCATTGCCGGTATGTATCCCTTTGAACCGCGTCTCACCATGGTAAACATAATCATCTCCTCTTCCATAGTCACAATATAATAAACTTATGGAATACACCTTTTTTATCTGGTCGTAATTATCTCCCATACTGATATGTTCCGTGATTGCCTTACATGTGCCATATAGGATCCTCTGAAGATAATAGAGCTGACGACTGAGCTGAACCTCTATGAGTATTATATGCCCATGGGAGTTCTTTGCCTTGATGTCAACCCTGTTGAATTTATCTGAATCGCTATCCTGATTACTTTCGCTCTCAAGAAGCTCCACTATTCTTACCTCCTCCCCAAGAAGCACCGTCAGGAAGCCCTCAAGTATATCAAAATTCGCCTTGTCACGAAGCATATGCTTCATCGCCCAATCAAACCTTATATAGGTAGAATCATTATACATACCGTCAAGTTTTAGTTTATCTCACAAAGATAAAAAATTTTCAAAAAATTTTTACAATTACATGCAAGATTTTTCAGGTTATGTGATTTAATAGATAGGATATAGTCAGAATCGTGTCTGACGACATTCTCTGATGGTATACAATCCAACCTAAAAAACTGTTTAAATCAGCTTAATAATTCATGAAATGAAGAAATTCAGATTTTCAATTCTGTCGGTATGCCTTTTGGCGACCGTATCTCTGTTTCAGTCCTGTTCCGATTTCGACAATGACAATCAGGAACTGTTGCTTCCCAGTGCCGTAGTGACTGTAAAGCCTGTAAATGACGGCGACCAGTTTATTATGCAGCTGGACAACAAGACCGTACTTCAGCCCACAAACCTGACAAAATCTCCATTCGGGAAAAAGGAGGTGCGTGCTCTTGTCAACTATTCCGAGACTGTCGCAAGTGCTACAGAGGGTATAATCAACGTAAATGTCAACTGGATAGACAGCATCCGCACAAAAGATCCGGTTCCTGATCTGGGTGAAGAGAATGATTCCAGATATGGTCATGATCCGATCGAAATAGTCAATGACTGGCTGACCGTCGCTGAAGACGGATACCTCACCATGCGCTTCCGCACATTGTGGGGATACGGGAATGTGAAACATAATGTCAACATCCTTACCAACGTAAATCCTGAAAATCCATATGAACTTGAATTGCGACATGATGCCAATGGAGACCTTGGCGGGGAAATGGGTGACGCTCTGATTGCGTTCAACCTGAAAAATCTTCCCCTTTCCGAAGACAACAATGTTAAAATTAAACTTAATTGGAAATCGTTTTCCGGAGACAAATCAACTGAATTTGATCTCTATATCCCCTCCGGCAAACCTGCGGGGAATCTCGAGGGCGCACGATACAACGGGTGCGTGAATTGATTTTGCGATATTTCTATTAATCTTCGGATAATCGATCCGGGAACCGCTCATCTCAATTGCAGGCGGCGGTTCCCGGCTCTCCTGTTTAACTTGTCATCTCCGAAATGGATTGGAATGATTCTGACAGAGAGGAACGGCTGCTTGACCTTATCAAACGTGGCGACAGAAACGCCATGCAGGATCTTTATTGCCGTTATGTCAGATACCTGACAGCAATATGCGGCAGATACATTCCGGATGAAGACAATGTAAGGGATGTGATGCAGGATTCTTTCCTTAAAATTTTCTCTTCCATAAAAAATTTTCAATACCGGGGAAAAGGATCTCTCAAGGGATGGATGACCAAAATCGTGCTTAACGAAACCATTAAATCTGTAAAACAGAACTGCCAATTTAATTTTACAGAACTGAAAAACGATGAAACCGAGATTGCCGATGACATTCCCGAGTCCGAGAATATACCTCCACCGATAATATACAAGCTGATCAGAGAACTCCCTGACGGATACCGCACAATATTCAATCTATATGTAATCGAGGGAAAAAGCCATAAGGAAATCGCTGCATTGCTTGGTATAAAAGAAAGCACCTCGGCATCGCAGCTACACCGGGCGAAAGCGATATTGGCTGAAAAAATCAGAAATTACATTAATAATTATTCCTTGCATTTATGAAGAACGACTGGCTTAAAGACATACATGACAAAATGACTGATTTTGAGACTGACAGTCCACAAAATTTATGGGAGGATATCTGTTCGCAAATAGAAAAAACAGATTATGAATACAACCGACGTTCCGGCAAGTCTGTATTCAGTAATCTATACAGACTGGCGGCATCGGCAGCTGCCATTGCCGCTCTCGTCATCTGTGTCATAGAACTCCTGCCCCTTTACAGCCTGCAAAGCCGATCAGATCTTATCGCGGAAAACGATACGGCAACAACAGACAAAACCGTTGATCCGGATGATGAATGTGAGAATTTTATAATAGATAATACTGATCCATCCGCAACAATTGCATATGCAACCTCAGGTAAACATACGATTGTCCACAGTATACCGCCAACCCCCGATCATCATTGCGCATATGAAGATACCGAAAAGAAACCAAACTCCGTAACAGAAGACAAGACTGATGCGGGGAACACTGACTTGAAAACAAATGCAAGTGAAAACTGTCATTCCTATTCCGACTCCGCAAACTTATTCAGAACCAAACCTTATGACATCGGACGACATGACTACGGCAGGAACCGCGCCATAGCTGACATTTCAGGAAGACAACGGCAGAAAGTATCTGTAGGCGTTTTCTCAACGGCAGGAACCGGATCCGAGATCAACCGGAAATCAATATCCACGGCAAGCGTCTCTGTTGCCGGACCTGAAAACAGCAAATGGAATGATAGTCCTCTGCTTGGTATTCTCACCTATAATCAGGGACTCGAAGTCACAGACGATGTGAAACACCATCTCCCCATAAAGGCGGGAGTATCTTTAGCCTTTCGTCTCAACGAGAGGATAGGGATAGAGTCTGGCGTGGTATATACAAATCTGACTTCCGACATATATCAGGGAAGCGAATCCCATTATCTTAAAGGCAGACAGTCGCTGCATTATGTCGGAATCCCATTGAACCTTAAAGTCAACATCGTATCGTGGAAAGGGTTTGATATATATGCATCCGCCGGACCGATGATAGAAAAATGTGTGGCGGGTTCATACTCTCAATCATATATCCTCAACGGAAATTCTACCGGTAAAAGTTCAGCCGATGTGGAAGATCATCCCTTCCAGTGGTCCGTCAACCTTTCCACTGGTCTGCAGTTCAATATAAACTCCCTTCTGGGGATATACGCCGAGCCGGGGGCAGGATATTATTTTGACGATGGATCTTCCTTAAAAACCATATACAAAGAGAAGCCTCTGAATTTCAATCTGAATTTGGGAGTAAGGCTTTCATTCGGCAACTGACCTTTCTCTCAGTTTTTAGCGTTCCTTAGAATTTCGCGCCCTAAGGATTCACTCTTTTTTGCGACATCACGTATCCGAACCATCCGGAAGCTGTCTTAAACCCGTCTATCTCACGGTCACCGGCAGCCGTCACTCTGTAACGTATCTTGCCATCGCTGTCGGGTCTTACTACAAATATGTAATTAAGGTCATCTTCAACAATATCGACAATATATTCCGGATCTACAAAAATAGAAAGACCAACCTGCTCCACAAGATCCGGAGCAGCCTTGTCAGGTATATTGCTCCCCCATGAGGCGGCAATTCCTTCTGGAAGAATGAATCCGTCATTGTCAGACTCAAGTTTCTGTATACCGGTGCAAAACAGATCCGCATCGTCATATCCGCTCAATGAGATCTCCACCCATAAGTCGCGTGAATCTCCTTTCATACTATATTTCTGAATCATATCTATCTTGTGTCCGTTATATTGCCATTCCCTGTCAAACACCTCGACACATGACGGTGATATGACCGTCTGCCTCCTTTCCGCAACAGTATCGATCGTGACTGGAGAACGTTTCCGCCATCCGCGGAATGAGCCTGCGGCGACACTCTGTCCAGCCCATAGCACATCCCTGCCGTAGCCCTTTGAAAGTTGTTCGGATGTGGTATAAAATCCGGTAATATCCAGTTCGATCTGTGGCTTCTGCTTCACATACAGGTCAAGACTCTGCCTGTTGTCGATATAGACCCTGAATGCCACCCATGGATTTTCAATAACAGCTCCATGCCCATAGATACTGTTATACATATCAAGCGGATCGGTATCTCCGGGATATGAGACAGACACTACCCTCGGATGCTTCCCATGATGATCATAAAGCTTTATATATGCGTCTGTATCAGCCGACACGATCAAGAAAGACCACGACAGAAGAAAGGTTAAAACAAATCTTGACATACGGGTTGATTTAAATTTAATGTTTGATTTCTATCGCCTCTCCGCTTTCATCAAGCGAAAATATCGGAGTCGAAGCATGGGGATCTTTGTTATAATAATGGACAGCACTGTCGTTGACTCTCGGATAACTACTCTCAAGCATTTTTACAATCTCCGCTCCCGCCCAGATCACGACTCCATATCCGTGGGCAGCTTTTGTACTTACCGGGCGATAATAATAATACGCATGGTCAAAACCCATACCTGTCCCGACACAGACATCCTCCACCTCTCCCCTCTCATTGATCTTCGTCGAGACAGCTTCCCAGGCGAGCTGGGCAACCGGTCCATAAGTGACTGCATCAAGCCATCCTTCATTCACTCCGTGGGCAATGCCATAAGCGAATATCGCCGTGGCGGAAGTCTCAGGGTATGAATCATTCCTGTCAAGCAACTGATGCCAGAATCCATCCCTGTTCTGGCGGTCTGCGAGTCCCTTTACATGCTTCTTATACATTTCAAGGATCTCAGGTCTGTAGGGATGGTTTTCCGGCAATTCATCAAGAAGACGGCACATTGTCAACAATGACCAGCCGTTGGCTCTTCCCCATGCCATCTCCGGTTGTGTCCCGAGCCCTTCCACATAACCGTGGCGAAACAATTGCTTTTCCGGGATCCACATTCTTCTGAAGAATCCACATGCGGTTTTGGCTGCGTCATCAAGATATTTCGAATCTCCTGTGTATTTAGATCTCGCTGCCATTGCCGGGAGAGCCATAAACATGTCGTCAAGCCATACGGAATTGTGATGCGGGCGGTTTCTCGCTATGGTCCCGTCCGGCAACCGCAATGTCACACTATCCACAACCGAATAGTAACGTTCTATTATTTCCTCCACATCTATGGTGGAATCATTCAAGGAAGCCAGCATAAATGCCCCCGACATGGCTCCGGCATCGTCGAGCGAGGCTGGAGCTATCACTTGTCTCATCTGTCCGTCGTGGCGCCCGGTGCGTTTATGCAGCTCCTCGAAAGCGGGAGCCACTTTAGCAAGATATTTAATCCGATCCGACACGTATTCACTGTATCTTTTGTCATTTAATATCTTAGCGGCATCCATCAGAGCCATATACGTCACCGCCCATTCGTAGCTCGTAAGACGGAAAGTCCCCTGATTGAGCCGGGCACTGTCCGGGAGAGCAGTATCTGTATCTACTTCATTCTTTTTTTCATCAACCACTTTCGCAGGGGTGGCTCCGTTTATATATTCAAACACTCTGGCGACATCCGCTTTGACAGAATCCGGATGAAGTTCCCCATAGGGGGTCTTGTAATCTGGTTTCAACAAATGCAACGGAGATGTGGAATCATTTATCTCTTCATCAGTCTGCATCTTATTGCCGGTGCATCCACACATAAACGCCACGGCAAAAAGAATTGTCATATATTTCTTCATAATTATATCGTTTTCATGATTAATATTCCATAGTTCCAATACGCCACTCCCCTAATTTCCATATGGCTTCTCCACAAGTGACGAGATTCCTTCCCTCCAATAAAATGATTCCGCCGTATCCGGATGTTCCGGAGAATATTGAATAATTCCCTTCAAATATTTTGCAAGTTCCGGCACACATTGAGAAATCCCTTCCACAACACATTTCGCCACCTGTGTGGCACCGTATGCATTGAAATGGGTATTGTCTGCCAAAGCGGAATTCTGACCCGGATATGTATCGGCAGGATAATGTACAAACGCTTTCTTCGAGCCATCCTCACCCAATGCCATATATAGAGTTTTGGTCATTTCATTCAGGTCTATCACAGGCACCTTTTCCCTTTTTGCTACCTCCCGCATTGCGTCAGGATAACCAAGATGTGTATCTTTGACAGTTCCGTCCACGTTGAAGAACCTGCGGGCGGTCGGGGTCACAAACAATGGATTAAGACCCGCGTAGCGTGCCTTGTCGACAAAAATTTTCAGGTTGGTGGAGAAATTATAAAACGCACCCTTACCCGCGCCTTTTTCCTTTTGGTCATTATGTCCGAATTCCACGATAATCCAATCTCCCGGTTTTGCCATGGAAAGCACCTTGTCCAGCCTGCCTGATGCGAGAAATGATGACGCGCTTTCCCCACTTTCCGCATTGTTCGCTATTGAAATCTTTTCATTAAAATATGCGGGAATTATCTGTCCCCAGCTTGTCCACGGTTCATAGACCTGATCCACGACAGTACTGTCGCCGCACAGGAATATGGTCGTGACACTGTCGGATTCCTCTACGGGACGTATACTGATACATTCCACAGCAGGTGATTTCCCGGTGATTTCAAGAGTAAGCCGGTCGTCCCATGTCGGAGTTCCGATTTCTCTCGGATTTATTTTAACGGAGTCCTTAAGACTGATTGCCGGACTTTTCTTATTGACTATAAATGAATATTTTTTTCTTTCCCCTTTCTCCAGTTCAATATTGTCAAGCATAACCCGTCTGCTCTCAGCTCTCACTGTTGTTTCTGATTTTCGTTTCTTGCTGCCGAGAGACACAGTCACAAGATAATTTCCGTCAGGGACTCTCACTGAAAAGTAATATGGATCCTGACCGCTGTCGGAACAGGACGTATTAAAATCATATCCATATCCGTCATATTCATTATATTCGGGAATATTATCATTCAGATCAAACGAATAATGTTTAGATTTAAGATATTTCTTAAGGTCACAATCCAGACCGGCGATACCTTCGGCAATGGACTCCGCATTCATCCTTGCCCCCTTCTTTGACGAATGGGTGTGATCATTTTTGAAAAATGATGACGTATTTCCTTCTCCCAAAGCCTGTAGTTTCTTACCCGATATGCTGTTCAAATCTATAAAATACGCTCCTCCTTCCAACGCCGCCTGTCGTGCCCACAATCCGAAATCGCCGGCATTGCTTTCAATTTTACCCTCTTTCCATTTGTTCCTTGGAGTATGGCTCAAGACAATAGGTATGGCACCTTTCTCTTTCGCATCCATTATGAACTTGCGCAAATACCAGCCATAGGTATACACCACCTTGTTCTTTCCGGTTTTCTCCATCCTGAAAACCTTGCTCTCTGGTCCGGATCCGTGCAGCTCTCCCCGCGCTTTTCCCACATTGATATCTCCTCCGTCGTTGTGACCGAACTGCATTATGACAAAGTCTCCGGGACGCAATGCATTATACACTTTATCCCATCTCCCCTCGTCAAGGAATGTTCTGGCGCTCCGTCCCGCCATGGCATGATTCTCTATACTCAGCGCTGTTGTATCAAAACATTCCGCGAGCACACTGCCCCATCCCCACATACTGTCGTCTCCGCTGTCTTCGTTCTTGACAGTGCTGTCGCCGATGGTAAAGACTACAGGACCATCTCCTTTCCGGGATGAGCCTGTGAGCGGATCAGGATCCTCCGGTAAAATATAGTTTTTCAGATCAATCCCGGAAAGTGACAATATCCCTTCCACCGCTGACCGCGCATTTTCTCTCGCACCGAATTCTGACGTGTGTATGCGGTCAAGATAAAACATCGTCTTGACCTTATCTTTGCCAAACCTTTCATATTTTTTTGCCGTTATGTCATTCAGGTCTACGAATGGTATGTTTTCCGATTCAGCCACTTGCTTCGCCCACAATCCGAAAGTCTTGTCGACACGGGCTATTTTAGTGCTGTCTTTGTCTGTCCATGCATTTCTCGGAGTGAGAGAAAACAATATAGGAAATGCGCCCCGCGCTTTCACGTCATGCACGAATCTACGCATGTATTCACCATAAGAATAAACTGTGTCTTTCTCTCCGGTCTCCTTGATTGTGACCTCCAGGCTTTCTGTTCCTATTCCCGGAATCGAAGCCCTCGCCCGTCCGCTGTCATATGGTCCGTTGTCATTATGTCCCAATTCAATTATGACCCAGTCCCCGGCTCTTATCCCTTTCTCTACATCTTTCCATAAATGCTTATAGAATGTCCGGCTGCTCATCCCACCGAGAGCATGATTCTCGACACTGATTCTTGACAGGTCAAAAAATTCTGACATAAAATATCCCCAGCCCCACTGACCGTTGTCGCCGTTGCCCAAGGTGCCGGTACGCATTGTGGAATTTCCAACAAGAAAAAGTACGGGGTTAGTGCCTATTCTTGTTGAGCCGGCAACGGGACGTGCCGTCCGTGCTTTGCCGATGCTATCGGGAGTATTGTCCGTAACTCCGTTGACATCCTCCACAGGAGACGCGACGCTGACGCTATACTGACCGGCGGCAATATTACAAGCCATCATCCCGAATATCAGAGATATTATCCTTGACAGTTTCATATCACTTTTTTATCAATGTGCCTCGAAACTTTTTACCTTTCAATTCCGGTCCGAAATAGAACCCGGGTTGAGTAGGCTGGTTGTAGGCTATGTTCTGATTCGCGAGGCTATGGCGATATGCCGGATCCTCAAGAAAAGTATGAAACCTGTATTCCGTAGGAAGAGTGGAGACATACAGACGAAGATGTCTGCTGTCTTCCGTGCGCATCAATACTTCTTCCCGCCAGTCTCCTATGATATCACCCTGAAGACATGGATTCGCCTTGGTGCCGTTATTCCACATACACCCATCAAATCTCTGCAACACATCACATTCTCCCGTGACAGGATTATATTTGCTTACCTCATTCTTATCCAACAGCTCGCGAAGGAGATCGCCGTCCCACCAGACAGCCATATTCACCGGAACCCCTGCGGTGACCTCGCTTTTAAATTCCATTTCCGGAGAAATAAGAGTACCGTCGAAAGCCCTCACGCCTCCGGTATTGGGCGACCATAATTCCACACCGGGATGTCCGGCATCTATATCCGCCGCCATACAACGACCGATATCCTTGTTGCTGGGATATTGAAGTATGACCTCTCCGGTTGCGGCATCGCGCAGTGTCGTGCCGTCTTTTTTATTTTCATGGCAACACCACACATAGTATTTCCCGTTATGGACATCAGAAACAAGATGTATCGCATCTCCATGATACATGCCGGTAGTATACAGCCCTTTGCCATCGTTATCTACTGCCATCTGACCATAAATTATCTCGTCGCATCCATCTCCATCCACATCCGCGACCCGCAAATTATGGTTCCCCTGTCCTCCATAACCTTCGCATCCTGGAGCGGTGCTGTCGAAAATCCATCTTACTTTCAAATCTTTTCCATCCCAATCATATGCCGCCAACACACTCTTCGCATAGTACCCCCTGCACATCACTGCCGACGGATGCTTTCCGTCAAGATAAGCGGTAGCGGCAAGATAACGTTCCGACCTATTGGCATAACTGTCGCCCCAGTCTTTCAGCTCTCCTCTTTCGGGATAATATTTCACGGTTTTCATCGCCTCCCCTGTCTTCCCGTTGAAAACAGTGAGATACTCCGGACCGGCAATAATGCGACCTTTCATGTTTCGGAAATCAGCCCTGCGGTCTCCGATCACTTTCCCGACTCCATCTTGTGTCCCGTCAGCTGTCTTGCAGATAAGCTCAGCACAACCGTCTCCATCAAAATCCGCCACAAGGAACTGGGTATAATGTGCACCTGACCGGATATTTTCACCTAAATCAATCCGCCACAGTTTCGTGCCGTCAAGTCTGTAACAGTCGATCAATGTAGGACCGGTAAATCCGTCGTGGGCATTGTCATGAGAATTTGTCGGATCCCACTTCAAAAATATTTCGTATTGACCGTCCCCGTCCACATCTCCCACGGAAGCATCGTTGGCGACATAAAAATATTCCTTGCCATATGGGTCTACCCCGAGATCGGGTTTATCCAATGGTATGTCTATATATCCCAAAGGTGAATCTCCCGCAAGTTCATAGCTGCCCGAACGGCCTCCCTTCAATGTCTTCACTTCATATTTCGCAGATTTTCCATTTTTCAGGGCATCCTTGAAGAATGTCACATCGGAAACAGGCAGACTGTTGATTTTCTTTCCGTCCCTATATATGTCGAACTTCTGGTTTTCGGGATCTGACGAAAGATAACGCCACGACACAACTACTGAATCTGCCGATTCTCTTATCGCCACAACTCCCCTGTCGAGTGTTTCCATACGCAGCTTGGCATAATCATATTTCGATTGCGCCGACACTCCGACCGGCAACCACATTGCAAGAACCGAGGAAACCGCCACTACTGACGATGATAAAAAGTTTGATGTCAGGTTTGTTATATTCATTTTCTTTTATTTATCATATTGACACATTCTCCCGAGACAAATAGCGAGAAGATTTTTTGAAAACCGCTTCAATACGTTTTGAATACTTGTTTAAGTTCAGGGAAACCGGAAGAGCGGATGTATAAAATCACATCTCCCGGATCTTTTCTGCTTCTCAGAATAACCGTGGCACTACCGTTAAACAGCCTTCTGCTGTCGCCGACGGTCAGTTCCTCACTGCTCATATCTCCATTGATCACTCCCACGATATCGGCATTACCCTCAACACTGAATTCAAGCATTGAATCCGCCGACTTATCCTGAACGCCGTTGCGATCAAGAGCCTCTATCTTGACATGCAAAAGATCTGACCCGTCAGCTTTCCACTCTTCATTATCCCCTACAGCTTTCAATTTTGTCGCTTTGCCGTGGGTCACAAGGGAATGTCTCGCTACCGGTTTTTTATAACCGGGATTATATGCCACCGCTTCAATTTTTCCGGGAAGATATTTTATTCCCTTCCACATTATTCTGTTTCGTTTCTTAGGGTCTTCAACTTCATTTCTCCGTTTGCCGAGACTTTTTCCGTTGAGGAATAGTTCCACCTCTTCGGCATTCGTATATGTATACAGATCTATGACATCCCCTTTATTGAAGTTCCAGCTGTCTGTGAATTTCTTACCTCCCATCGTCACCCCGTTCCATTCCTTTGTCCCGGTGTTTTCAAAAGGGGCTATATATACTGTCGGTTCCTCCGGTTTGAAAAAACTGCGCAGGAAATATGCCATAGGTTTCGGATTTAAAGATATGTCAAACACTCCCTGCACCCATCCCTTGGCAGGCCATCCGAGCGATTCTCCAAGATAGTCTATCATTCCCCAATAAGCCATTCCGATGACTTTGTCAAGATCCATTTCAAAATAGTTGGGTCCGAGATTACTGGTGTTTGCCTCGCTCTGATAGAAAATCATCCATGGGAAACGGCGTGAATCACCGGGGAAATACATATATCTATAGTTATATGCGGCAATATCTGTCTCCATAACAAGAGGGGCAGGGAGGGAATCGGTATGCTCGTTACGTCCTCTCGGATGCATGGCTACGGTCACCGGACGGGTGGAATCATAGCGTCTCAATAGTGTTTTCTGAAGTTTGTAAGGAGTTATTCCCCAATCATTAAACTGAAGGTCAGGAATCAATTGCAATTCATTTCCAAGGCTCCAGAATATTACCGAAGGATGATTCCTGTCCCTCTTCACCCATTCCGGGACATCCTTTTGCCATCTTTCACTCCAGGAGGTTCTCCCCCCGGTATGCTGAGATGTCCATTTGTCATACAGCTCATCAACCACAAGTATGCCATATTCGTCGCACAGGTCAAGGAATGATTCGCTGTACGGGTTGTGGGAGGTGCGTATATGGTTAAAACCGAAATCTTTCAGCAATTGTATCCTTTTCTCCATAGCTCTCGGATATGCCGCGGCCCCAAGCGCCCCGAGCGTATGATGGTTGGCTATCCCTTTGAGCAAAACCTTTTTCCCGTTGAGTTTCATTCCATATTCAGGAGAAAACTCTACCGAACGAATACCGAACCGCTCTTTCACTTTATCCGCCACTGTGCCGTCAGGACGATAAAGAGACACCTCGACTGTATATAGCGCGGGATCATCGCAGTCCCACAATTCCACATCTTTCAAAGAGACACTGTCAAGCCTGAATTCCCTGATCTGCTGACGGGGATGCAACCAATGTTTTTTGACACTACTGTATATTTTGTTTCCACTTCTGTCAAGTATATCAACACCGACAGCAATACTGTCTGCCTTAACAAATGTGGCAATCTCGGCATCAACCACCACAGACGAGTTCTTGGGATCAACTACAGGCGTTGTGATTGAGAGCGGATGACGTGTGAAATATTGTAAAGGATCAGTGATATTTATACTCACGTCCCTATATAGCCCGCCTCCTGTATACCACCTTGAATTTTCAGGTGATCCCGTGTCTGCCCTCACAGCTATGACGTTCGGCTCACCGTATTTCAATTTATCCGTGATATCGATTTCAAATCCAAGATACCCGTAATCCGTACCCCCTATCATCTGTCCGTTAAGATACACGTCTCCGACAAGCATGATACCCTCGAAATCAAGGAGCACCCTTTTCCCTTTCCACTCATTATCCGGAGTGATGCTCTTGCGATACCACCCCTGCCCCATTTCCTTAAATCCACGGGAACTCAGACGGCTTGTGACATTTGCCATCTGATTGGTTAGATCTGGCTTCTCGTCAGGCGACGGCTCCACCCACGGCTGATGAATCTGGAAATCATGAGGCAAGTCTATTGTCTGCCACCGGAAGTCGTCATAGTCCGGCGACTCGGCATTAGCGATATCTCCATGACTGAATTTCCATCCGGCGTTAAGGCTTATGGTTCTTGCGATGTCTCCGGCGTATGCCAGACACGCCGTTAAAAGTAAGGTTAACGGAAATATTATTTTACGTTTCATGTCAGGTCAGATTTTCTCATTGCAAAAATAACAAATATTTATCAAGAAAGGACGTACCATATCAATTATGACATAATTTGATTCATGATTGATAGATTTCTTACTCCTGATCCGACATATGCGATCCCCAATTACTCCGTGATTGATTCTATGGTCTCTGTGTTTTCATGATGCGACCCGGCAGGAAGCCAATTCCTCCTGCCGGGTCACGTCATGTATACTCAGAGATACCGATTCTGTAAAGAAATACCGTAGATTTGTCATTTGAAAGAGATTGAGCAGAACCGGAGGACATCCGGAAGTGCCGTACGCCAATACGTCCAGTTGTGTGCTCCGTCGCGCATTCGGTATTCAATCGGTATCCCCTTTCTACGCATGGAGGTATAGAAAGCAAGATTAGCGTCGGCAAGGAAATCGTCATCTCCGCAATCGGCATACCAGCGCACGGTCTTGAGCGCATCCGTTGTATCCGGATCAGCATTATCCACATATTTCGCCTGATCATTCAAGGCAAGCGACTTGTAGAAATCGCTGCCGTTGTCATCAGGACGTTGGTCACAAAGCCCCACAAGTCCGCTAAGAGAACATGCCGAACTGAAATATTCCGGATGTTTCTGGGCATAAGCCACAGTGCCTCCGCCACCCATTGAGAGTCCGGCTATGGCACGACCCGTCTTGTCTGCCTTGGTTCGGTAAGTTGCATCGATGTATGGGATAAGCTCATTGAAGAAATAATCCTCATAGTTCCATCCCGGCACGTTGAAATAACCCATTCTTTCCCCTCCATAATTCTCATCTATCCCCCTGGCGTCAGGCATTACAACTATCATAGGCAATGCCGTTCCACTTCTGACTGTGAGGTCAGTGATTTCATGCATGGTGCCTTTTTCAGTCCAATCCCGATCGTTTCCCCAGGCTCCGTGGAGAAGATAAAGCACCGGATAACGGGTGTCATCGTTGTCATATCCCTCAGGGAGATAGATTGTATACGTTTTATTCTCGCCCAAAATCTTGGAAGGCATTTCAGCATTAATTACTTTACTGCCCTGGGCAAACGCCGTGACTCCCATGAAGACAGCAGACATGGCTAAGATGAGTTTACATTTCATTCCTTTATTCTTTAGTTCTTGTATTATAAATCAAAATCACGGTATCAAATATCTGTTTTACTGACACGGACATTCCCTGACTAACGAAATCCCAAATCCGAGGAAAGATTAAAATCCATGTTTGGATTACAAATTCCGTAGTTATCTCCAAAATTAATAAAATCCCCTCATTCATGCAAGACTACTTAGATATTATCTGCTTGTAGTATTCCTTGCTGTCTGTTCTTTGGCTTTCAGTCAAGAGTGGAACTTCGGTTCAGAAGCAGGATTCGTGCATAGCAGAATCAAAACAGATGATTTTTCATATCAGCCTCTTAAAGCA